>DAIRGH010000030.1:0-28276 GCA_036794585.1 Solirubrobacterales bacterium | reverse complement strand
GCTGGCGCTGGCCGCCGCGCGCGACGCGACGGGCGACGGGATGGTGATCGCGGTCGACGTCGATCGCGCCGCGGTCGACGATGCGACCCGGGCCGGCCTGTGCGATCTCGGCGTGGTCGCCGACCTGCGCGATCCGATCAGCACCGCCGAGGCGCTGCGCGCCGCGGGGGCGCCGCCGGCCGACTTGACCGTCGTCGTCGTCAACGCAGCCGGCTGCGAGCCCGCGGCGATCCTGACCACGGCCGACGGCGGCACCGTGATGTTCTTCTCGATGGCGACTCGCTTCGGGTCGGCGGCGCTGACCGCCGACGGCACCGGCTCGGACGTGCGGATGATGATCGGCAGCGGCTACGCACCCGACCGCGGCGCCTACGCCCTCGAGCTGGTGCGCGGCTCGGCGCCGTTGCGCGACGCGTATGGACTGACGGTGGAGGCAGCGTGAGCGTGCAGGGTCACGAAGTGCAGATGCGCTGGGGCGATCTCGACGCGCTCGGCCACGTCGGCCACGTTGCGGCGCTCGCCTACCTCGAGGAGGGCCGCGACGCGTTCCTGCGCGAGCACGGGATCGACCGCGCCGAGTACGTAGTCGGGCGCTGCGAGGTCAACTACCACAACGAGATCGAGCCCGACCTGGGAGCGGTGACGGTGCATTGCGAGATCACCGAGCTCGGCGGCGCGAGCGTCGGCACCAGGGAGCAGATCGTCGACGGCGACGGACGGGTGCTGGTGGAGGCCGAGTTCGCCCTGGTGCTCTGGGATCCGGACGGCAGGGAGCCGAGGCAGATCACCGATGGAGAACGCGCGTCGCTCGGGAGGAGCGCATGACGCGGAGCCCGACAGGGCGAAGCGGAATCCCGCCGCTGTTGAGGCGGCTGATATGAGCTGGAACAGCAACCCCGTGGTCGTCACCGTCGCCATCACCGGCGCCGACGTCTTTCGCGACAACAACCCCAACATCCCCTACACCACCGAGGAGATCGCCGACTCGACGATCGAGGCGGCGGCCGCGGGGGCCACGGTCGCCCATCTGCACGTGCGCGAGGACGACGGCACCCCGAGCGGCCGCCCGGAGTTGTTCGTCGACGCGATCGAGCGCATTCGCGCCGGCTGCGACGTGCTGACGATGGTCTCCACCGGCGGCGCCAACGACATGACGATCGAGGAGCGGACCACCGGCCTGGAGGCAAACCCCGACATCTCCGGGGTCGAGTCGGGCTCGATGAACTTCGGCGACGAGACCTTCATCACGCCGCCGCCGGCGGGCCGAGGGATCATCGAGCGCGCGACCAAGGCGGGGATCGCGCTGGAGGTCGAGGCGTTCGACGTCGGTCACGTGGTCAGCGCGGTGCGCTGGCTGGAGGAGGGGATCCTGCCGGCGCCGATGCGGATCAACCTGGTGTTCGGCGTTCCCGGCGGTATCGACGCGACGCCCGAGGCGCTCGCCTCGATGGTCCGCCCGCTGCCCGACGATGCATTCTGGACCGTGACCTGCATCGGCCGCCATCACCAGCGGCTGCTCGGCCTTGGCCTGCTGATGGGGGCGCCCGGGATCCGCACCGGTCTCGAGGATGTCGCCTACATCAGCCGCGGCGTGCACGCCCCGTCGAACGCCGCCCTGGTCGAGATGGCGGTCGGGCTCGCCGGCACGCTCGGGCGCGAGGTGGCGAGCCAGGATCAGGCTAAGGAGCTGCTCAGGCTTGGCTGACCCCGCGATCGCCCCGAAGTCCGAGCCCGGACTGGCCGACGGGCGCTCGTCGGCGCGCCGCGGCCCCGAGACGCGCGACGCGATCCACGCCGCCGCGGTCGAGCTGTTCGCCGCCCGCGGCTACCACGCGACTTCGATGCGCGCGATCGCCGCCGCCGCCCGGATCCAGCCGGCGGCGATCTATCACTGGTATCCGCGCAAGGAGGCGATCCTCGTCCGGCTCCAGGACGACTTCATGGAGCAGCTCACCGAGATGGTCGTCGCGGCGATGAGCCGCCACGAGCGGCCGGCGCTGAGGCTGGCGGCGGCCGTGCGCGAGCACGTCGTCTTCCATGGCCTGCACCGCCTGGCGGCGTTCGTCACCGACAGCGAGATCCGCGCGCTCACCGAGGGGCCGCGGGAGGCGCTGATCGCCAAGCGCGACGACTACCAGGCGATCTTCAGCGAGATGATCCGCGATGGCATCCGCGACGGCTCCCTGCGCGCGACCGACGCGCACGTCGCCACCTACGCGATCCTGCTGCAGTGCACCGGGGTCGCGCTGTGGTTCGATCCCGCCGGCCCGCTGCAGCTCGAGCAGGTCGCCGAGCTGCACGTCGAGCTCGTGCTCGGCTCGCTGCAGGCCTCACCCGAGCTGATCGGCGAGGCGATCGAGAGTGTCTCTCGCGGACCCGTGGAGACGGCGACGTGACCGCGACCTCCACGCGGGTCAAGGCCCCGGCGCTCCCCGAGAAGGCGACGATCGCAGTCGTCGCGCCGGGGAGCCCACCCCAGACCCGCTCCGAGACCGAGCAGGCGACCGCCTACTTCGAGGAGCGCGGCCACCGGGTCGTCTTCGGCCCCAATTTCCGCAAGGTCCACGGATACCTGGCAGGGACAGACGACGAGCGCGCCGCCGACCTCCAGTGGGCGCTGTCGGAGCCGGGCATCGACATGGTGCACACGCTCGACGGCGGCTACGGGACGGCCCGCCTCCACGGCCTGATCGACTGGGAGGCGTTGGGCGAGCCGCGGATCGTCTGCGGCTACAGCGACATAACCCCGCTGCACCTGGCGCTCGCCGCGCATGCGGGCTGGGTCACTTTCTACGGGCCGAACTTCCTCCGCTTCACGCGCGACAAGGGTGACTACGTGCTGACGAAGGAAACGGAGGAGTGGTTTCACCGAGCGTTCCGGCCGCAGCCGCTCGGGCGCGTGTTCGAGGACCCCGAGAACCCCTACGTGCTCACCATCGGCGAGGGGACCGGCGAGGGCCCCCTGGTCGGCGGTTGCCTGTCGCTGCTCTGCTCGAGCATCGGCACGCCGTATGAGCTCGAGACGGACGGTTGCGTGCTCATGGTCGAGGATCTGAACATCGAGGAGTACATGGTCGATGCCGCGCTCAACCACCTGATCCAGGCGGGCAAGCTCGATCGCGTCGCGGGGTTCGTCTTCGGCACCGACGTCAACCTGCGGGCGCGCACGCCGCCGACGTACTCGCAGTCGACGCTGTCGATCGAGGAGCTGCTCGACGAGCTGATCGCGCCGCTGGGGATCCCGGCGATCGCGAACGTGCCGGTCGGGCACGGCAAGCACATGGCGACGATGCCGCTCGGGGTCGCGGCTCGCATCGACGGCGCCGGCAAGACCCTGGAGATACTCGAACCCGCGGTCGAACCGCGAGGAGGACAGCAATGAGCGTGAGGACGATGTTCGGAGGCGCGACGGTCCTGCTCGCGACGGTGCTGCTTGCCGTCGCGCTCGGCTCGGCGCCGGCCGGCGCGCAGGACACGGACAACGACGTCCTGCGGATCGGGTGGGGTCAGGACCCGCGCAACCTCAACCCGTTCACCGCCCTCGACGAGGAGAACTACAACGTCTGGGCGCTCAACTGGGACCTGCTCGTCAACTTCAACCCCGAGGACCTCTCGCCCGCGCCCGGCATCGCCGAGAGCTGGGAGGTCTCGGAGGATCGCAAGACGATCACCTTCAAGCTCGACCCCGACGCGAAGTGGTCCGACGGCGAGCCGATCACCTCGTCCGACGTCAAGTACTCCTACGAGACGCTGGGCGAGGAAGGCCAGCTGTTCACCAACTACACCAGCAACGTCATCCGGATCGGCACCCCGGACGACCAGACGGTGGTGATCGAGACGCGGCGCCCCGACGCGCGCATCGTCGGCGGGATCTTCGTCTACATCCTCCCCGAGCACATCTGGGGCGAGGTGCCGTTGAAGGAGCTCACCGGCTCCTACAGGCCCGAGCTGCCGCTGGTCGGCAGCGGCCCGTACGTCGTCACCGAGTTCGAGCCCAACCGGATCATCCGGATGGAGAAGAACCCGAACTTCCGCGGCGAAGAGCCGGCGTTCGAGGAGATCCAGTTCGTCAAGTACGGCACACAGGACGCGGCCGAGCGGGCCCTGAAGCTCGGCGAGATCGACGTGATCCCGCACGACATCCAGGCCGCGACCTTCGCCGGGCTCGGCGACGAGCCGAACATCACCACCGTCCGCAGCCCGTCGCCGGAGTACACGGAGCTCGCGTTCAACGTCTGCCCGGAGCGCTACTGCCCGGACGCGATCTTCAACCCGGCGATCCAGGACCGCACCGTGCGCCTGGCGATCGCCCACTCGATCGACCGCGAGCGGCTGGTCCAGATCGTCACCCACGACACCTCGTTCGCGGCCCACGGGATCCTGCCCGCCTACTACAAGTCGTTCTACGAGGTCCCCGAGGAGGACTTCGAGTACGACCCCGAGCTCGCCAACCAGATGCTCGACGACGCGGGGTGGACGCTCAACGACGACGGCGTCCGGACCAAGGGCGGCCAGACGCTCTCGTTCGACCTCCACGTGCGCTCGGAGTCGCAGTTCGATCGCCAGCACGCGCAGCTGGTCGCCGAGCAGGCACGCGAGATCGGGGTCGAGTTCAACGTCCAGGTGGTCAGCACCGACAAGCTCACCGAGCTGACGATCCGCTTCGTCGATGGCAAGCCGGCGCCGGAGTTCGACACCTTCATCTGGGGCTGGGGCGGCGACCCGTACGACCCGAGCTTCCTGCTCAGTCTCTTCCTGTCGACCGAGATCGGCGGCCTGTCGGACTCCTTCTACGCCAACCCCGAGTACGACCGGCTGTTCCAGGAGCAGGCGGGCCTGTTCGACGTCGAGGAGCGCAAGGCGACGATCCAGGAGATGGTCGCCCTGATCCAGCGCGACGTTCCCTACGTCGTCCTCACCTATGACCCGCAGCTGCAGGCGTACCGCGACGACGCCCTCGCCGGCGTCGAGCTCGCCTGCCCCGCCGAGGAGGGCGACATCCTCTGTGCCCAGACCGGCTACGAGCCGGTGCTCAGCCTCTCGCCGGCCGAGGGCGGGGGCTCGGACGACGGCGGCGGGCAGTCGCCCGGCCTGGCGCTGGTTGCCGCGATCGTCTTCGGCGTCGGCGGCTGGCTGCTGGGCTCGCGCTCGTCGCGCCGACGCGAAAGCGAGCCGCTGGAGGTAGAAGGGTGAGGCTGGCGGCGTGACCGGACGCTGGCTCGCGGGGAAGGTCGCGGCGACGCTGCTGACGCTCGTCTTCGTGATCGTCTTCAACTTCTTCCTCTTCCGGGTCATGGGTGACCCGACGACCCAGCTCGCACGGCTGCCGCAGTCGACGCCGGAGGAGCTCGAGGAGCTGCGCGCCGATTACGGCCTGGACAAGTCGCTCGGCGGCCAGTTCGTCGACTACATGGGCGACACGCTGCGCCTCGACCTCGGGGTCAGCTACCGCTCGCGCGAGGAAGTGTGGGACGAGATCGTCGACGCGTTGCCGTGGACGCTGCTGCTGGTCGGGGTCGGGACCCTTGCGGCGACGCTGATCGGCAGCTGGCTCGGAGTGCTGGCGGCGACGAGGCGGGGCAAGAAGACCGACGACAGCCTGCTCGGCTTCAGCCTGTTCACCTACGCCGCCCCCGAGTACTGGATCGGGATCATCCTGATCCTCGTCTTCGCCGTCTGGATACCGATCTTCCCGGCGGGACTTCAGGTGACCCCGGGGGTCGAGTTCTCGAGCTGGTGGGCCGAGGCGACAGACGTCCTCGACCACCTGATCCTCCCGGTGACGGCGATGACGCTGATGCTGCTCGGCCAGTACTTCCTGATCATGCGCTCGTCGATGGTCGACGTGCTGACCGAGGACTTCGTCACGGTCAAGCGAGCGACCGGCCTGCCCTGGAGCAGGGTGGTGCGCAGCCACGCCGTGCCCAACGCGCTGCTGCCGCTGGTGACGCTGGCGGCGATCCAGTTCGGCCTGGTCGCCGGCGGTGCGATCACGATCGAGACGATCTTCTCCTGGCCGGGCCTCGGCGAGCTCAGCTTCACCGCGATCAACGACAAGGACTTCCCCGTGCTCCAGGGGACCTTCCTCGTCTTTTCGGTCGGCGTGATCCTGGCCAACCTGCTCGCCGACTGCCTGTACTTCTACCTCGACCCGCGGGTGCAGACGCGATGACCTCGACCCGCAGCGTCCGAGAGCTGCTCCTGCACACCTGGCGCGGGCGCTTCGGGCTCGCCGTACTGGGGTTGTTCGCCTTCCTCGCGATCTTCGGCAGCGTGATCGCGCCCTACGACCCGAACGCGTCGAGCCTCGAGGTACTCGCAGCGCCCAGCTTCGATCACCCGCTCGGAACCACCGAGACCGGCGCCGATGTGTTCTCGCAGATCATCGTCGGCGCACGCGTGTCGATCATCGTCGGCTTCGCCGCGGCGCTGATCTCGGCGGTGCTGGGCTCGGTCGTCGGCCTGGCCGGCGGCTACTTCGGCGGCTGGACCGATCGCATCCTCGACTCGCTCGAGAACTGGTTCCTGGTGATCCCGACGCTGCCGCTGATGATCGTCCTCGCGAGCCTGCTCGAGCCGTCGCTGGCGGTGCTGATCGTGGTCATCGGGCTGACCTCGTGGGCGGGGACCGGTCGGATCGTGAGGGCCCAGGTGCTGACCCTGCGCGAGCGAGCCTTCGTCGAGCGGGCGCGGGCGTTGGGGGCGAGCGATCCCTACATCATCCGCACCCACATCCTGCCGAACACGATGCCGCTGATCTTCGCCAACACGGTGCTGATCGTCGCCGTGGCGATCCTCTCCGAGGCGTCACTGTCGTTCCTCGGGCTGGGCGATCCGACTCGGATCTCTTGGGGGACGATGCTCGAGAACGCGTTCGAGGCCGGCGCGCCCAGCGCCGAGGCGTGGTGGTACGTGATTCCGCCCGGCCTCTGCATCACCACGCTGGTGCTCGCCGTCGCCCTGATCGGCTACCTGTTCGAGGAGTACGTCAACCCGCGGCTACGCGAGGAGAGAGCGTGACCGCGCTGCTCGAAGTCAGTGACCTGCGGGTCAGTCACCGCGACCACCCGATCGTCGACGGGGTCGACTTCGCGATCCAGCCGGGCGAGGCGCTGGGCCTCGCAGGCGAGTCGGGCTGCGGCAAGACGACCACGGCGCTGGCGCTGATGAAGCTTCTGCCCGCGGGCCTGGAGCAGTCGGGAACGCTCACCCTGCGCCCGCCCGGCGCCGCCGAGCCGATCAACATCGAGCGGCGCACCGAGCGCGGCATGGGCCTTGTGCGCTGGCGCCACATCTCGCTGGTCTTCCAGGGGGCGATGAACTCGCTCGACCCGGTCCAGCGCGTCGACGACCAGATCGCCGAGGCGATCCGGCTGCACGAGCGGGTGCGCTCTGGCAAGGACCTGCGCGAGCGCATCGCCGAGCTGCTGACGACGGTGGGCATCACCCCCGGGCTCGGACACCGCTATCCGCACCAGCTCTCCGGCGGCCAGCGACAGCGGGTGATGATCGCGCTCGCGCTCGCTTGCCGGCCGTCGCTGGTGATCGCCGACGAGCCGACGACGGCGCTCGACGTCGTCATGCAGGCGCAGGTGCTGCAGCTGCTCGAGCGGCTGCGCGAGCAGCTCGGACTGGCGCTGATCCTGATCTCCCACGACCTCGGGGTGCTCGCCGAGACCTGCGACCGGATCGCGGTGATGTACGCCGGCCGGATCGTCGAGGCCGGTCCGGTGAGCTCGGTGTTCGCCGACCCCCAGCATCCCTACACCAAGCTGCTGCTCGACTCGCTGCCCACCATTGGCGCCAGCCGCGGCGTCGCGGCTCCGATCCCCGGCGGTCCGCCGGACCCGGGCGACCTGCCCGAGGGTTGCCGTTTCCGGCCTCGCTGCCCGTACGCCGCCGATGCCTGCCTCGCCGACCCGCCGCTGCGCGAAGTCAAGCCCGCACACGCGGCAGCCTGCCACTTCGCGCCCTGGAGCGAGTGGCCGCCGGTCGCGGCGCCGGCCGTGGGAGCGCGCGAATGACCGCGGTCGCAACCGAGCCGCTGATGGACGTGGCGGAGCTGGCGGTGCACTTCCGCGCCCGCGGCGGCGTCGTCAGGGCCGTCGACGGCGTCACGCTCGACTGGCGGCGCGGCGAGATCCTCGGCGTGGTCGGCGAGTCGGGCTGCGGCAAGTCCACCCTGGCGCGGACGATGCTCGGGCTGCAGGAGCCGGCGGCGGGCGAGGTGGCGCTGAACGGGAGCGCGGTGAAGGGCAGGCGCGACTTCGTCGAGCTGCGGCGGCGGGTGCAGATGATCTTCCAGGACCCCTACCAGACGCTGAACCCCCGCCAGCGCGTGAAGACGATCGTCTCCGAGCCGCTGCTGGTGCAGGGCATCCCCCGAGCCGAGCACGACGCCCGTATCCGCCGCGCGCTCGAGGACGTGGGCCTCGAGCCCGAGCGCTTCCTCGAGCGCTATCCGCACCAGCTCTCCGGCGGTCAGCGCCAGCGGATCGCGATCGCCGCCGCGCTCGTGCTGGAGCCCGAGGGGCTGATCTGCGACGAGCCCGTCTCGATGCTCGACGCCTCGGTGAGCGCGCAGATCCTCGCGGTCCTGGTCGAGCTGCGAGAGCGCCGCGGGCTGGCGTTGATGTTCATCACCCACGACCTCAGCCTCGCCTGGTCGCTGTGCGACCGGCTCGCGGTGATGTACCTGGGGCGGATCGTCGAGCAGGGCACCGCGGTCGACGTGATCGAGCGTCCCCAGCACCCGTACACGCAGGCGCTGGTGACGGCGGTGCCCGTTCCGGTGGCGGGCGGTGGCGGGCAGCGCGAGCTGCTGGGAGGCGACCTGCCCGACGCGACCGACGTGCCGCCTGGCTGTCGATTCCATCCCCGCTGCCCGAAGCGATTCGAGCCCTGCGACAAGGTCGACCCGCCGCTTTACCCGGCCGGCAGCGGGCAGGTCGCCGCTTGCCTGCTGCACGACCCGACGCTCGGCGAGCGCAGTGCCCCCTGAGCGCTGGAGGGACCTCGCCGGCCCGGTCGGGCGGATGCCACCGGGCGAGCGCAACGCGATCACCGACGTTCCGGGGGTGCGCGCCGGCCACGCCCAGGCGGCGAGCGGCGAGCCGACCGGGGTCACCGTCGTCGTCCCGCCCTTGCTGCCGGCGGCGGCCGGGGTCGCGGTGATCAACGGCACCGGAGAGCTGACGTCGAAGCTCGAGATCGATGAGACGGGTCTGATGCAGACGCCCGTCTACCTATGCGGCACTTTCGCGGTCGGCACCGTTTACCAGGCGGCGATCGAGGCCTCGGGAAGGGGGCCGGAGCATGTCGTGATCCCGGTGGTGGGGGAGTGCGACGACGGCGATCTGGCCGATTCGCGCACGGTGGTCGCCGCCGACGTCGAAGCTGCGCTCGGCGCGCTTGGCGAGGAGGTCGCAGAGGGCACGGTCGGGGCCGGCACCGGCATGATCACGTTCGGCTACGCAGGCGGCATCGGCACCGCCTCGCGGCGGGTGGGCAAGCACCACGTCGGGGTGCTGCTGCTGTGCAACTTCGGCGACCGTGAGTACTTGGACCTGCTCGAGCCGGACGCCCAGCCGGCGCCGAAGCCAGGGCGCGAGGGCTCGTGCATCGCCGTGTGCGCCACCGACGCCCCGGCGTCGGCGCAGCAGCTGCGCCGGCTCGCGCTGCGCCCGCTGCTCGGGCTGGCGCGCGCCGGCTCCTACGCCGGCGAGGGCTCGGGCGAGATCGGACTCGCGTTCGCCACCTCGGCCGAGGGCGGCCTGGCGAACGCCGAGCTCAACCCGCTCTTTGCCGCCGCCTACGAGGCCGCCCGTGAGGCCGTCTACAACTGCCTCGTCGCCGGCCGCCCGGCCGAGCGTCGCGACGGCACGATGCAGGAGGCGTTCCCGCTCAAGCGTTAGCGCCCGCCTGCAAGGCTGAGTGCGATGGCCACCCTGCGCTCCCAGCTCCGCGTGCTTCGGCATCGCCGAGCACCCCTTGGGCCCGTAGCCGCGGGGCTGTGTGCCTCCCGTCACACTCGCCTGGTGACAAATCGCGCAAGCTGGTCGACGGTTAGCGGAGGAGGAGGTCAGATCGTGCCGTCGGGGATCCCACCGGGCCCGTCATATCCGTCGCCGATCCAGATGATCGGGTTCTGGAAGCGGCCGCTCGCGTTCCTGGAGCGCTGCCGCACCCGCTACGGCAAGCGCTTCACGCTTCGCTTTCCCGTCTCACCTCCGTTCGTGATGATCTCCGAGCCCGAGCAGCTCAAGCAGGTCTTCACCGCGCCGCCCGACGTGCTTCACCCTGGCGAGGGCGCGCGCATCCTCGAGCCGGTCGTCGGGGTCAACTCGGTGATCTTGCTCGACGAGGGCGCGCACATGGAGCAGCGCAAGCTCTTGCTGCCGGCGTTTCACGGCGAGAAGATGGAGCGGCTCACCGACCTGATCGCCGAGGTCGCCGAGCGCGATGTGGCGAGCTGGCCTCGCGGCCAGACGATCGCGCTCGGCCCGCGCCTTCAGCATCTGACCCTCGAGATCATCCTGCGTGCCGTCTTCGGTCTCGACCCGGGCGAGCGCCTTGACTCGCTGCGCTCGCGGCTCTCGGCGATGCTCGCCTTCGGCGATCGCCCGATCAGCCTGCTGCCGCCGCCGCCCGATCGCATCCGGCCCTTCCTCGAGCGCCACGGTCCGTTCGCGGGATTCGTGCGCCTTCAGGCCGAGGCCGACGAGCTGGTCTTCGAGCTGATCGACGAGCGCCGGGCAGAACACGGCGAACGTGACGACATTCTCAGCATGCTGCTCGACGCGCGTCACGAGGACGACACGCCGATGTCAGATCAGGAGCTGCGCGACGAGCTGATGACGATGCTCGTCGCGGGCCATGAGACGACCGCGTCCACGCTCGCGTGGACGTTCGAGCGCCTGGTGCGCGAGCCGGCGACGCTGGCGCGGCTGCGGGCCGAGATCGCCGGGCCCGACGGTGACGCCTACGTCACCGCGACCACCCAGGAGGCCCTCCGGCGCCGGCCCGTGCTGCCCAACGCCGCGCCGCGACTGGTGAAGCAGCCGATCGAGGTCGGCGGCTGGAGCTATCCCACCGACGTCTGCCTCGTCCCCAACGCCTATCTGCTTCATCACGACCCGGACGTCTATGAGGACCCCTACGCGTTCCGCCCGGAGCGCTTCCTCGACGACCCGCCCGGCACCTACACCTGGATCCCGTTCGGCGGCGGCCGCCGCCGCTGCGTCGGGGCGAGCTTCGCGATCCTCGAGATGAAGATCGTGATCCGCGCGATCCTCGAGGCGCAGACCGTCGCGCCGGCGGCGCCCACTCCCGAGCCGCCGCGGCGTCGCAACATCACCATCACCCCCGGCGCCGGCTCACGGGTGAGGCTCAGCTCACGGCTTGGATCTCGAGCCGCTTCGTCCCGCGCCGCGTCTCGAGCGTGACGGCGTCGCCCTCGCCGGCGCCCAGCAGGGCCTTGCCGATCGGGCTCTCGACCGAGATCTTGCCCGCGCCGAGGTCTGTCTCGAGCGGGTGGACGAGCGTCACCTCGACCTCCTCGGCGCTCGATCCGTCGCGATAGCGCACCCGCGAGCCGACCCCGATAGCCCCTCCTTTCGCGGGCTTGGTGACGGTGGCGGTCGAGAGGTGATGCTCGAGCACGCGGATGCGCGCCTCGTTGTGGCCCTGTTCCTCGCGGGCGGCGTGGTACTCGGCGTTCTCGCTCAGGTCGCCGAACTCGCGCGCCGACTTGATCGCGGCGACGATCTCGGGCCGGCGCACGCTGCGCCGGTGCTCGAGCTCGGCCTCGGCCTTCGCCTTGCCCTCGGGGCTGATCGCCCTCTCCCGTTCGGCCATGCGTCGCAAGGTAGCCGCTCGCGCGCTAGCCGGCAGCCTCGAGCTCGGCGATCAGCGCCTCGGCCACGTCGCGGTCGAACTGCGTACCCGCGTTGGCGAGCAGCTCGGCGCGCGCGTCGGCCTCCGAGAGCGCCTTGCGGTACGGCCGGTCGCTGGTCATCGCGTGATAGGCGTCGCAGGCGAGCGTGATCCTGCTGGCGATCGGGATCTCGTCGCCGCGCAGCCCGTCGGGGTAGCCGCCACCGTCGACGCGCTCGTGCTCGGCGCGGATTGCCGGCGCCAGGTGCGCGAGGCTCTCGGTGTTGGCGACGATCCGCTCGCCGACCGCCGGGTGCTGGCGCATGAGCTCCCACTCGGCCTCCGACAGCGGCCCGCGCTTAAGCAGGATCGAGTCGGGGATGCCGACCTTGCCAACGTCGTGAAGCAGTGCGACCTGCTCGACCTCGAGGCTCTCGCGCTCGTCGAGACCGAGCCGCTCGGCGACGCCCCGGGCAAGCCGGACCACGAACCGGGAATGCTCGCCCGTGTACTGGTCGCGGGCTTCGAGCGCCGCGAGCAGGGCGTGGATGCCGGTGAGCTCGACCGCGGCCTCGTGCTCGTGGTGCGCGGTTCGCTCCTGATCGACGACCTCCTCGATCAGCCCCGCGAGCAGGCGCATCATCGCGGCGTCGCGCGCAGACGGCTTCGGATGCCGGTGCGGGCCCTGCGGGAGCTCGGCCTCGATCAAACGCAGCACCTCCGGCTCAGTGACGTAGGTGCGGAAGGCGACCAGGTCGAGCCCCAGCTCGCTGCGACTCAGGTGCAGCAGCCTGCGCACGGTGGCCTCGGCGCGCGGGCCGAATCGCGCCTGGTCCGAGCCGGGGCTGGGAAGCGGCTTGCTCGCCAAGAGCGAGCGCTCGGCCGCCCACAGCAGCTCCTCGGCCGACTCCTCCTCGGCCGACCGGGCGGCGACTCCGTAGGAGAGCCCGACGTCGAGGTCGTACAGCTCGGCGATCCGCGAGATCACCCGCTCGGCGGCCCTCGCGGCTCCCTTGGCGTCGGTCTCGGGAAGGATGAGGCCGAACTCGTCGCCGCCGATGCGCGCGGCGAGGTCGGGCCTGCGGGAGACCTGCTCGATCACGCCGGCGATCGACTTCAGCACCGCGTCGCCGTGAGCGCGTCCACCCTCGGCGTTCATCCGCGAGAACGCGTCGACGTCGAAGATCGCCACCGAGAGCTGGCGGTGATAACGCGCGGCGCGCTCGACTTCGATCACCAGCGCCTCGCGGAAGTCGCGGTGGTTGCGCAGCCCGGTGAGCGGGTCGCGCGCGGCCAGATCGTGCAGGCGGCGGGCCGAGGAGACGACGTCGTCCTCTGCGTGCTTGCGCTCGGTGATGTCGACGATGTGGGAGATGAAGTGGATGGGGTCGCCCGAGGCATCTCGCACTAGCGCCGTCCTCAGCAGCCCCCAGACGATCGATCCGTCGGGCCGCAGATAGCGCTTCTCGATCTCGTGACCGAACTCCTCGCCGGTCAGCATCCGGCGTGCGTCGCGCACGGTGCCGAGCACGTCGTCGGGGTGGGTGATCTCCTGAAAGCTGGTCTTCAGCAGCTCCTTGGGAGTGCGTCCGGTGAGCTCGCAAAACGCCCGGTTGACCGCCAGAAAGCGCCCGTCGGTGGCGGTCAGGGCCATCCCGATCGGCGCGTTGTCGAACGCGCTTCGAAACAGCTCGCCCGGGTCGCCGAGACGAGGCTCCTCCACGTGCCTCGACCGCTCGACCGGGTTACCCACGCTCACACGCGTGGACTGCCTCCGTGCATCCATCGTCTTCGATATCGGCAGCTCGGCCGCCGAGCGTGAGCACGATCCGTGCCTGGGGCGATGAGGAGGCGCCGTGCCTGTCCGGCCTCAGATCTCGCCCCGGCGCAGGGCCTCGGCGATCGCGTGGGCTCGCGTACGCGCCTGAAGCTTGTGGCGGGCGTTGGCGACGTGCCGGCGGACGGTGTCGGGGGCGATGAGCAGCTGCCCGGCGATCTCGCTGCCGGTCTGCCCCGCGGCGAGCGCCGCGAGAACCTGACGCTCGCGCGTGCTCAGCAGCCGTCCCGCCTCGGGCTCCCGTGAGTGCTCGTCCGGCGCGGCGGTCGCCGTCCGTGCGTCATCCATGACTGCTCTCCCGTACATCTGCGCTCCTTGCCGGGTATTTGCGGCGTCAGCCCCGAACGGGGGGTGACCCTCATCTGCTCATGTGTTCGGCCCCTACGCCGATGAGGTAAAGGAACGCGCCGATTAGGCGACGAAAAGAGTATGTCGAGGCAGGGCAAGATCAACTCAGGAGGATTCGTGTTCGAAAGGATTCGCAAGGGGCTCGCGGGACTCTGCGCTTTGGCGCTCGTCGCGGTTGCGGGTGCGCTGGCGCCCGTCGCGGTTGCCCAGGAGGCGCCGATCTGCCTCAAGGTCAAGGAGAAGCTCGACGACGGCGTCAACCACTGGAAGGGCACCAACGGCAAGGATTTCGTCACCGGCCTGCGTGGCAAGGACGTCATGGACGGTCGCGGCGGCGACGACCGCCTCAACGGCGGCCGTGACAACGACGTGGTCAAGGGCGGCGACGGCGATGACATCGTCTGCGGTGGCCGCAGCGCCGACAAGCTGTTCGGCGGCCCCGGCGACGACGTGATCTTCGGCGAGGAGGAGAACGACACGATCTATCCGGGCCCCGGCGACGACCAGGTGCTCGGCAGCGCCGGCGACGACAAGATCTTCGGCTGGGCCGAGAAGGGCGGCGTGATCGTCGACGACGGCATCGACCTGCTCGACGGCGGCTTCAACGACGACCTGGTCGAGGCGGGCGGCGCCGACACGCTGCTCGGCTTCACCCACAACGACATCCTGCGCACCATGACCCCCGACATCGCGCCCGCGCTGATGGACGGCGGCGGCAACGACGACCAGCTCTTCGGCTCCGAGGTCGCCGACGACATGCGCGGCGGCGAGAACGGCCGCGACAAGCTGTTCGGCGCCGGCGGCAACGACAAGCTCTTCGGCGAGGGCAACGACGACGAGCTCTACGGCCAGCTCGGCGACGACGCGCTATCCGGGGGCGACGGCTTCGACTTCCTCGACGGCGGTCCCGGGACCGACACCTGCGACGGCGGGGACCTCGACGATCGCGCTTCGGAGTGCGAGCAGGAGTCGAGCATCGAGCGCCAGCGGCCCCTCGCGCGGATCTTCTGGGGCCTTTAGCCGGAGCGGTGCTTTCTTAGCAGTAACGGGGGCGGCCTCGGCCGTTCCCGCTCGCCGCTTTGAGGTTTGCCCCCTATATGGAGGGAAACCTCAAACTCGGCGCCCGCAACCGCCCCTACCCAGCAATAACGGGCACCGCAAGCCCCCGCTCGCGCACGCGCATCGGCAGCCCGCCCTTCGGGCCCAGGGTCGGCATCTGGCGCACCGTCATCGTCCGCCCGGGCATCAGCTCGAGCCGGATCCGCTGCAACAGCATCGTCGCCACGAGCTTGACCTCGGTCTGGCCGAAGCGCTTGCCGATGCAGATCCTCGAGCCGCCGCCGAAGGGGATGTAGGCGCCGCGCGGAAGCGCCGCCTTGCGCTCGCGCTCGAAGCGCTCGGGGATGAACGCCTCGGGCTCTCCGAACACCTCCGGCAGCCGGTGGCTGGCCCACGAGCAGTAGTTGACGTAGGCGCCGGCCGGCACGTGGTAGCCGCCGAACTCGAAATCGCGCACTGCCCGTCGCGGTCCGACCCACGCCGGGGGATAGAGGCGCAGCGTCTCGTCGAGGACCATGTCGAGGTACGGCAGCTCGCCGAAGAGCTGTGACGGCGTCGGCGGCTCACCGCCGAGCACCGCGTCCTGCTCGGCCTGCACGCGCGCGAGCGCCTCGGGGTGGCGAGCGAGCTCGTAGAGCAGGAAGGTGATCGTCGAGGTCGAGGTGTCGTGGCCGGCGAACATCAGCGTCATCACCTGGTCGCGGATCTCCTCGTCGGTGAAGCCGCTGCCGTCCTCGTCGGTGGCGGCGATCAACAGGCTGAGGACGTCGCGGCGCTCGGGATCGTCGTCGCGCCGGCGGGAGGCGATCTCGGCGTAGACGATCTCGTCGAGCACCCGGCGCGAGGTCATCATGCGCCGCCAGGGCGAGCCCGGCCCGCGCAGGACGCGGATGTGAAAGTCGACGCCGAACCAGCCGAGGGCGCGTTCGAAGTGATGGGCGGCCGCGGCGCCGTGCCCGCCGTCGTCGGGATCGAGCCCGAGCAGGGCGCGCATGGCGATCCGCATTGCCAGGTTCCGGGCCCAGTCGTAGACGTCGACGACCTCGCCCACGCGCAGGCGCTCGACCTCGGGGCCCGCCTCGGCGACCATCGCCTGCACCGAGGCCTCGATCTGCTCGCGGTGAAACGCCGGCATCATGATCCTGCGAGCGCGGTCGTGATAGCCGCCGTCGATGGTGAGCAGCCCGTCGCCGAGCAGCGGGATCAGGTCGCCGAAGCTGCCCTCGCGCCAGTGGAAGTTCTCCGGGTGGGAGACGGTGACGAAGTGGTTGGCCTCCGGCCCGATCATGAACACGACCTTGGCGTGCAGCAGCCGGGTGCTGAAGATCGGCCCGAGCTCCTCGTAGAGCGGCAGCAGCAGCGCGAGCGGGTTCTCGACGATTCGCCGGCCGCGAGCGATGTTGAAGCTGGTGGGCCCGGGCGGGAACGAGCCGTTGGCGTGACGCTCGCTCATGAGGTCGTCGTAGATCCGGCGAACCGGATTCATCGTCATCGCCTCGGGCCGCCGAGCCTCTCCCGCGCCTGCTTGCATGCCCGAAAAGTATCCCTCCCGAGTACGCTGCCGCTACCTAGCAGTTCGATCGAGGAGAGAGGGCAGGCATGTCAGCGCAACCGCGTTCGCTTCAGGGGAAGGTCGTCGCGATCACGGGCGGAGCCCGGGGAATCGGCAAGGCGACCGCCAAGGCGCTCATCGCGCGGGGCGCGAAGATCGCGATCGGAGACCTCGACCGCGAGCTCGCCGAGCAGACCGCCGCCGAGCTCGGCGCCGACACGCTGGCGCTGGAGCTCGACGTCACCCGACGCGAGTCCTTCGAGGGCTTTCTCGACCAGGTCGAGGAGCGGCTCGGCTCGCTCGACGTGCTGATCAACAACGCCGGGATCATGCCGCTGGGCCAGTTCATCGAAGAGGACGACCTGACCGCGCAGCGGATGGTCGACATCAACGTCCACGGCGTGATGTTCGGGATGAAGCTGGCGCTGCCGCGGATGCTTCGCCGCGGCTCCGGGCACGTGGTGAACCTGGCCTCGCAGGCGGGTAAGGCCGGCTTCCCGGGAGGTGCCACCTACTGCGGGACCAAGCACTTCGTCGTCGGCGTCTCGGAGGCCGTTCGCGCCGAGCTGCACGAGACTCCGATCGAGCTCTCGGTGGTGATGCCGGCGGTGGTCAACACCGAGCTCGGCTCCGGCCTGCCGGAGACCCGGGCGATCAAGAAGCTCGAGCCCGAGGACGTGGCCGCCGCGATCGTCGCTGCGCTGGAGCGGCCGAAGTTCGACGTCTGGGTACCGCGCGAGAGCGCCGCCGTGCACAAGGTCGTCAACGTGCTGCCGCGGCGCGCGCGCGAGTGGGTCGCGCGGGCGCTCAATGCCGACAAGGTGCTGGCCGAGCCCGATCGCGACGTGCGCGCCGCATATGAGGAGCGCGCCGCGCGCTCCGAGCCCGGCCTCGACGAAGAGGCCGCCGGGGAGCCGGCGAAGACCGCTTCCAAGTAGCTCAAGCGGTAGAGAGCAGCGCCGCCAGCGCGAAGCCGAGCACCGTCGCCAGCCCGACGCCGAGGCTCATGTCGGCCTTTGCGTAGGCCTGCGGGAACATCGTGTCGGCGAGCATGCAGAGGATGGCGCCGCCGGCGAATGCATTGACGAATGCGAGCGCGTCCCCGGACGCATCACCCAGGACCTCGTAGCCGACGACGGCGGCAAGGGCCGAAGCGATCGCGATTGCCAGCCAGAGCGTCAGGATCCAGCGGCGTGACCGCATCGACTTCATCTCCGCCGAGGCGGCGATCGACTCGGGCAGATTGGAGATGAAGACGGCGGCGATGAACGAGGTGCTCACCCCTGCACCGCCGATGAGCGTGATCCCGACAGCCGCGGACTCGGGGATGCCGTCGAGCAGCGCGCCCAGGGCGATGCCCTCGGGATCCTCATCCGACGCCCCGCCGCTGCGGCGCCGCAGGACGTAGTCGCCGCCGAAGAAGACCAACGCGCCGCTGGCCAGCCCGAGCGCCGTCGCGTCACCGCCGCCGAGCTCGAGCGCTTCCTCGGTGAGGTCGAACGACACGGCGCTGACGAGTACTCCGGCGCCGAAAGCCATGATGTAGGCGATCACGTGGCTCGGGATCGGTCGGCGGGGGAGGAGGGCGATCAGCCCCCCGATCACGAGCGCGAACCCGCCGAAGAATCCCCAGAAAGCAGCTTCTGCCACGAGCGCAGTCTGGCGGGATTGCCCGACGGCAGCACGGGTACGGGTCCTAGTTCACCCGAAAGACCAGGAGATGAGAAGCAGATGACCGATACCGCACGTGACGCCAAGCTCGTTCAGTACCTGAGCGAGGCCTACGCGAAGGAGAAGGAGCTGGAGACCGCGCTCGAGGCCCACATCGGGATGACCACCCGGAGGCCGTACAAGAAGCGCTTGCAGGACCACCTCAAGGAGACCAAGCGCCACGGCCGTGAGCTCGAGCGCCGGATCAAGAAGGTCGGCGGCGGCGACCCGCAGCTGGCCAAGCTGGCCGGGCAGGTGAGCGGTCAGGTCAAGTCGCTCGCCAAGGCGCCACTGCACATCGTGCGCGGCACCGGCGAGGCCGAGAAGATGCTCAAGAACGCCAAGACCCAGTACTGGAACGAGCACGAGGAGATCGCGACCTACACCGCGATCGAAGCCCTCGCCGAGAGCGTCAACGACAGGGAGACCGCTCAGCTCGCGCGCAGCATCCGCCGCGACGAGGAGCGGATGGCGAAGTTCCTCGCCGGCCAGATCAAGACGCTGACCAAGGCGGTCGTCACCGAGGAGATCCCCGCGAAGGAGCGGCGCGTGAACGGCACGGCCCGCAAGCGGGCGTCTTCGACGCGGAAGCGGACGACGGCGGCGCGCAAGCGGACGACGTCGAGCCGGAAGCGCGCGACGTCGACGCGGAAGCGGTCCACGTCGAGCTCGTCGCGGACGCGGTCGCGCTCGAGCTCGTCGCGCCCACGGGCGCGGTCGGGCTCGGGGTCGAGCCGGCGACGCGGCTGAGCGTCCGGGCCGGGTGAGCGCCGGCGGTCAGCCGACCGTCGGCGCCACCGCCGAGCGCCCCTTCGACGCCCGCGCCGCCGCTTCCCGGAGCTCGTCGCGGAAGTCGGGGTGGGCGATCTCGGCGAGGGCCAGGCCGCGCTGGTGCACGGTCAGGCCCTGAAGCTCTGCGGCGCCGTGCTCGGTGACGATCACGTCGACCTGGTGCCGGGGGGTCGTGATCACCGTGCCGGCCTCGAACCAGGGGACGATCCGCGAGCGTACTTCGCCGGCGATCGTCACTGTCGACGGCAGGCACAGCAGCGCCCGGTCTTCGAGCGACAGCGCCGGTCCTGCGACGAAGTCCTCGTGGCCGCCGATGCCCGAGTACTGCTTGCCGTGGATCGTGTCGGCGACGACCTGGCCGTGGATGTCGACGGCCATCGCGGCGTTGATCGTGACCATGGCGCGGTTGCGGGCGATCGCCTCCGGTGAGTTGACGAGCTCGACCGGCAGGAAGGCGACCTCGTCGTTGCCGTCGAGCCAGCGATACAGCTCGGCCGAGCCGCCGGCGAACGTCGCCACCGAAACGCCGTCGTAGAGGCCCTTGCGGTTGGTCACCTTGCCGGACTCGTGCAGGCGCATCAGGCCGTCGGTGAACATCTCCGAGTGGATCCCGTAGTCGCCGCCGTCGCCCTCGGCGAGCCGGCCGACGAGCGCCGATGGGATGCCGCCGATCCCGGTCTGAAGCGTCGCGCCGTCCGGGATGAAGCGTTTGGCGTGCCCGGCGATCGCTTCGTCGGTCTCGGCAGCGGGGACGGGCGGCAGCGCGAACGGCTCAGAGTCGGACTCGATCAGCACGTCGATCTGGTCGATGTGGATCGCGTGGCGGTGGTCGGGCGGCAGGCCGCGGGTGCGGGGGAACTTCGGCGAGGCCTCGACGACCAGCAGCCGCTCTGGATCGTCGCCGGCGCGCGCGAGCTCCTTCGCGGTGCCGCCGGCGTGCAGCGACAGGCTGCACCAGCCGTCGTCGTCGGGCGCCGCCGCGACCGTGGCCATCACCCGCGGGCGCTGCTGCTCGAGCAGCGGCTCGAAGCGGCGAAAGTCGGCGGGGGCGAAGCTGATGTTTGCGTCCTGGTCGCGCAGGGCGCGCTCGACCGCGCCGAAGAACCCAGACAAGAGATGCACGTTGGGGTGCTTGTAGGCCTCGCTCCAGGCGAGCAGCAGGGCGCAGTGGATGCGCAGCTCGGTCCAATCGTCGCGCTCGCCCAGCGCCGCCATGAAGGCGGGCGGCTGGCCGGTGCCAAGCGGGATCCCAAGGGTGTCCGACGGCTCCATCCGGGCGGCGGCCTGCGCCGCGGTGAGCGTCTCGGTCATTGCGACCTGACGCTATCCGGTCGTTACTACTTGGTGCGGAGGCCCGCGAGGATGATCTCGAGGTAGCGGTCCCAGCTCATCGCCGGCGCCCCGCGGTCGCCGGCGCGGACCGCGTGGCCGACCCCGCTGACGAGGCTCGGGATGTCCTCGGGCTGGATGTCGGCGCGGAGCTGGCCGCTCGCGTGCGCGCGCTCGACCAGGTCGGCGACCAGCTCACGGAGGCCGGCGCGCTCGGCCGCCTTCCGGCACAGACCCGGGAGCTGCCCCATCGCCTCCGACAGCGCCACGTCGCCGGCGGTGATCTGAGTGGCGGAGGTCATGAACTGGACGAAGCCGTCCCACGGATCCTCGACCTCGAGCGCCTCGCGCGCGGCCTCCGCCTTCGCGTCGAAGCGCTGCTGGGCGAGCGCCTCCAGCAGCGACTCCTTGGTGGGGAAGTGGCGGTAGACGGTGCCGACGCCGACCCCCGCGGCACGGGCGATCTGGTCCATCTGGGCGTCGAGCCCGCGCTCGGCGAACTGGTCGCGCGCCGCCTCCAGCACCCGCTCGCGGTTGCGTCGCGCGTCGGCTCGCTGAGCCTTGACCGGGGGGATGTCGATCTGGGGAGTCGCCATTCGTCGTCTGTGTGATCGGCCTCACGACAAACGGAATTTGGATTCCGTATAGTCAACCGGAAGCGGAACTCGAGTTCCGATTATGGCAGCGAAGTAAGCAGAAAGGAAGCAATGACCACGCAGAGAGAGTTCGAACGCCGCCGCTGGATCGCCCTCGCGCTGCTCTGCGTCGCCCAGTTCGTCGTCGTCCTGGACGCCTCGATCGTCAACGTCGCGCTGCCGACCATCGGCGGCGCCCTCGACTTCTCCCAGGACGACCTCTCGTGGGTCGTCAACGCCTACGTGCTCACCTTCGGCGGCTTCCTGCTGCTCGGCGGCCGCCTCGCCGACCTGCTCGGCCGCCGCCGGGTGTTCATGGGCGGCCTGATCCTGTTCGCGCTCGCCTCGCTGGCCGGCGGCTTTGCCAACTCCGAGGGCGCTCTGATCGCCGCCCGCGCCGTCCAGGGCCTCGGCGCCGCGATCCTCTCGCCGGCGGCGCTGTCGATCGTCACCACCACCTTCCGCGACGGCGCGGAGCGCAACAAGGCGCTCGGCGCATGGGGCGCGGTGGCGGGATCCGGCGGAGCCGCGGGCGTCCTGCTCGGCGGTGTGCTGACCGAGTACGTCGGCTGGGAGTGGGTGCTGTGGGTCAACGTCCCGATCGGCATCGCCGCCGCCGCGCTGGCGCCGAGGCTGATCGCCGAGAGCCGCTCGGAGTCGGCCACCAGGCACTTCGACGTCGCCGGGGCGATCAGCGTCACCGCCGGCTTGTCAGTGCTGGTCTACGGGCTCGTCGAAGCGCCCAACGCCGGCTGGGGCTCGGCGCAGACGATCGGCCTGCTCGCGGCCGCCGTCGCGCTACTCGCCGCCTTCGTCGCGGTCGAGCGCCGCTCGGCGGCGCCGCTGGTGCCGTTCCGGATCTTCCGCCTGCGCACGCTGACGGGCGCGAACGTGATCGGGATCCTCACCGGCGCCTCGTTGTTCTCGATGTTCTTCTTCATCTCGCTCTACATGCAGAACGTGCTCGGCTACAGCGCGATCAAGGCCGGCCTCTCCTACCTGCCGCTCGCGGTCGCGATCATCCTCGCGGCGGGGATCGCGTCGCAGCTGGTGACGCGGATTGGCTTCCGACCGGTGCTGGCGGGCGGGATGCTGCTGATCGCTGCCGGGCTCTTCTGGTTCGGCCAGATCTCCCCCGACGGCACCTACGTCGCCGACATCCTCGGCCCGTCGCTGCTCGCCGCCGTCGGGCTCGGGTTCGCCTTCGTGCCCCAGACCATCGCCGCCGTCTCCGGCGTCGGCGAGCACGAGGCTGGGCTGGCCAGCGGCCTTATCAACACCTCCCAGCAGATCGGCGGCGCGCTCGGCCTCGCGCTGTTGTCGACGGTGGCCTTCACGCAGATCGACGACGCCGCGGCCGGGGCCGCGCCGAATCCGTCGGTGCTCACCGACGGTTACGCCGACGCATTCATGGTCGGCTCAGGGGTCGCGCTGCTCGGGCTGGTGGCGACGCTGACCCTGATCCGCGGTCGCGACAGCCGCGCCCACGTCGAGCTCGGCGGCGGCGAGAAGCTGGCGCAGGCAGAGGCATAGGCGGGGGTTCTGCCAATCCGGCCAACCGCGATGCGCCCGTCGGGGCCCTCAGCTACGCTCCCGCGCGTCAACGTGCGTAGCGGTTCGCAGGCGTCCTTTCCAAGGGCTTCCTCGTACGGCGTGCACCATTTCAAGTTCCTTGGAGGGACAATGGCACTAGGCACAGTCAAGTGGTTCAACCACGAAAAGGGCTTCGGCTTCATCACCCCCGATGAGGCGGGCCGCGACCTGTTCGTCCACCAGAGTCAGGTGGAGGGCGGCGCCTCGCTCACCGACGGCGCCAAGGTCGAGTTCGAGTCAGAGGAAAGCGACAAGGGCCCGCGCGCCGTCAACGTGCGCGCCGCTTAGTTTTCCAGACGAGCTTTGCTTTCAGAGGGCGGCGCTTCGGCGCCGTCCTCTCTTTCGTTCCAGCCCGATAGCCGCACGCACTCGTCCCAGAGCCGGCGCCGGTCCTGGGCCGATTCGCGCGTCCACGGCACCCGGTGGGTGGGCCGGGGCTCGCGGTCGTGCCAGAACCGTCCGGGCTGCTCGGCGGGCTCGGGCGCCGCGGTGAGCCAGACGATCGTGTCCGCGCCCTGCTCGGCGCTGCGCAGCAGCGGCCTGGTGAGCGCCCGAAAGCGCGGCAGCGAGCTCTGCACGCCGGGGGTGTCGGCCCAGCCCGGATGCATCGATTGGGCCGTGACTCCGCTCCCTTGCAGGCGCTCGGCCCAGAGCTCGGTCAGGATCACCTCACAGCGCTTGGTGTGGGCGTAGACGGCGGGCGGGTCGTAGTCGCGCTGCTCGAGCTGCAGGTCGTCGGCGCGCAGGCGCTGGGTGTACATGCCACCGGACGAGACGTTGACGATCCGCGACGGCGCCCCACGGCGCAGGGCCGGCAGCAGCAGCGCCGTGAGCAGGAACGGCCCGAGCACGTTGGTGGCGAACGTCAGCTCGAAGCCCTCCCCGGTGAGCGTGCGCAGCGGCGGCATCACGCCGGCGTTGTTGATGAGCGCGTGCAGCGCCGGCTGGCCTGCCTCGAACGCTGCCGCGAACTCGCGCACCGAGGCGAGGCTGGACACGTCGCATACCTGAAGCTCGAGCAGCGTCGAGCCGGTGCGGGCGGCGATCGCCTCGCGGGCGCGTTCGCCGCGCTCGCGGTCGCGGACCAGCATTTCCACACTCGCGCCGCCGCGGGCGAGGAGCTCGCATGCCGCCGCACCGATCCCCGAGCTGGCGCCGGTGACCAGCACCGACCACCCGGCGAGATCGGCCTCCGCGCCGCGCTGATCCCAGAACCGGCGCCTCAGCTCGTAGCCGATCCGGGAGTAGCCGGGGACGACCGTCCAGTTCATCGCCCGGTCGACGATCCGCGGCAGCATCGCCGGCAAACCTACACCGCGTAGATCTCGCCGAACTTGCGCTCGAGGTAGCGCAGCAGCGCCGCGGAATCGAGCGGCGCGCCGGTCGCCTGGATCACCATCTCGGCCGGGTTCAGCTTGCCGCCGTGGCTGTAGATGCGCTCGGCCAGGAACGCGCGAAGCGGCTCGAGCTCGCCGGCCGCGAGCTGCTCGTCGAGGTCCGGCATCGCCTCCAGCGCGAGCTCCCAGACCCGCGCCGCGATCAGGTTGCCGAGCGAGTAGGTGGGGAAGTAGCCGAACAATCCGCCGGCCCAGTGCACGTCCTGAAGCACGCCCTCGGCGTCGTCGCTCCCCGTGATCCCGACGTAGCGCTCGCTGAGCTCGTTCCAGGCCCCCGGCAGATCGGCCGGGGCGAGGCGCTCCTCGAACAGAGCGAGCTCGAGCTCGAAGCGCATCGCGATGTGCAGGTTGTAGGTGACCTCGTCGGCATCGACGCGGATCAGCGAGCGGACGACCTTGTTCGCGGCGCGGTACAGGTGCTCGGTGTCGAGCCCGCCGAGGCGCTCCGGGAAGGCATCGGCGAGCAGCGGCTGCAGGACGCCCAGGAATGCGCGGTCGCGCCCGACCCAGTTCTCCCACAGCCTGCTCTGCGACTCGTCGAATCCCAGCGACGCGGAGCGGCACAGCGGCGTGCGGTCGAGCTCGGTCGCGAGCCCGTTCTGGTACATCGCGTGGCCGGCCTCGTGCATGACCGCCCAGACCGAGGTGCCGATGAAGTCGGGCTCGAATCGGGTGGTGATCCGCAGGTCGGAGATGCCCCCCGCGAGCGCGAATGGGTGGACGGTCTCGTCCATGCGCCACGCTCCGGGTTCGAGCGGCAGCAGCGTCAGGATCCGACGCGCCAGCTCCTTCTGGCGCGACGGCGGGAAGTCACCCCACAGGCAGGAGTCGTCGACCTCGTCCAGGTGTGGCTCGAGTCGCTCGAGCAGCTCGAGCGTCCCGGTGCGCAGGTCGGCCAGCACCGGGCGAATCTGGCTGGTGCGCATCCCCGGCTCGAAGTCGTCGAGCAGCGCGTCGTAGGGATGCTCCACGTCGAAGCACTCGATGTAGCGAACCTTCAGCGCGATCACCCGCTCGAGATGGGGCAGGAAGGCGGCGAAGTCCGCCGCCTCGCGCGCCCGTTCCCAGGCGCGCTCGGCGTGCGAGGTCGCAAGGGCGATCTCGCCCTCGAGCTCGGCGGGCACGCGGCGCGCCTTCTCCCAGTCGCGGCGGGTGATCCGCGCGAGGCTCGACTCGAACGAGTCCGGCGGGGCGCCGTCAAGGCTCGCCTCCAGGCGCTCGAGCAGGCGCCCGAGCTCGTCGGAGGCAATGCGCTCGTGAGCGAGCCGGGCAAGGGTCGCAAGCTGCTGGGCACGGGCGTCACCGCCGCGCGGCGGCATCTTCGTGCGCTCGTCCCAGCGCAGGACGGCAGCCGCGCGTGAGAGGTCGGCGATCTCGCCGAGCGCCTCGAGCAGGGGGGTCACCTCGCCGGTCATGTACGCCCACGGTAAAGGAGCCGAGGCGTGATGCCGACACGGTTAATAAGTGTCAACCACGACCGACACTGCCCCTGCCGAAATTCGACCCGGCCTCGTCTCCCGCGTGCGGGCGCTCCTGCCCAGGGGCAACACGCTTCCGTACGAGATCTGGCTGCGCCGCCACCGCTGGTTGGTCGGCCTGCTCGCCGCGCAGGGTGTGGGCATCTCAATCTACGCCCTGGTCCAGGGGTTATCGGTGCCGCACAGCCTCGCCGAAGGGGGTGTGCTGGTCGCCTTCGCCGCCGCTGCCTGGGCGGTCCGCGACCGTCAGCGCCTTGCCGGTGTGACCTGTTCGCTCGGCTTGATCACGAGCTCGGCGATGCTCGTCCACGTCTCCGGCGGCCTGATCGAGGCGCACTTTCACTTCTTCGTCGTGATCATCCTGTTGACGCTGTACGAGGATTGGATCCCGTTCCTGGCGGCCGCCGGATATGTGGCCCTTCACCACGGCTTCATGGGCCTGGTCGCGCCGACCTCCGTCTACAACCATCCCGACGCGATCGCGAATCCGCTCAAGTGGGCGGGGATCCACGCTCTGTTCGTCACCGGCGCGGGCATGGCGGCGGTGGTCGCCTGGAGGCTGAACGAGGAGTACCGGGGCGAGACCGAGGCCGCGCGCGGCGTGGCGCTGAGACGCGCTGCCGCGCAGCGCGCCGTCGCCGAGCTCGGCGAGCGTGCGCTGGGGGCCGGCGACCTGCACGACCTGTTCGCCGAGGCGGTGACCACGATCTCCACGGTGCTCACGGTCGAGATCGCGGCGATCGCGGAGTGGCTCCCGGACGACGACGAGCTCGTGGTCCTGTCGGCGGTCGGGATGGACGGCGCGACCGGCACTCGCTTCCCGGCCGGGGAAGGCTCGCAATCGGGCTACACCCTGCTCCACGGCAGGCCCGTGGTGGTCGCGGACTGGGACGAGGAGGATCGTTTCGGCCGCCCGACCTTCGTCGGGCAGTACGGGGTTCGCAGCAGCGTCACCGTGATGGTCAAGCGCCGGGGGGCCAATTTCGGCGTCCTCGGCGTGTTCAGCCCGGTGCCCCGGCGCTTCGACGCCGATGACGTCAGCTTCGTCCAGGCGGTGGCAAACGTGCTTTCGGCGGCGATCGATCGCATCGAGGCCGAGGAGGAGATTCGACACCGGGCGCTGCACGATCCACTCACGGGCCTGCCGAACCGGGTGCTGTTCGTCGACCGCCTCGATCAGGCGCTCGCCCACACCAAGCGCGAGGGCAGGCGGGTCGGGGTGATGTTCTGCGACCTCGACCAGTTCAAGCTTGTCAACGACAGCCTCGGCCACGAGGCGGGCGACGAGCTGCTGGGCGCGGTCGCGCCCCGGCTCACGGGCATCCTGCGCCCCGGCGACACCGTCGCGCGCTTCGGCGGCGACGAGTTCGGCATCCTGGTCCCGGACGCGGACTCGATCCGCGACGTGACTCGGGTGGCGGAGAGGGTCGCCGGAGCGCTCTCCTCGCCGTTCGTGCTGCGCGGGCGCGAGCACTACGTCACCGCTTCGATCGGGATCGCGGTGAGCGACGGTCAGGACGCGTCGGAGGCGTTGATCCGCGACGCCGACCTGGCGATGTACCGGGCCAAGGAGCGCGGCCGCGGGCACTACGAGATCTTCGACCAGCTGATGCGCGCCCGGGCGGTGGACCACCTCCGCACCGAGAACGACCTGCGCCGGGCGCTCGAGCGCGACGAGCTGCGGGTGCACTACCAGCCGGTGGTGTCGCTCTCCAGCGGCAGGATCACCGGTTTCGAGGCGCTGGTCCGCTGGCAGCACCCGGACCGCGGACTGCTGCCGCCGGCGGAGTTCATCCCGCTGGCCGAAGAGAGTGGCCTGATCGTCGACATCGGCGACCGGGTGCTCGAGCTCGCCTGCGCCCAGGCGGCCGGCTGGCATGCCGAGAACCCCGACGCACCGCCGCTGGGGATCTCGGTCAACATCTCAGCCCGCCAGCTCGCCGACCGCAGCTTTCCCGATCGGGTTCACAAGGTCCTGCGCGAGACCGACCTGCAGCCCGTGTGCCTCAGCCTCGAGGTCACCGAGACGATGCTCGTCGACGACCACGATGGTCCCGACGAGGGCTTTCGCAGGCTGAAGGAGCTCGGCGTCGGCCTGGTGCTCGACGACTTCGGCACCGGCTTCTCCTCGCTCGGATACCTGCGGCGCTTCCCGTTCGACCTCCTCAAGATCGACCGCTCGTTCGTCGACCAGATCGGGTCCGACACGGCGAACTCGGCGATCGTCACCGCCGTCGCCGGGATCGCCGAGGCACTCGGCGTCGGGGTGGTCGCCGAGGGGGTCGAGACCGAGGCGCAGCTCCAGGCCGTGACCGCACTCGGCTGCCACTACGCGCAGGGCTACCTGTTCTCGCGTCCCGTTCCGGCGGCGGAGGCGACCGAGCTGCTCGGCGCTCCGGTCCTCCGGCGACGCGCCGCCTCCGGCGCCCGCGCCTCTGTGCGAAGCTGAGCCGATGCGCGTCGGCACCTTCGCGGGCTCCGGCGGGGAGGCGTTCGTCGGTGAGCTCGACGGCGATCTGGTGCACGGCCTCGCAGCCGTCGACGTCATTGCCTGGCTCACCGGGGAGGGCAGGGAGCGGACCGGCGAGACGACCGAGGCCGGCGCGCTGACGACGCTCGCGCCCGTGCCGGCGCCGCCCAGCCTGCGCGACTTCTACGCCTTCGAGCGCCAC
>DAIRGH010000106.1:0-9893 GCA_036794585.1 Solirubrobacterales bacterium | reverse complement strand
CGCCCCGGCGGTCGTCTTCTACGCCGGCGCCCTGGTCGCGGCCGCCGCCTTCGCCCTCGCGCTCCCGCGCTGGCTGCGCCGGCACGGCTCCGCGATCCCCGCCGCCGTGCTCACCGCCGCCCTCCTCTACCTCGCCGCCCGCGCCTTCGGCACCGTCTACACCTCCGCCAAGGCCCTCGCAATAGCCGCCCCTTTCCTCACCCTCATCACCCTGGGCGGCTTGCTAAACGCAGGCGGGGAGCGTGGTGGTGGCCGATCCGCAGCGCATCCCGCCGGATCCCTGGCCGCAGGCCGGATCCGGCCAGTGCGCGTGCGGGCGGGCACTACCACGATCCTCGCCGTCATAGTCATGGCGGCCACCGCCACCTCGAGCTTCCTCATCCTCCGCCAAGCCCCAGTCGGCCCCGAAGCACACGCCGCCGAGCTCGCCCAGGTCCGCCCGTTCGTGCAGGGCGAAAAGCTCCTGTTCCTCGGCCGCGACAACTTCGTGCTCTACGAGCTCCGCGGTTCGAAGCCGTTCACTGCGGTCCGCAACTTCTATGACCCTCACTACGTGAAGCCGAACACCGAGCTCGAGAACGTGTTCGCGAAGTTCGACTTCGACTCGGTCACGGGCGAGACCCTGGCCCGGTTTCCGTACGTGTTGACGACGCGCGCCGCGTACGCGAGCGGCCCACCGCCCGGCTACGGGGAGGTGACGACCACCGACAACTACGTCCTCTGGCGGCAGGGTGAGACGTCGCCCGCCGATCGGATCCCGGGCGAGGTCGACGCCCAGCCCGGCCGCCTTGGCGGTTGTGAGCGGGCGTCCGTCGTCTCGAGCTTCGCGCGCCAACCTGTAGCCGCCTCGGACTGGAGTACCGCGACGATCGACGGTGACGACCTGGCGGGGATCCAGCTAGATCTCCCACCGGGCACCTGGGAGCTGTCGCTTCAATACGACGCGAGCCGCGAGCTGACGCTCGTCGCTCCCGGCCTCGAGCGAACATTGCCGGCCAACCTGGACTACCGCGGCTCGGCCCCGTTCTGGCCCGCCGGCACCATTGAGGCCGCGGATCGTCCGGTCCAGGTCACCGCGACGGTCGACGAGCCGCCGCCGGCCGGCAGGTTGCTCGGCGCCGACTCGGTCGCGCATCTGGGCACCCTGGCGGCAACCGGCGCCGGCCGATCCGACTCGTGCCGCGACTACGTCGACTGGTACGAGAACCGCTGATGGACATCGGGTTCGGAGAAGCGCTGCTGATCGTCGGAACGCTGCTGGCGACCGCGGCGGCGCTGTCGGGAGTCATGCGGGGCACCGTGCTCTCCTCCGCCGTGCTCTCGGTGACGCTGGGGATCGTGCTCGCCGAGCTCGACGTGATCTCGGTCGATGTCGGCGACGAGGGCGTGCTCGAGCTGATCGAGCTGGCGCTGATCCTGACTCTGATCTCCGACGGCCTGATCGTCGACCGCGAGTTGCTCGGCCGCCACTGGGGACCGCCGGCGCGGGCGCTCGTGTTCGCGATGCCGATCACGCTGTGTCTGCTGGCGCTGGCGGCGAAGCTGCTGTTCAGCGAGCTGGATTGGGCCGAGGCATTCCTGCTCGGCGCGGTGCTGACGCCGACCGATCCGGTGGTGACCTCGAGCGTGGTCACCGCGCAGCGGGTGCCGCCGGCGATCCGCCACACGCTCAACCTCGAGTCCGGGCTCAACGACGGGCTCGCGCTTCCGTTCGTGCTCTTCTTCCTCGTCCTCGCGACCCCGGGCGGAGACGCGGGCTCGGAGGCGCTGGAGCTGCTCGGCGAGGCCGGCTTCGGCGCCCTGGTCGGGATCGCGCTCGGAATCGCCGGCGGGTGGCTGCATCGCGTGGTTCCCGGTGGCGTGACGCCGACGTACGAGGGCATCTATGCGATCGGCTTCGGCCTCGCCGCCTTCGGCCTCGCCGACGTCACCTTCGGCAACGGGCTGATCGCCGCATTCGTCGCCGGGATCACGCTCGGCTTCTTCGAGCACGAGATCACCGAGCGCTTCGCGATCTTCTCGGAGAACGTGAGCACGATCTTCCAGGTGCTCACGTTCTTCCTCTTCGGCGCGATCATCGTCGCGACGGGATTCGACGGCTCGGTCGCCGCCCTGGCGGCGTTCATCCTGCTGGCGCTGCTGGTCGCCCGGCCGGTCGCGGTGATGCTCTCGCTCGCCGGCACCAGGCTGCCGAGACCGCAGAAGGCATTCATCGCCTGGTTCGGGCCCAAGGGGGTGGCATCGATGCTGTTCGCGCTGCTCGTCCTCGACGAGGCGGTGGCCAACGGGCCGCTGATCTTCGACGTCGCCGCCTTCATGATCCTCGCCTCGATCCTCGCGCACGGACTCACCGATACGGTGGGGGCGAGATGGATCGAGCGCAGGATGGGGCGGGCGGGGGATTCGAGCTCTCCCGGGTAGAGGTAGGCGACATGCGCCCACAGGAGCGCGATGCCGCCGTCGCGGTTGTCGCCCGGGCGATGAGCACGAGCCCGATGACGAGAGCTGTGGTCCGGGCCGAGCCGGAGCGGTGCTACCCGATGCTCGTGCGGCTCTTCACCAGGCTTTACAAGGTCGCGCGTCATCAGCGACCCCTGGTCGCGCGGCTCGACGGGCGGGTGATCGGCTCGACCAACGACCTCGTCAGCGGCTCGTGCCGCTTCGGCCTCGGCGACCGGTTACGGGCCGCGCCCGACCTCCTCCGGATGCCCCCGCCCGTCACGATCCGCGCGTTTCGCTGGCTCAACGAATGGGAGCGCCGTGATCCCGACCGCCCCCACTCGCACTACGGGCCGTTCGGGGTCGAGCCCGAGCTTCAGGGCCGCGGGATCGGGAGCCTCGTGATGACCGAGTACACCCGGCGGCTCGACGCCGCCGGCGAGGGCGCCTACCTGGAGACCGACAAGCCCGAGAACGTGGCTCTCTACGGGCGCTTCGGCTTCGAGGTGATCGAGGAGGCCGAGGTGCTCGGGATCCCGAACTGGTTCATGTGGCGCGACGCCGGCGCCGGTGGCCCTGCGCTACGCGGCCAAACCGGTTAGGTTCGTCGTGTGCTTCGTGCGATCGGGATCGTGATGGTCGCGGGTCTGCTGTGCGTGGGCGTGGTCGCAGCGCCCGCCGCCGACACCGTCAAGTCCGAGGTGAAGATCACCGAGGGCGGCCCGGAGCACTTCGAGGGCAAGGTGACCTCGGATGAGCGCAAGTGCGAGAAGCGCCGCAAGGTCACCCTGGAATACAAGTCCGGCGACAAGCGCGGGACCGTCGTCGGCACGGACAAGACGAACACGAAGGGCCGGTGGTCGATCGACGGCGCCTTCCAGGCCGGGCTCTACCGGGCCGTAGTCGAGGAGGACGAGAAGGGCGAGCTGACCTGCGAATTCGACCGCGGCATCCGCATCCAGTTCTAGGCGGCGGCTAGCCCTCGGCGAGCTTCTCGACCACCTGGCGCGCGGTCTCGGGGTCGACGTCGGTGAACTTCAGATACAGGCTGACCGCGTCGTCGATGTGACCGAGCAGCGCCGCCTGCTCGACCTCGGGCGGCGGGGTCGGCGCTCCCTCGGGAAGGTTCTCGATCACGCCGGGACCCCGGTGAGCCGCTCGCCGACCCACTCGGTCGAGGCGATGTGGCGGTTCATCCCCAGCTCCTTCGGCCCGAAGCCCAGCGCCAGTCCCACGAGCTGGGGCAGGTGCAGCACCGCGAGCCCGAGGTCGCGGTTGACCAGCTTCGCCGCCTCGGGCTGCTGCATGTCGAGGTTCAGGTGGCAGAGCGGGCACGGGGTGACCAGGCAGTCCGCTCCCTGGTCGAGCGCGTCGGCGATGTGGGTCCCGGCCTGGCGCAGCGAGGTGTCTCGGGCCATCGTGACGATCGGAAAGCCGCAGCACTTGCGGGCGCCGTCGTAGTCGACGACCTGAGCGCCGAGCGCCTCGATCAGCTGCTCGAGGTACAGGTCGCGCTCGGGATGCTCCTCGTAGTCGAGCCGATGCTTGGGGCGGATGATGTAGCAGCCGTAGAACGGCCCGACGCGCAGCTCGGCCAGCGGCCGGGTCACCTTCGCGCGCAGTGCTTCGAGCCCGTAGTCCTCGACCAGCAGCCAGAGGAAGTTCTTGTTGGTAAAGCCGACCTTGTCCTTCTCGTAGGAGAGGCCCTCGCCGGCCAGCACCTCGTTGATGTGTGCGCGGTAGGCCGAGTCGGCGTCGAGGCGCTGCTGGCACTCCGACTGCGCGCCCTGGCAGGTCGAGCAGATGTTCATCATCGCCAGTCCGGTCTGCTGGGCGAGCGCGAAGGTGCGCGCGTTGAGCGTGTCGGCGAGCTCCTGGTTGTGCTCGGCGATCACCCCGGCGCCGCAGCAGTTGGCGCGGTCGAGCTCGACGAGTTCGATCCCGAGCCGCTCGGCGACCAGGGCCGTCGAGCCGTGCAGCTCGGTCGTGAAGCCGCGCGAGACGCAGCCCGGCCAGTACGCGAGCTTCATTATTCGTTCTCCTTCGGTCCGGTGGACACCTCGGGTTGGCTCGTGTCCTCCTCGTCGGGCTCAGGTTCGACGTCTTCCTCGCCCGTGATGTAGAGGTTGAGCTCGGTGCGGTGCTCCTCGGCGTGCTCGTAGATGCGCTTGACCTCGTCCTGAGCGCCGTCGGGAAGCTTGGGGTGGACGCCGGGGATCAGCTTCGGCAGCGATCGCATCTTTCCGGTGCGCAGGCCGCGGATCGCGGTCGGGATCGAGCCCAGCAGGCCCTTGATCGCGGGCGGCTTGGGGATCAGCTTGCCCTTGACGCCGGGGGCGTATGACTCCTGCAGCAGCAGCGACTCGTCGAGCGTGCCCTTCTTGCGGATGATCTCGACGAACGCGTGCTCGTGGTTGTGGCCGTTGTTCTTGTCGTGGATCTCCTCGTCGGCGTTGGCGCGGCGGCGCAGCCGCATGATCTGGTCCATCGGCGCGACGCCCTTGGGGCAGGCGTCGATGCACGAGAAGCAGTGCGTGCAGTCATAGATTCCGTGCGGGTCCTGGGCGAGGTCGTAGAGGCGCTCGCGGCTTTCGACGTCGCGCGGGTCGCCGACGAAGCGATAGGCCTTCGCCAGCGCCGCCGGGCCGATGAAGTCGGGGTCTGCCTCCATCGAAAGGCAGGAGGACACGCAGGCGCCGCACTGGATGCAGGCGATCGTCTGGGTGATGTCGACCATCGTCTCGGGCGGCACGATCCGCTCGCGCTCGGGCGGATCGCCGTCGTCGAGCAACCACGGCGTGACCCGGCGGATCTTCTCCCAGTGCGTCGACTCCATGTCGGTGACCAGGTCCTTGACCACCGGCATGTTGGCCATGGGCTCGACGACAATCGGCTCCGAGCCGCCGTTGCGCCGATTTGCGAACTCGTGAGCCTCGCCGATCTGGGTCAGGCAGGCGAGCGTCGACTGGCCGTTGATCTTCACCCCGCAGGAGCCGCAGATCGCGGCGCGGCACGAGCAGCGCACCGACAGCGAGCCGTCCTCGCGGTCCTTTGCCTGCAGCAGCCCGTCGAGCACCGACAGGGTGGGGTCGAGCTCGACCTCGAACTCCTGCCAGTAAGGACCGTCGCCGGTGTCGGGCTTGAAGCGCCTGACCTTGAGCGTGTACTGCTCGGTCGCGGTCGCGGTCGCGTCGGTCGACATCAGTAGGTCCTTTCCATCGGCTGCCATTCGGTGATCGTCACGTCGGAGTAGCTGATCTCAGGCCCTTCGCCGTTCTTTCTCAGGTCGATGTGCTTGAGCCATTCGTCGTCGTTTCGCTCCGGGAAGTCGGTGCGGTACTGGGCGCCGCGGCTCTCGGTCCGATGCAGCGCGCCGACGCAGGCCGCCTCTGCATTGTCGAGCATGTAGGAGAGCTCGAGCGCGCCGAGCACGTCCTGGTTGAAGACCGTGCCCTTGTCGTCGATGTAGACGCTCCGCGCCTCCTCCTTCAGCCTGCGCACAGTCTCCAGGGCGGTGTTGATTCCCTCCTCGGCGCGGAACACGGCCACGTACTTGTCCATCGTCTCGCCGAGCTCCTTGCGCACCTCCGACACGCGCCGTCCACTACCGCGTTCGCGGCCGATGATCTCGGCGAACTCGCGATCCTGGTCGGCGAGCACGGCGGGAGAGGGGCGCCCGACCTCGGTGCCCTTCGAGCGGTTGGCCGCATGGACGCCCGAGCGACGGCCGAAGATCAGCGTGTCGAGCAGCGAGTTGGCGCCGAGCCGGTTGCCGCCGTGAACCGAGACGCAGGCGCACTCGCCGGCGGCGTAGAGGCCGGGGACCTCGGTCGCTCCCTCGACGTCGGTCTTCACGCCGCCCATCGTGTAGTGGTTGCCGGGCTTGATGTGGATCGGCTCGCGGGTGATGTCGACGCCGGCGAAGTCGCGGCCGACGAGCACGATCTCGCGCAGCGCCTCGTGGATGCGCTTCTTCGGCACCACGGTGATGTCAAGGGCGACGGTGCCGTCGGGAAAGCCGCGGCCCTCGTTGATCTCGGTCTGCTCGGCGCGCGAGACGACGTCGCGCGACGCGAGCTCCATCTTGTTCGGCGCGTACTTCTCCATGAACCGCTCGCCGTTTGCGTTCAGCAGGTGTGCGCCCTCGCCGCGCGCGCCCTCAGTGATCAGAAAGCCCTTGCCCGCCAGCGTCGTGGGGTGGTACTGGATCATCTCCATGTCCATCAGCGGGGCGCCGACGCGGTAGGCCATCGCGATTCCGTCGCCGGTGCAGATCAGCGCGTTGGTGGTCGGCTGCCATGCCTGACCGTTGCCGCCGGTGGCGAGGATCACGTTCTTGGCCTCGAACAGCTCCATCGAGCCGTCGCGGACGTTACGCAGGACGGCGCCGACGCAGTTGCCGTCGTCGTCGAGCGCGAGCGCGGTGGTGAAGTACTCCTCGTAGCGGTCGACCGCGTCGGAGTGCTTCATCAGCTGCTCGTAGAGCACGTGCATGATCGCCTGGCCGGTGATGTCGGCGACGTAGTAGGTGCGCGCCTGCGAGGCGCCGCCGAAGGCGCGGGTGCCGAGCTTGCCCTCCTCGTTGCGGTGGAAGGGCACGCCCAGGTGCTCGAGGTGAAGGATCTCCTCGGGCGCCTCGCGGGTCATGATCGCGATCGCGTCCTGGTCGCCGAGATAGTCCGATCCCTTGACGGTGTCGAAGGCATGCGACTCCCAGGAATCCTCGGGGTTGAGCGCCGCGTTGATCCCGCCCTGCGCGGCGTTCGAGTGCGAGCGCACCGGGTGGACCTTGGAGACGATCCCCACCGACACCCCCTCCTGCGCCGCGGCAAGCGCAGCGCGCTGCCCGGCGAGGCCCGCTCCGATCACCAATACGTCGTGCTTGGGCACGAGCGCGATCCTATCGATTGACTTTCCGATGACCCGGTGTAGGGTCGGCCCGAGATGCCGGCCCGAAGGCTGACCATCGCCGCGGTTGCCCTCGTGAGCCTGGTCGTGGCCGGCTCCGCTCAGGGGGCGGTCATCTACTTCGGGCCGCCACAGGGGATCGACGCCAAGTCCAGCTCACAGCCGAACTACTTCGAGTTCCCGGTGTCCGTTTCGTCGACCCCCAATTACGAGGCGTTTTTTGGAACCCAGCGCCTCTACCAGGGCCAGGCCGGACAGATCACGCAGGTCACCACCTTCGCGGGCAACGCGGGGGCGTCGCCGATCGACGCGAGCGCCCTGCTGACCTGGGCCGACCAGGGTTCCGATATCAACGTGCTGACGGTCACTCCCCTCGGGCCGCTCGGCGCCGGCTACCGGCAGATTCAGCTGGCTAAGCCGGTTTCGTTCAATCCCAACCAGGGCATCGCGCTCGCCATCCGCAGCAACGCCTCCTCGGGCCCGGCGATGGAGTTCGGGGCCTTCGACGTCGCGGGCGTCACGAGCTTTCTAACCCCGAACTTCCCCGGCACGACAGGCCCTCACCCGAAGGCGTTCAGCGCCAATAACACGGACATCGCCGTCGGCGCGTACGTCAACGTCCCGGGCAACGGCAAGCAGAACGTCTACAACCAGTCTCTCAATCGCAAGGAGCGCGTGGACCGGATCACGGTTGACGTTGATACATCTCCAAAGACCGTGGCGGAGTTCCGCGGCACATTCATGTACTTCGGCGCTAACTATCCGGGCAAGCGCGGCGAGGTCGACCGCGTCGTGCTCAAGCTGAAGCCGAAGACGGTCACGTTCGACGGCTACCAGGAGACGGTCAGGTTGAAGTTCAAGAACAACCGCAAGGCCGTGCGGGAGATCACCGAGGGACTGGAGGAGATTCCCGCGGCGCGCAAGGAGAAGCTGAAGGTCACCGCCGATGTCACCTTCCCGGACGGGACCACGGAGACCGAGAAGGACAAGGCGAAGCTGAAGCCGTAGGCGGGGGCGTTACGGGATGCCGGGCGGAGGCGCGGGCCGCTGCGTGAGCGCCTCGCGCAGCGCACGCCCGACCTGATCGGCGGTGATCACCCCGCGCAGGCGGCCATCGGCGTCGACTGCGGCAAGTCCTCCGAGCCGGCGCAGCGCGTCGTTTCCGAGCAGCGACTCCAGCGGCGCGTCGTCGCGGACCTTCAGGGTGCCGCCGGCGTCGACCTCGTAGACCTCGCCCACGGTCTGCTGCGCGCGGCTCAGCTCGGGCACGGCGTCGGCGACCTCGCGGACGATCAGCCCCCGGAAGCGGTCGGCCGCGTCGACCACCGGAAACCACGGCCAGCGGTAGCGCAGGAAATACTCGTCGAGAGCCTCCTCGACGCTCGCGCTCTCCGGGATCGAGACCGGCTCTGCGTCCATCACGTCGGCGACGCTGATGCCCTCGATCCGGCGCGAGAACTCGGTCTGCACCAGCGACCCGCGCGCTGACTGGGCGAGCACGAAGCCGATCAGCGCCAGCCAGATCCCCGTCACCCAGTCGACCCCGCTGACCAGGAGCAGCAGGCCGAGCCCGATGAACAGGTACGAGAAGCCCTGTCCGAGCGTCGCCGCGAACCTGGTGGCGCGGTTGCGGTCGCCGGTCAGCCGCCAGGCGATCGCGCGCACGATCCGGCCGCCGTCGAGCGGGAAGGCCGGGATCAGGTTGAAGAACAGCACCAGCAGGTTGATCTCGGCGAGCCAGGCGATCACCGCGAGCGCCCCCGAGATGTCCTCCTCGTAGGGCGGCAGGATCGCATCGGCAAACTCCTCGCCGCCGGCAAAGGCGATCCCGATGCCGGCGCACGCGAGTGCGATCGCCAGGGTCACAAGCGGGCCCGCGACGGCGATCTTGAACTCGGTCCCCGCCGAGTCGGCGTCGCGGGTCATGCGCGCGACGCCGCCGAACATCCACAGGGTGATGTCGGAGATCGGGATCCCGCGCCGAACCGCGACCGCGGCGTGCCCGAGCTCGTGCAGCAGGATCGAGCCGAAGAAGGCAAGCGAGCTGACCACGGCGAGCACGTAGGGCTCGATCGCCCCCTCGTCGGCGTCGAGCAGGTCGCGGTAGTTGCCCGAGAGCCAGATGATGATCAGGAAGAGGACGAAGAACCAGGAGTAGTCGACCCCGATCCGGATCCCGCGGAGGTGAAGGAGGGTGAGCTGACCGCGCGCGGGCATGAGTGCATCGTAGGCGGCGGCGACCGCCGCGATAGCTTTCGGGCGCAGATGCTCGAGCAAGCGGCAACCGAGACCGACGCCGCCTGGCACCGCGCGCTGCTCGACGAGCTGTGCGCGATCGAGCGCCCCAGCGCCTCGCCCGGCGAGCGCGAGGCGGCGGAGTGGCTGCTCGCGCGGCTCGGCGAGTACGACATCGAGGGCCGGATCGAGTCAGAGCCCGCGCACGGGACGTACTGGTGGCCGCTCGGGATCACGGCCGCCACGAGCGTCGCCGCCGGCGCGCTGGCGCGCCGCGGGCATCGGCTCGCGGGGGCAGCTCTCGGGCTGCT
>DAIRGH010000105.1:0-9997 GCA_036794585.1 Solirubrobacterales bacterium | reverse complement strand
ACCGGCCGCGCCCGCGCGCCGTTCCGCCGCGGGCCGCATGTTCCGGGCGCTCGGGATCCTCCTGCTGATCGCCGTGCTCGCCGCGGTGATCGCCGGCGCCGTGCTGCTGCTGACCGACGCCGGTCAGAACACCGACATCGGCGAGCTGCTCAAGCAGGAGCTCTCGGATCAGCTCGACTCGGTCCGCGACTTCATCGAGGAGAACACGCAGTAGCGAGCGTCAGCCTCGCCGCCTCAACCGGCGGCACAGGTGATAGACGCGGTAGTCGAGCTTGCGCCCGAGCAGGGCGAGGCGCCGGCGGATCCTCGACCCGTGCGACTCCAGGTCCACCAGCGGCGCGGTGAGCGCGTCGCCCCCGCCAGGCGATGCCGGACCACCGGTCCGGCGGACAAAGACGCCGCTGAGGCCGAAACGGCCGATGAACTCGGCGTCGCTCACCAGCCATGAGCTCTGCGTCGCCTCAGCCACCCGCACCGAGTACGGGTCGGAGTCCTCGTAGCCCTCGTAGTCGTGCAGGGCGACGATCGCGCCCCCGGGGACCGCCGGCTCGAGCGCCTCGAGGTCGGCGCGGACGCCGCGCAGGGTGTGGTCGCCGTCGACGAAGACGAGTCCCGGCCGGAGCTCCGGCCGGGAGCGCAGCAGCCGGCGCGCGTCGCCGTGAACCAGCGTCACGCGATCCCCGACGCCAAGCCGGTCGAGGTTGGCGCGCGCCGCGGCGAGGGCCACAGCGTCGACGTCAACGCTGACGATCCGCGCCGGGTTGCCGGCGTCCGCCAGCGCAACGGCCATCACGGCGGTGGAGAGGCCGTTGTAGGTGCCGATCTCGAGGATCGGTCCCGGCGTAAACCAGGCCAGCTCGTATAGCTTCTGGGCGTCCTCGGCGTAGAGCAGCCCCTCGATCGCGCCGATCGTGTCGAGGACGCGCTCGTGTCGCGGGCTCAGGAAGCGCGCGCCGTCGACGCGCCACGTGGGCTCGTAGGAGAGGTCGTGCTTGGTCGGGTGGACCAGCAGCTCAGCCAACGCCGGCCTCCCAGGGTGCGGCGCCGGCCAGCATCGCGTCGCGGTAGCCGCCGAACCGGCCTTCCGTGATCGCCGCCCGCGCCCCGGCGACGAGGCGCTCGAGGAAGGCGAGGTTGTGCAGGGTGAGCAGGCGGCCCGCCGTTAGCTCCTCGGCGCGGCTCAGATAGTGCAGGTAGGCGCGCGTGTGGGCCACGCAGGTCGGGCAGGGACAGCCGTCGACCAGCGGCGCCTCGTCGGTGGCGAAGGCGCCGCGGGCGATGTCGAAGCGAAAGCGCGACTCCGGCAGTGGCGCGAGCGCCATGCCATGCCGCGCGAGGCGGGTCGGCACGGCGCAATCGAAGACGTCGATCCCGAGCCCGATCCCTACTAGGAGGTCGTCGGGCTCGCCGATCCCGAGCAGGTGCTTGGGCGCCTCGGCCGGCAGCATCGGCGCCGTCATCTCGAGCACCCCGTGCATCTCGGCCTTGTCGCGCCCGAGCGTGCCGCCGATCGCGACGCCGTCGACGTCCGCCGCGGCGACCGCCTCCGCCGAGGCCCGGCGCAGGTCCTCGTGCACGCCGCCCTGGACGATCCCGAACACGGCCTGCTGGCGCGGACCGTGCTCGGCGTGCCAGGCAAGGCAGCGCTCGAGCCAGCGCTGGGTGCGCTCCGTCGAGCGCGCGGTGTACTCGCGATCGGCGTGATACGGCGTGCACTCGTCGAACGCCAGGGCGATGTCGGACCCGAGCGCCGCCTGCACCGCCATCGACTCCTCCGGACCCATGAACTTGCGCGACCCGTCGAGGTAGGAGCGAAACGCAACCCCGTCCTCGCCGATCTCCAGCACGCCGCCGCCGTCGCCCCCCGCGGCCCCGCGCCGCCCCTTGATCTCATCGGCGACGTTGCCGTGCGCCAGCGAGAAGACCTGAAAGCCGCCCGAGTCGGTGATCAACGCCCGCTCCCAGCCGATGAAGCGGTGCAGCCCGCCGAGCTCGGCGATCCGCTCGGCGCCCGGGGCGAGGAAGAGGTGAAACGTGTTGCCGAGGATCAGCTCGAAGCCGAGCCCCTCGACGTCCGCCACATCCAGCGTGCGCACGGCGCCGCGGGTCGCCAGCGGGATGAAGGCCGGCGTCGCCACCGGTCCGTGCGAGGTGAGGAGCCGCCCGGTGCGAGCCACTCCATCACGCTTATCGATCTCGAATCCGAGGCGCTCGGGGTCGGTGCGCACGACCCGCAGCCTAGGGACGCAGCAGCGACCGCCCGGTCATCGCCGCCGGCTGCTCGATCCCCAGCAGAGCAAGCGCCGTGGGCGCGACGTCGGCGAGGATCCCGCCCTCGGGGTCCAGCTCGACCCCCGCCACCGTGACGATGAACGGCACCGGGTTGAGCGAGTGGGCGGTGTTGGGCGAGCCGTCGGGCTCGAGCATGTTGTCGGCGTTGCCGTGGTCGGCGGTGACGATGCAGGCCCCGCCGGAGTCGTGGACCGCGGCGACGACCTCGCCGAGGCAGGTGTCGACCGCATCCACGGCCGCCACGGCGGCGGGGATCGAGCCGCTGTGGCCGACCATGTCGGGGTTGGCGAAGTTGATGATCCCGAAGCGGTAGCCGTCGTCGCGCCAGCGCTCGCGGAAGCTCTCGGCGGCGGCGCGCGCACTCATCTCGGGCTTCTGGTCGTAGGTGGCGACGTCGCGCGGCGAGTCGACCAGGCAGCGCTCCTCGCCCTCGTACTCGTCCTCGCGACCGCCGTTGAAGAAGTAGGTGACGTGCGCGTACTTCTCGGTCTCGGCCACGTGCAGCTGGCGGCCGCCGTGCTCGGCGATCACCTCGGCGAGCGTCGTCTCGGGCTCCTGCGGCAGAAAGGCAACCGGGTAGTCCCAGTCCATGCGGTAGCGGGTCATCGTCGTCAGCTCGACCTTGGGCGCGTAGCCGCGATCGAACTCGCGGAAGTCGGCCTCGCCCAGCGCCTGCACCATCTGCCGGGCGCGATCGGGGCGAAAGTTGAAATGGATGACGGCGTCGCCGTCCTCCATGCCGTCGTAGTCGCCGATCACGGTCGGGCGGATGAACTCGTCGGTCTCGCCGCGCTCGTACGCCTCCGCGATCGCCTCGGCGGAGCTCCCCGCGCGCAGCCCCTCGGCGTGGACGATCGCGTCGTAGGCGAGCTTGGTCCGCTCCCAGCGGCGGTCGCGATCCATCGCGTAGTAGCGGCCGATCACGGTGCCCACGCCGCCGGCCTGGCGCAGCCAGCGCTCGAGCTCGGCGACGTATCCGGCACCGGAGGTCGGCAGCGTGTCGCGGCCGTCGGTGAACGCGTGCACCACCAGGTCGGTCACCCCCTCCTGGGCGGCCAGCTCGATGCAGGCCTCGATGTGCTCCCAGCCCGAGTGCACGCCCCCATCGGAGACCAGACCCATCAGGTGCAGACGTCCGCGGGGACCGCGCCGCGCCGCGTCGCAGGCCGCGAGCAGGGCGGGATTCTCGAAGAAGCTGCCGTCGGCGATCGCGTCGTCGATCCGGGTCAGGTCCTGCTTGATCACGGCGCCCGCACCGAGGTTGAGGTGGCCGACCTCGGAGTTGCCCATCTGACCGTCGGGGAGGCCGACGTCGCGGCCCGTCGCGGAGAGCCGGGTGTGCGGATAGCGCTCCCACAGCTCGTCGAAGACAGACGTGTCCGCCTGTCCGATCGCGTTGCCCGGGCCGGGCGGGGCAAGTCCCCAGCCGTCGAGCACGATCAGACACAGAGAGGGCACCGGAACCGAGTCCGGTCCCTGAGGCACGCTCACGCCAGGCGCCTCAACAGCGGCGCGGATCGGCTTCGTCCTGTCGGACTCCGCCTCACGTAGCCGCCCGGCAGATCGCTAGGAAGTCGCCGGGCTCGAGCGAGGCGCCGCCCACCAGGCCGCCATCGATGTCCGGCGAGGAGAAGAGCTCGGCGGCGTTGCCCGGCTTGACCGAGCCGCCGTACAGCACGCGGATCGCCTCCGCTACGGCCACGTCGCGCTCGCCGACGACCGCGCGCACGAACGCGCAGGCTTCCTGCGCCTGCTCGGGTGTGGCCGTGCGCCCGGTGCCGATCGCCCAGATCGGCTCGTACGCGATCACCACCCGCCCCAGGCCGCCCGCGGGGACGTCGACCAGGTCCGCTTCGAGCTGGCGCCGCAGCACCGCTTCCATTTCCCCCGCGTCGCGCTCGGCCTCGCTCTCGCCCACGCAGAGAATCGGCTCCAAGCCGGCGTCGAGCAGCGCCGGGACCTTGCGCGCCAGCGCCTCGTCGGTCTCGCAGAAGAGCTGGCGGCGCTCGGAGTGTCCGACGATCGAGCCGCTGACCCCGAGCTCGACCAGCATCGGGATCGCGATCTCGCCGGTGAACGCCCCAGACTCCTGCTCGTGGACGTTCTGCGCCGCGACCCTGATCGGCGATCGGCGCACACGCTCCACCGCGACCGCGAGCGAGAGGTAGGGCGGGCAGATCACGACCTCGACCCCGTCGAGCTCACCCGCCGCGGGCACGAAGCGGTCGAGGAACGCCTCGGTCTCGGCGACCGTCTTGTGCAGCTTCCAGTTGGCGGCGACCACGGGAATCCGGTCAGGCATCGAGCAGCACCTCGACTCCCGGCAGCTCCTTGCCCTCCATCAGCTCCAGCGAGGCGCCGCCGCCGGTCGACAGCCAGTCGACGCGGTCGGCGAGCCCGAACTGCACCAGCGCGGCTGCCGAGTCGCCCCCGCCGACCACGGTGAAGCCCGGCGCCGCGGCGACCGCCTCGGCGATCGCGCGGGTGCCGGCGGCGAACGACTCGAGCTCGAACGCGCCCATCGGCCCGTTCCAGAACACCGTCCCAGCCGATTCGATCGCCTTCGCGTAGGCCTCCACGGTGCGGGGGCCGACGTCGAGCCCCATCCAGCCGTCCGGCACCTCGACCCCGTCGATCTGCCGGACCTCGGTCTGGGCGTCGAGCTCTCGTCCCAGCACCAGGTCGACCGGCAGCATCAGCTCGCAATCGGACCGGCGCGCGAGCTCGAGCACCTCGCCGGCGAGCCGAACCCCCTCCTCCTCGACCAGCGAATCGCCGACGGCGACTCCCTGGTGCCTGAAGAACGAGAAGCACATCGCGCCTCCGATCAGCACCTGCTGGGCGGTCTCGAGGAAGCGCTCGATCACCCCGATCTTGTCCGCGACCTTGGCGCCGCCGAGGACCACGCAGAGCGGCCGCTCGGGGTTGTCGCGAACCGCGGTCAGCGCCCGCACCTCCGCTTCGAGCAGCAGGCCGGCGTAGCCGTCCAGAAGATGGGCGACGCCCTCGGTCGTGGCGTGCGCACGATGCGCGGCGCCGAAGGCGTCGTCGACGTAGACGTCCGCGAGGCGCGCCAGCCCCGCGGCAAGCTCGGGTTCGTTGTTGGTCTCGCCCGGCTCGAAGCGGCTGTTCTCGAGCACCAGCACGTCGCCCGGCTCCAGCTCGGCCGCAGCCTCCTCCGCTGCCTCGCCGACGACCTCAGGCACGAATCGCACCTCGGTTTCGATCAGCTCGCCGAGTCGCTCGGCCACCGGGCTCATCGAGAGCTCCGGCTCGCGGTCCTTGGGCCGCCCGAGATGCGAAACACAGATCAGAGCGGCGTCGCGTTCGCGCAGCAGCTCGATCGTCGGCAGCGCGGCCCGGATGCGAGTGTCGTCGCCGACCGTGCCGTCGCTCAGCGGCACGTTGAAGTCGACCCGCGTGAGCACCCGCCTGTCGCCGACCTCGGCATCGCGCACGCTCGCCTTTTGAAACGAACCGCGCTCCGACAACCTAGGCGGCCGCGCGGGCGGGCTCGAGCACCTTGGCCGCGAGCTCGACGCAGCGGTTGGAGTAGCCCCACTCGTTGTCGTACCAGGCAAAGATCTTCACGAAGCTCCCCTTCATGACGATCGTCTGCTCGGCGTCGAAGATCGACGAGTGCGGGTTCTTGACGATGTCCGTCGAAACGATGGGATCCTCCGTGTAGGCGAGGATCCCCGTGAGCGGTCCTTCGGCGGCCTCGCGCACCGCGTCGTTGACCTCCTCGACGCTCGTGTCGCGGCTGGCCTCGAAGGTGAGGTCGACGACCGAGCCCGTCGGAACCGGGGCCCGCACGGCCATGCCGCTGAGGCGGCCGTCGAGCTCCGGGAGCACGAGACCCACGGCCTTCGCGGCGCCTGTCGAGGCGGGAATCAGGTTGATCGCAGCCGCCCGCGCCCGCCGCAGATCCTGGTGCGGCATGTCCTGGAGGCGCTGGTCGGCCGTGTAGGCGTGGATCGTGGTCATCAGACCGCGCTCGATCCCAATGGCGTCGTTGAGGACCTTCGCGACCGGCGCAAGGCAGTTGGTCGTGCACGAGGCGTTGGAGATGATGTTGTGCGACTCGGGGTCATAGTCGGAGTCGAAGTTGACGCCGAGGGCGACGGTCACATCCGGATCCGTGGCCGGTGCCGAGATGATCACCTTCTTCGCGCCGGCGTCGAGGTGCTTGCTGGCGTCCTCGCGCTTTGTGAACAGGCCGGTGGACTCGATTACGACGTCGGCGCCGAGCTCTCCCCAGGGCAGGTCGGCCGGGTCGAGCTCGGAGAGCACCCTGATCTCGGTGCCGTCGACGACGATCGCGTCGTTGGTGGTCGAGACCTCGCCGGGGAAGGGTCCGAGGATCGAGTCGTACTTGAGCAGGTGGGCGAGCGTCGGAACGTCGGTGATGTCGTTGACGGCTAGGAACTCGAGCTCCGAGCCCGCCTCATACGCGGCGCGGAAGAGGTTGCGCCCGATCCGCCCGAAGCCATTGATCCCGACCCTGACCTTGGCCATTCATGCCTCCCGTGAACTGGTTTTCAGTCGCTGCCGACCGCCACCTCGACCCGGTTGCCGTCCGGGTCGAGCAGGTAGGCCGAGTAGTAACTCCCACCGTACTCGGGGCGCGGGCCCGGCGCTCCGTCGTCGGTTCCACCGGCGCGCTCGCCGCCCTCCCACGCCGCCTTGACCGCGGGGATCCCGCTCGCCGAGAAGCAGACGTGCCCTCCGCCCGGTGCTGAGGTACGCCGATTCGAGGCGAAGAACACCGGCCGTACGATCCCCCAGCCGATCACGTGCTCATCGTCGACGTGCCGGCGCCAGCCGAGGGCCCCGAGCAAGGCGTCATAGAAGGCGCCGCTGCGTTCGAGATCGGAGACGGCGACGCTGGCGTGATGAATCACCCCTCCAGATTAGTGGCCGGCCGTCAGCGGTTGCGTGGCTCCCAGCGGAAGGTGCGCAGCGCGATCAGCAGCCCGAGCACGCCCCACGCGGCGACGATCGCGAGATCGCCCCACTCGAACCCGGCGCCGGTCGTAGCGGGGTTCCAGGCCGTGAAGAACGCCTCGAAGAAGTGGCGGATCGGGAAGAAGTCGGCGACCTTCAATACCCCCTCGGGGATCTCGTCCTCGGGGATGAAGACGCCCGAGAGGAAGTAGAGCGGCAGCAGCGCCGCGTTGGAGATCGGGGCGGCGGCGTCCTCGTTGGGGATCGCCGCGGTGAGCGCGAAGCCGAGGCAGCAGAACGACACGGCGCCGATCGCCAGCGTCACAGCGACGGCCGGCAGGCGCTCCCAGGGAATCTCGACGTCATAGATGATCCAGCCGATCGCGGCGAGCAGGGCGAGGCTCAAGACCGAGACCACGATCGCGTTGCCCACTCGGCCGGCGATGAAGATCGAACTCGGCAGCGGGGTCCCGCGGATCCGCTTGAGCAGGCCGTTCTCGCGGTCGACCGTGAGCGAGATCGCGAGGCTCTGCGTCGTCGCCGAAACCACCGCGAGGGTGATGATCGCGGGGACGTAGTAGGTCGTCGTCTGGACCCCACCGAGCTCATCGATCGGCTCGTTGCCGAAGATCGTCGCGAAGATGAGCAGGAAGATCAGCGGCAGGAGCGCGGTGAAGAAGACCGACGCCGGATTGCGCCAGAAGGTCTTCTGGTCGTAGCGGAACTGGTGCAGCGCGAGCGCCACCGAGCTCATTCGGCGTTCCCCCGGGTGAGATCGAGATAGACGTCCTCGAGGCTCGGGCTGCCGACCTCGAACCCGGTCAGCTCCAGGCTGCGCTCGAGCGCCCAGCCGGTGAGCTCGTGCACGCTTCTTACCGGCTCGCCGGTGCGAATGACGACGAAGCGCCCGTCCTCCGCCACCGTTTCGGAGTCGAGCGGCAGCATGTCGACGCTGTACCCCTGCGGTAGCCGGAAGCGGATCTCCGTGACGGTCGCCTCCCGCCCGAGCTCTTCGGGGGGACCTTCGGCGACGATCCGGCCGGCGACGATGATCGCGACCCGGTCGGCGAGCACCTGCGCCTCGTCCATGTAATGGGTGGTCAGGAACACGGTCTTGCCGAGCTCGCGCAGGTTCGCGATGACGTCCCAGGCGCGCCGCCGGGCAGTCGGGTCGAAGCCGGTCGTAGGCTCGTCGAGAAAGAGCAGCTCCGGGTCCCCGATCAGGGCGACCGCGACGTCGAGGCGTCGCTGCTGGCCGCCCGAGAGGCGGCCGACGCGGTCGTCGGTCTTCTCCTCGAGGCCGACGACCGCGATCGTCTCCAGCACGTCCCGAGGCCGCACGTAATACCCGGCGAAGAGGTCGAGCGTCTCCCGCACGGTCAGCTCAGGGTGCATCTTGGTCTGCTGGAGGACGATTCCGATTCGCTCCCGCCACGCGCGGGTGGGCCGCGCCGGATCCTCCGCCAGCACCGAGACCTCGCCGCCGGTGCGCTCTCGGTAGCCCTCGAGCACCTCGACCGTGGTCGTCTTGCCGGCGCCGTTGGGACCGAGGAAGGCGAAGACCTCACCGCGCCTGACCTCGAGGTCGATGCCACGAACCGCCTCGACGCCGTCGTAGGACTTGCGCAGGCCGTGCACGGAGATGACGACGTCGCTGCTCAGACGCGCGATTCTACGAGCGGGGTTGCTGCTCCGAATCTGCGCGGAAAGGGAATCCGTCATCTAGGGTGAGCCCGCGTGAAGGTCGTCGTCTGCTTTCACGAGCCTCATCTCGGTGGCGCAACCCGCTCGGTCGAGCGCATCGTGCCCCTGCTGGCAGAGCGCGGCTGGGAGTTCAGCTTCTGGGCGCCGAAGCCCAGCGACCTGCACGACGACCTCGTTTCGCGAGGCTGGGACGTGGACGGAGCACCGCGTGCGGTCGAGTACAGCCTGCGCATGTGGCGGCTGGAGCCCGGGCCGCGCGAGCGGCTCGCGCGCACCCCCGACTACGTGCGCCGCTACCGCGCCTTCCTGGCCGACCGCCGGCCGACGCTGGTGCACGCGAACTCGATCCTCACGCTCGCCGAGGCGCTGATCGCGCGCCGCGACGGCATCCCGACCTTGCTTCACGCACACGAGATGCTGCCCCTGGACCCTCGCGGCTGGATGCTCCGCAGGGTCGCCTGGCGCCGGCTCGACCGGGTGATCGCCGTCTCGCGCCCGTGCGCCGCACGCCTCGCCCTCGACGGCAAGCTGCCACCCGTCGTCTACGAGGGCGCTCCTGTGCCCGAGCAGCAGGTCGAGCTGCACGCCGATCCACGCCCGTTCACCGTCGGCACCGTCGCCGTGGTCTCGACCCGCAAGGGCAGCGACCTGTTCGTCGAGGCGGCGCGACTGCTGAATGAGGCGCCTCAACAGCGGCGCACCTCCGCTTCGCTTCGCTCCGCGATCGGGGACCGCAACGGCGACAGGCGCTTTCGCTTCGAGATGGTCGGCGACGCCCACGATGCGATCGAGCGCGACTGGGCGCGGGCGCTGTTAGCCCGCGCCCGCGCAATCGGGATCGAGCACATCCCGCAGACCGACGTGCAGGAGCGCCTTCGCGGTTGGGATGCGTTCGTGCTCCCCTCGCGCGCCGATCCGTTTCCGCTCTCGATGCTCGAGGCGATGGCCAGCGGGCTGCCCGTGATCGGCACCCGCCGCGACGGAATCGCCGAGCAGATCGCTCCCGGCACCGGGATGCTGATCGAGCCCGAGAACCCGCGAGCGCTCGCCGACG
>DAIRGH010000197.1:0-2219 GCA_036794585.1 Solirubrobacterales bacterium | reverse complement strand
GTGGGTGACGGGCGTCGGCCCCTGCGGGGCCTGTGGCGCCTCCTCAGCGGCGGTGTCGGGCTCCGGCGGCGGCGCGGGGGCGCTGGTCAGGGCGCCGAGCTCGGCGAGAGCGGCGTCGGTCGCCGACGGCGCAGGCGCCTCTTCCTCCTCTTCAGCGGCAGCCTCAGCCTCCGCGGCGGGCTCGGGTTCGGAGACGACCTCGGCGTCAGCTGCCTCGGCCTCGGAGCCTGCCTCGGTTTCAGACGTTGCCTCTGCTTCAGAGGCCTCGGCTTCGACCGTGGCCTCCGGCTCGCCCTCGACGACCTGCTCGGCCTCGGGTTCGTCCTTCGGGGCCTCAAGCGCCTCGCGCTCGCCGTCGGCCAGCTCGAGCTCGGTCACGGCCGGCGCCTCGATGCTGATCACCCGGTTGACCGACGATGTCAGCTCTCGCGTTGCCTCGCCCAGGGCCTGAGCCTGCTGGGTGAGGTCGTTGGCCCGGGTGAGCAGGATGTCGGCCTGAGTCTGCAGCTGCGCGGTGCGATCGGTCGCCACCTGCTCGGCGCGCTCGATCAGCTCTCGCGCTTCCGCCCGGGCCGCGTCGAGGATCTCCTCGGCGGCCTGATCGGCGGCGGCTAGCGTGGCCCGTAGACGCTGGCTGGCCGAGGGCGCGCGGCGCAGCGGCGAGTCGTCACCGCTCGCCGGGCTCGAATCGTCGTCTGTGACTGCAGGGGTGGGCTCAGCGTCCATGAACCGAAGGGTTTCTACCCGCTCGGGGGCATCGTATGCCGGAGCTCGGGGGGCACGGGGTGCACACAGAGTATCGACCGGCTCCCGTGCCGGGGGCCGGTTGGGGCACGAGCTGACAGACGGGATTCAGCCCTCGGTGCTGGGCTCTTCGCCGGACGGCTCGTCGTCGCGCGGATCCGGGATCCGGGTGAAGTGGGTGTCGAGCACCTTGAGCCGGAACGTCGTGCCGTCGACCAGCTTCAGCATCCGCTCCTGGCCGACACGCAGGATCAGCAGGTCGCATCCGTCCTGCTCGTGCGGTGAGCAGCTGCCCTCGCCGGAGGTCTCGGCGACCTCGTTGGAGACCGCGAAGACGGCCTTGTCAGCGCTCTCTCCGAGCCCCAGGAAGGCGACGACCGGGTTCTTTTGGCTGGGCAGGAAGTCGAAGTGGCGAACGTCGTCGATCTGCTTGGTGTCGCCCAGTTCGCCGAAGGTGACGTCGATGCGGGGGGCGAAGAAGCGAGTCTCGATCTCGGGCTCGGCCGGCGCGGCCGGCGCGGTGCCGTCATCCGGGCCCGTGTAGCCGCCGTCGGGACCCTCGCCGCCGGGGCCCGGCAGAGGAGTGCCGCCCGTGTCGGTGGCGGTGGTGGGGGTCGAATCCGGAACGGTCCCGGTCACGTCCGTGCCCTCGGTCGACACGGCGCCCTCCTCCGCGGCGGGACCGGTGGAACCGGCGAACTGCTGGACGAAGGGGTTCTTCTCCTTCAGCGCCTCAAGGCGCTGGGAGTAGTCGCGAATGCCCGGATCGGTGGCGAGCACGGCCGACCTCACCTCGGTGGCCTCCTCGTCAACGGCCGGCGCTACGACCGGGGGAGGCGTCGCAGGCGGCGAGCTCTTGAGCAGCATCGGCACCGCGATGATCGCCACGATCAGGCCGATCGCCGGCAGGAGCAGGTGGCGATCGGAAAGATCGCGATGGAGGTCGTTGAAGAACTGCTTGATGTCGTTCATGGCGTGGGCGCCGAGCCGGTCGCCAGAGGCGGCGCGGTCGTCGGGGTCGTGGCGGTCGGGGTGCTCTCGGCCGGGGCCGCCGGGGTCGCGCCCGCGGTCAGGCCCTGGTCGGCCGGGGTGACGAAGCTCGTGACGTGCAGGTTCGCCTGGAGGTGCGGGCAGTCGTCGGCGGGGCAGCTGAGCGAGAAGCCGTCGATGGTCAGCAGGCGACCGTCGACGCCGACGCCGTCGTCAGCGACTTTGACCATGCCGTCGAGGCCGGCCATGAAGTCCGCGATCTCAAAGAACTCGCCCGCGAAGGTCAGGTCGTAGGGCATTGTCGGCAGCCCCGCCGGCCCGACCGCGGCGCCCAACGGCAGCACCGCAACGGCGGCTTCGGTGGCCGGCACTGCCGTGCCCTCGGCGGGAGCCTCGCCCGGCGCGGGCGCCGGCTCCGTCGCGACCGGGGGCGGCACGCTGGTCCCGCCGTCGGTGCCGGCGACGAGCGTCAGCCCCCTGAAGTC
>DAIRGH010000196.1:0-2237 GCA_036794585.1 Solirubrobacterales bacterium | reverse complement strand
TGGCCCGCTCGGCCAGCGCGCGCAGCGCCAGCCGCCGTAGGCCGGGCTCGAAGCGCTCGAGGGCCGCGGCAGAGATCGCGACCGCGCCGGCATCGGCTCCGGCATCGGCCAGCGCTTCGAGCACCACGCGGTCCAGTAGCTCGGCCTCCTCGGCGAGCTCGGCCCTGGTCTCGGCGATGTTCCTGGCCGCCGCGGGGTTGATCTCGGCGAGCACCGGCAGAATCTCGGCGCGGATCCGGTTGCGGGCGAAACTGCGATCGGAGTTGGTCTCGTCGTCTGCGAACGGCAGCCCGGCGGCGGCCGCAAGCTCGCGCACCTGCTCGCGCTCGAGCTCGATCAGCGGCCGCACGACCCGGCCGACGCTGGGGGCGAGGCCGAGCAGCGCCCTGCCGCCGGGGGAGCTGGCGAGCCGGTAGATCGCGGTCTCGACCACGTCGGTGCGGGTGTGACCGGTGGCGATGAGGTCCGCCGCCGTGCGGTCGCGCAGCCGCTCGGCCGCCGTGTAGCGCAGGTCGCGCGCCGCGGCCTGCAGGTTGCCGCGCAGAGGCGCCTGCGGCCGCTCGAGGTGAAGGTCGATACGCAGGGCCGCACACAGCCGCCGCGCCGCCGCCTCGCCGTCGTCGGCCCCGGCTCGCAGTCCGTAGTTGACGTGCAGCGCGTGCACCTGGTCGGCGCCGAGCATGTGCGCGAGGCCGGCCGCCGCGCAGGCTGAGTCGGCCCCGCCGGAGACCATCACCACCACCGACGAGCCCTCGGCGACGAGGCCGCTGCCCCGTACGGCGGCGGCAAGCTCGGCGAGCGCCTGCTGCTTCTTCGTCACCCGGCGCGATCTTACGCCGCGTACGGGCGGATTTACGCCGCTTCGGCGGCTAGCGGGAGTCGAGCTCGATGGTCCGCGCGACAAAGAGCTCGACCGGCTCGGGAAAGCCCTTGAGCTCGACGCCGCCGATCGGCTCGAACTCCAGGTACTCAGAACTGCCGATCGCGTCGACGACGCTGCGGGTGACCATCACCTCGCCCCCGAGGGCACGGGCGACGACGCGGTGGGTGAGGTTGACGTCGGTGCCGAAGTAGTCGCCGTCGCGATAGACCGCGCGCCCGAAGTGGATCCCCACCCGCGGCTGCGGGCGCTCCTGAAACAGGATCAGAAAGCCCACCGCCCACTCGGTGAGAGTCACCGGGTCCGGGGAGACGATCATCACCTCGTCGCCGATCGTCTTGACCACGAGCGCCTCAGCGGGCAGAGTCGCCTCGACCGTCTCGATGAAGCGCTCGACCAGGTCGAGTGCCTCCTCGTCGCCCTCCTCCTCGGTGAAGCGGGTGAAGCCCGTGAGGTCGACGAAGCAGAACGCCATCGTCACCCGGCCCATCTGGCGGCCGCCGAAGTCGACCTCCATGTGGCCGACGACGTCCTGCTCGATGTAGAACTGCAGGTAGCGCTGGTGGATGTACTCCATCAGCGGCGCGCTCAGCGGCAGCAGGTCGCGCGCCATCCCCTCCATCTCCTGCGCCATCTCCAGCGCGTCGACGCCCTGCTGGATCAGCGGTTCGTGAACGTAGAGGTGAAACAGCCGCACCTCGGCCTCGGCGATCTTGCGGATCGACTGCGCGTAGACGCGCACCAGCTGCAGCAGCGCGACCAGCGGAAACCCCGCCTTGAGGATCTCCGCCATGTGCTCGACCGCGGCGACGTCCTGCTCGTTGAGCGTGCCCTCGAGCGCGGTCGGCGTCCCGAGGAGGGTCATCACACGCTCGATCAGCTCCTCCTCCAGGCCCGTGCGCGCCGCCGCCTCGCCGCGGTCGACCGGGTGCTCGCGCCTGCCTGGCAGGAGGTCCTCGACGAACCCGAACGCAAGCCGCCCGTCGCGCACCGCGCGGCGCAGCTCGTCGAGCGAGTGCCCGCGCTCGCGCATCCGCGCGACCACCCGCGCCTGGGCTGCCGCGGCGGTGGTCCAGCGGTCTCCCTTCACCGGAATCACGCCGGCCTCGGCCCAGCGCTTGAGCGTCGCCGGCGAGACCCCGGAGATCCGCGCCGCTTCGTTCAGGGAGATCGTCGCTTCGGCCATCGCGCCGCGATCCTACGGCGCGTGGCGGGGCTGCTTGTGTGACCAGGCCCCGCTCGTCGAGCCCTTAAAAGGGGCGACGGGGTCCTTGGGCCCCGTCGCCTTTGCGGGCTTGACGGCCCGCTTCGTCGGCCGTCGGCGCCTTAGGCGCCTCGCGGTCGTCGCGGCTCGAGA
>DAIRGH010000104.1:0-10097 GCA_036794585.1 Solirubrobacterales bacterium | reverse complement strand
GCCCTCGCTGCCGAGCTCGACCAGCATGTTCGCCGGCTTGACGTCGCGGTGGACGGTCCCCCGCTCGTGGGCGGCGTCGAGCGCGCCGGCAACCGCGCTCACGAAGCGTGCCGCGCGCTGCGGCTCGATCGGGCCGTCGTTCACCACCAGCCGGTGCAGGTCCGGCCCGCGCACCAGGCGCATGACGATGAACAGCCGATCGTCCTCCTCACCGGCCTGGTAGACGGTCACGACCGCGTCGTGCTCGATCGCGGCCGCCATCCGCGACTCGCGTTGAAAGCGCTCGCGGAAGTTGCCGTCGCGAGCGAGCCTCGGATCGAGGATCTTCAGCCCCCGCTCGTGGTCGAGCCTCAGGTCGCGGGCCCGGTAGACGGTTCCCATGCCGCCGCGCCCGAGCACCGCCTCGATCCGGAAGCCGGCGAAGACCGTCCCGACCGCGGGATCCCCTCCGCCGCCGGTGGTGCTCACCGTTCGGGCGACGCGAGGTCGCGCTTCGAGATGAGGTTCGTCTCCAGCGCCAGCTCCACTAGCCGCACGCGCTTTTCGTTCTGCGGCAGCGAGCCGATCCCGAACCGCTCGAACAGGATTCGCAGGTGCCGCTTGACGGCGTCGACGCTGAGATGCGTCGCCTCGGCAATCTGGCGGTTCGTGGCCGGGGTCGCGTAAGCCCGGTCGCCGGCGAACGGCCGCGCGAGCTCGATCAGCACCTCGCGCTGGCGCTCGCTCAGCTTCGCCGGCTGCATCTGCACCGGCGGCGCCGCCGTCGGGGCGGCTGGAAGCTCGGCGCCGCCGGGCGTCGGCTGGCGGAAGGTGAGCGTCGTCGTGCCCACGCGCAGCTCGTCGCCGTCGCGCAGGCGGCTGCGGCCGACGATCCGCTCGCCGTTGAGGAAGGTCCCGTGTCGGGAGAGGCCATCATCGGCGACGACCCATTGCATGCCGAGCCGCTCGAGCTCGGCGTGAAGGGCGGAGACGGTCTCGTCGAAGTCGAGCCGCAGGTCGATGCCCTCGCCGCGCCCGATCGAGACCCGGTCGAGCTCGTCGCCAAGCGTGAACCTGCGCTCCTCGCCGTCCTCGCGAAACTCGAAGAAGGGCCTCCGCGCCCTCCCTTTCTCGGCTTTCGCGCGCGCTACCGGCTCGCCCGTCCCACTGCTGCCCATAGCGCTTCGAGCGTACACCGAGGGTGGGCGGAGCTACACCTCGGGTGCGCGCGACGACACGCAGGGTTCCTTGGCGGGCGCTGGCGTACCGTCCACGATTGCCGCGACCCTTCGAGAACGGGGGGCGACCGACAGAAAGGACGAGAGGATGTTTGCGATGACGAAGACGGGCAACGGAAAATTGGCCGCGTGCCTCGCGCTCGCGACGAGCGCGGTGGTGCTGTTGCTCGCCCCGGCGGGTGCCTCGGCGGTGAACAAGTGCTTCGGCGAGCGCGCGACGATCACCGGCAACGGCGACGTCGTCAGAGGCACCGACCGCGCCGATGTGATCGTCACCGGATCCGGCAAGCAGAAGATCCTCGCCGGAGCGGGCGGTGACCTGATCTGCAGCGGCTCCGGTGACGACAAGATCGACGGCGACAAGGGCTCCGACATCATCGACGGCAGCCAGGGCGGCGATGACATTCGCGGCCAGGGCGGTGACGACTTCATCAAGGGTGGCTCCAACGCCGAGGAAAAGCCCGACGAGATCACCGGCGGCGGTGGCAGTGACGTCATCCGCGGTGGCGACGGGCGTGACCTCATCAACGACGGGCCCGGCCGCGACAAGGTCAACGGCGATCGCGGCGGCGACGTGCTGCGGCCGGACGAAGACGGCCAGGCCGACAAGTACGACGGCGGGTCGGAGGACGACCTGATCGACTACGGCTACAGCGGCGACCCGGACAGCTTTTTCGATGGCGTCACGGTGTCGCTCGACGGTCAGCCAAACGACGGCGTCAACTGCCCGCAGCAGTGCGAGGGAGACAACGTCGTCAGGGTCGAGAACATCACCGGCAGCTTTGGCGCGGACACACTGACGGGAAACGAGTCGGCCAACGTGATCGACGGCAGCTCCGGCATCGACACCATCTCCGGGCTCGGCCTCGGCGACATCCTCAAGGGTGGGTTCGGAAACGACTCCCTGGACGGCGGCACCGGGGTCGACCAGTGCTTCGGCGACCAGGACACCGATACGGCGGCCAACTGTGAGACGACCGTCGGCGTTCCGTAGGCGGCACGAAGCAACGGTCGGCGCGGCGGTCGCCGCGCTGGCCGTGGTCTCGTGCGGGATCGGCGGCGGCGCGGCGGGCGTCAAGGCCGCGCCGCCGCCGCCGCCCAACGTGCTGATGATCGTCACCGACGACCAGCCGGTGGGGACGACGAAGCGGATGCCGCAGCTGAGCGGCGCTTCCGGCTTCGTCCGCTTCAACTCCTACTACGACAACAACCCGCTCTGCTGCCCGGCGAGGTCGACTCTTCTCACCGGCCTGTACTCCCACCACACCGAGGTCGAGACCAACCTCGTCGCCAACAAGTTCGACGACTCCTCGACCCTCGCCACGTGGCTGGACGGCGCCGGTTACGAGAGTGGCCTCTTCGGCAAGTACCTCAACAGCTATCCGTGGCAGCGCGGACCCGGGTACGTGCCGCCGGGCTGGGACCGCTGGTCGGCGTTCACGCCGGATGCCTCGTACTACGACTACACCCTTGTCGAGGACGGCTCGCGAAAGCAGTACGGCGACGCGCCCGCCGACTATTCGACCGACGTGCTCGCCGATCAGGTCGACGAGTTCATCGCCGGCACCCAGGCACCGTTCTTCGCCTACTTCGCGCCGTACGCCCCGCACGCGCCGCGTACGCCGGCGCCGCGGCACCGCGACGCCTTCGCCGGCGCGAACGTGAACCTGCCGGCGAACTTCAACCGCGTCGCCCGCGATGCCCCGCGATGGTGGGCGAACAAGCCGCGCCTCGACCCGGATGAGCAGCGCCGCGCGACCAAGGGCCAGTGGCGCTCGCTGCTCGCAGTCGATGACGCGATCGGGCGCTTTTTGAACACCCTCGAGCAGCAGGGCGAGGCCGACAACACGGTGGTGATCTTTCTCTCCGACAACGGGTACTCGCTCGGCTCACACCGCAACGCGTGGAAGGACTGCGCATACGAGGAGTGCATCCACGTGCCGCTCTGGGTCCGCTGGCCCGGGGTGACCGATGAAGGTGACATCGAAGCGCTCGTCGGCAACGTCGACATCGCGCCGACGATCGCCGAGATCGCCGGCGTCGCTCCGCCGGAGGTCGACGGCCAGAGCCTGGCGCCCCTGCTCGAGGGCACGGCGACCTCGCTGCACCGGCCGATCCTTCTGCGACACGTCAAGTACCCCCGGGTAGCGCCGAGCTTCTGGGGCCTGCGCACCGAGCGCTGGACCTACGTCACCTACGGCGGCGGCGAGCGCGAGCTCTACGACAACGAGTCCGACCCGCACCAGCTGCGCAACCTCGCCGGCGATCCGGGCCACAAGCAGGTCGAGGACGAGCTGCGCGCGAAGCTGATCGAGCTGCGCTGAGGCTGACGCCCGGTTGGCCCGGGGCGCGGTCGGGTAAGCGCCATACTGGATCCATGAGCGACAGCTTTGGCGCCAAGGCCACGCTCGAGGTCGGCGGTCGAGAGTTCGAGATCCACCGCCTCGACGCGCTTCAGGACAAATTCGACACCGCGCGGCTGCCGTACTCGCTCAAGGTGCTGCTTGAGAACACGCTGCGCCTCGAGGACGGCGACTCGGTCACGGCGGAGAACGTCGAGACGATCGCCTCGTGGGACGCCAATGCCGAGCCCTCGAAGGAGATCCCCTTCCAGCCCGCGCGGGTGCTGATGCAGGACTTCACCGGCGTGCCCGCGATCGTCGACCTGGCGGCCATGCGCGACGCGATCGACGAACTCGGCTCGGACCCGGCGCGGATCAACCCGCTGGTGCCGGTCGACCTGATCATCGACCACTCGGTTCAGGTCGACGCGTTCGGCAATCCGCGGGCCTTCGACATCAACGCCGACCGCGACTACGAGCGAAACCGCGAGCGCTACGCGTTTCTGCGCTGGGGCCAGCAGGCCTTCGACAACTTTCGCGTCGTGCCGCCGGCGACCGGCATCTGCCACCAGGTCAACCTCGAGTACCTCGGCCGGGTCGTCTTCGAGCGCGAGGTCGACGGAGTCACGCAGGCGTACCCCGACACCCTCGTCGGCACCGACTCGCACACGACGATGATCAACGGCCTCGGCGTGCTCGGCTGGGGAGTGGGCGGGATCGAGGCCGAGGCGGCGATGCTGGGCCAGCCGATCTCGATGCTGCTGCCGCAGGTGGTCGGCTTCAGGCTCGACGGCGAGCTGCGCGAGGGGGCGACTGCGACCGACCTGGTGCTCACCGTCACCGAGATGCTGCGCGAGCGCGGCGTGGTCAGCAAGTTCGTGGAGTTCTTCGGCCCCGGCCTGCACACGCTCGGGCTCGCCGACCGGGCGACGATCGGCAACATGTCGCCCGAGTTCGGCTCGACCTGCGCGATCTTCCCGGTCGACCGGGAGACCCTGCGCTACCTGGAGTTCACGGGCCGCCCGACGGACCTGATCGAGCTCGTCGACGCTTACGCCCGCGAGCAGGGGATGTTCCACGACGAGGATTCCGAGGACCCGACCTTCTCCGAGACGCTCGAGCTCGACCTTGGCGAGGTCGAGCCGTCGATCGCCGGGCCCAAGCGGCCGCAGGACCGGATCGCGCTTGCCGACGCCAAGGCAGCGTTCGTCGAATCGCTCGCCGAGTTCGACCCCGACGCCGCGCAGGCGCTCGGCAACAGCCGCGACGAGGCGATCGAGGAGTCGTTCCCGGCCTCGGACCCGCCGGCGGAGGCGCACGACGGCGACGCGGGCCGCCCGCGCGTGTTCGAGCCCCAGCACAAGGGCGAGAGCCTGGCCGCGATCGCCGAGCACCAGGCCAGCCCGGTAATGGTGGAGCTCGAGGATGGGCTCGAGGTCGAGCTCGACCACGGGCGGGTGGTGATCGCGGCGATCACCAGCTGCACCAACACGTCGAATCCGTCGGTGATGATCGGCGCCGGTCTGCTCGCCCGCAAGGCGCGCGAGAAGGGACTACAGCGCCCGCCATGGGTCAAGACCTCGCTTGCTCCCGGCTCGACCGTGGTCACCGAGTACCTGGAGCGCTCCGGTCTCAACGAGGACCTCGACGCGCTCGGCTTCAACCTCGTCGGCTACGGCTGCACCACCTGCATCGGCAACTCGGGCCCGCTTCCGGAGGAGATCTCTGAGGCGGTGAACGAGAATGACCTCGTCGTCTGTGCCGTGCTCTCGGGCAACCGCAACTTCGAGGGCCGAATCCAGCAAGACGTGCGCAACAACTACCTCGCCTCGCCGCCCCTCTGCGTTGCCTACGCGCTCGCCGGCCGGATGGACATCGACCTATTGAACGATCCGATCGGCGTGGACTCCGACGGCAACGAGGTGCATCTCGCCGACATCTGGCCGAGCTCGGAGGAGATCAAGGCGACGATCGAGGACGCGGTGCGCCAGGACATGTTCGAGAAGTCCTACGCCGACGTGTTCACCGGCGATGATCGATGGCGTGAGCTCGACACGCCGGAGGGCGACCGGTACACCTGGCCCGACTCGACCTACGTGCGCAAGCCGAGCTTCTTCGAGGGCATGGAGGCCGAGCCGGCGCCGGTCGAGCCGATCGAGGGCGCACGGGTGCTCGCGGTGCTCGGCGACAGCGTCACCACCGACCACATCTCACCCGCAGGCGCGATCAAGAAGGACAGCCCCGCGGGCAAGTGGCTGATCGAGAATGGAGTCGAGCCGCGCGACTTCAACTCCTACGGGTCACGGCGCGGCAACCACGAGGTGATGATCCGCGGCACGTTCGCCAACGTGCGGCTGCGCAACCGGCTGGTCGAGCGCGAGGGCGGCTTCACCAAGCATCTTCCCGACGGCGAGGAGACGACGATCTACGAGGCGGCGATGAAGTACGCCGAGGAGGGCGTGCCGCTCGTCGTGCTCGCCGGCAAGGAGTACGGCTCGGGCTCCTCACGCGACTGGGCCGCGAAGGGGACGCTGCTGCTCGGCGTCCGCGCCGTGATCGCCGAGAGCTTCGAGCGCATCCATCGCTCGAACCTGATCGGGATGGGCGTGCTGCCACTGCAGCTTCCCGACGGCGAGACGCTCGAATCGCTGGGGCTCAGCGGCGAGGAGACCATCGACGTCGGCGAGCTGGAGAACGGCGAGGCGAAGTCCGTGACGGTCACCGCGACGGCTGAGGGATCGGACCCGGTCGAGTTCGAGGCCCGGGTCCGGCTCGACACACCGAACGAGGTTCGCTACTTCCAAAACGGCGGAATTCTTCACCGCGTACTGCGCGACCTGCGTAACTAGGTCAACTCCCATTGACATCCGGTCGCGCAATGGGAGAGAATGGGTAACCCGCGCGGGAGGGAATACTTACAAACTCGTCCCCGGCCAGTCCCGCCTCCGGGGACGAATCGCGTCGGCATCCCTCCCTGGCTACCGACGCGCTGGCGGTGGCGCGGGCCGTGTGGACCCCCTGCCTCCCGCGGCCCCGCCCCGCCGACTCCGCCCCGAGCGGGGCGCTGCGGGCCGCAACTGCCGTGTAGGCGTGCGTAAATGCGTTTATTGCTGTCCGATGGGGTAGTGACGCTTAGGGCCCTCGAATAGTCCTTGGGGTTAGGGACCGAGGGGTCATTACGAGCATGGGGCGGGCCGCGTGACCCCCTTCGCGGTCCCGCCCCTCCTTTTTTAGCGCGACGCAGCGAACCCGCGGCGGCGCTCGAGGTAGGCGATCGCGATCACGGAGCCGACCGGGCCGACCGGGGTAAGCGTCGCCGCGAGCAGCGTGTAGGGGGCCTCGTGCCTGAGCGCGGCAATCCAGATCAGGATCGCAAGCGCGATGAAGCCGAGCCCGTGAGCGAGCCCGAAGACGAACGTCGCGTCCTCCATCCCCGGCAGCAGCCACACCGTCAGCAGCCCCCCGAACAGCGCCAGCTCGACGTACGAGGCGACCTTGATCCATGGCCACATCGGGCCCGGGGCGACCTGCTTGAGGACCGCGGTTTGCTCGGCACTCACCCGCCCGATCGTACAAACGGGCCTGCCGAGGTTTGGCCCCGCGGCCATGGGACGGGCGACCGGCGGCGGCGAAGATGAGCCCATGACGCATCACACCACCCAGATCGCAGGCCGTCGCCGGCTGGTCGCGCTCGAGCGCCACTACCACTGCGGGTCATGCGGCTCCGAGGAGCGCTCGTGGTCGCGAGTCGCCGCGTGTCCGAACTGTGGTGAGGCGTTCGTCGCCGCGGTGATCCGCCGCGCCGCGCTCGCGGCCTAGGCGGCGGCCCGACTCAGTCGCTCAGGCCCAGACGCGGCCATTCCACGACCAGGTTCGCCACGAGTATCAGCCCTCGAGCGCGGTCAGGACGATGCGCTCCTGCTCCAGACGGTGCGCCGCCGGATAGCCCTCGCTGGGGCTCGAACGCTGCGGCCGCCCGACGTACTCGAACGCGACGCCCTCGGGGACGAGCTCCGGCAGCCGGCGGGCCATCACGCTCCAGGCGCCCATGTTCTTCGGCTCCTCCTGGGCCCACATCACCTTCTTCAGGTTGGGGTAGGAGCGGATCAGGCGCTCGAGCTCGTTGCGCGCGAACGGGTACAGGAGCTCGACCCGGGCGATCGCCGCCGAGGTGGCGCTCTCGCGCCGCTCGTGCTGGTCGATGTCGTAGAAGATCTTGCCGCTGCAGAGCACGAGGCGGTCGATCGCGTTGCGATCCGTGACCCGCGCGTCGTCGAGCACGAAGTCGAAGCCGCCGCTGGTCAGCTCCTCGAGTGAGGAGGCGGCGTTCTTCAGCCGCAGCAGGCCCTTCGGCGTGAACACGACCAGCGGCCGCGGCTTGGCGATCCGCGCCTGGCGGCGGATCAGGTGGAAGTACTGCGCCGCCGTGGTCGGGTTCGCGATCCGGATGTTGCCCTCGGAGGCGAGCTGGATGAAGCGCTCCAGCCGGGCGCTGGAGTGCTCCGGCCCGCCGCCCTCGTAACCGTGGGGCAGGAGCAGGGTCAACCGGGTCGTCTGGCCCCACTTCGACTCGCCGGCGACGATGAAGCTGTCGATGATCACCTGCGCGGCGTTGCCGAAGTCGCCGAATTGCGCCTCCCACAGGATCAGGCTCTCCGGCGACGCGGCCGAGTAGCCGTACTCGAAGCCGAGGCAGGCGATCTCCGACAGCGGACTGTTGTGCAGCTCGAACGGCGCCAGCGCCCCGCTGAGGTGCTGGATCGGCACGTACTCGAGGCCGGTCTTCTCGTCGTGCAGCGCCATGTGGCGATGCGAGAAGGTGCCGCGCTCGGTGTCCTGGCCGGTGAGGCGCACGTGCGTGCCCTCGGTCAGCAGCGAGGCGAAGGCGAGGCTCTCGGCGTGGCCGAAGTCGATCTCGCCCTCGTGGAGCCGCTCGCGTCTGCCGAGCAGCGGCTTTCTGAGCTTGCGGTGGATGGTGAAGCTGTCGGGGACCCGCAGCAGCTCCTCGTTGAGCGAGCGCAGCCGCTTTTCGGTGACCGCGGTCTCGACTTCGGGGCTCTTGGTGCGGTCGAGCTCGCCCGTGCCGAGCGCGGTCGAGCTCGGGTCCTCGTAGTCGCCCGCGTCCATCTTCGCGCGCAGGTCGTGGAGTGCCCCCTGAAGCTCGTCGAGGCGGCGCTTTGCCTCGGCCTCGACGTCGTCGGCGGTGACCTCGCCCTGCTCGACGAGTTGGCGCGCGTAGATCTCGGAGACGGGCGGGTGCTCCCTGATCTGCGCGGCCATCGACGGCTGGGTGTAGGCGGGCTCGTCGGTCTCGTTGTGTCCGTAGCGGCGATAGCCGATCAGGTCGATGACGACGTCACGGCCCCACTGCTCGCGGTAGGCCATCGCCAGTCGCACCGCCGCGATGCAGGCCTCGACGTCGTCGGCGTTGACGTGGATGATCGGCACGTTGAAGCCCTTCGCCATGTCGCCGGCGTATGGCGTCGAGCGCCCCTCCGAGGGATCGGTGGTGAAGCCCACCTGGTTGTCGGTGATGATGTGGATCGTGCCGCCGGTGGTGTAGCCCTTCAGCGCCTGAAGGTTGAGGGTCTCGGCGACGACGCCCTGGGCGGGGAACGCGGCGTCGCCATGAAGCAGCACCGGAACGGCGACCTGGGGGCTGTGCTTGAGCTTCGGACCCGAGTGCTCGGTCTGCGCCGCGCGGGCGCCGCCGGTGACGACCGGATCGACGAACTCCAGGTGGCTCGGGTTGGGGTAGAGCCGGACCTTGACTTCCTCGCCGTCGCGGGTGGTGAAGAGGCCCTCGGCGCCGTGGTGGTACTTAACGTCGCCGGTGCCTGCGTGCGGGATGTGGGCGATTGCCTTGACCCGGTCGAGCGCCTTCGCCCCCTCGAACTCGGCCAGGATCGACTCGACCGAGCGGCCGAGGTTGTGGGCGAGCACGGCGAGCCGGCCGCGGTGTGCCATCCCCAGCACGACCTCCTCGGCGCCGTTCTGGCGCGCCAGGGTCGCCACCTCGTCGAGCATCGGCACGGTCACGTCGAGCCCCTCGATCGAGAACATCTTCTGGCCCAGGTAGGCCTTCTGCAGGAAGCGCTCGAAGCCGTAGACGTCGCTCAGCCGCGACAGCAGCGCCTGCTTCTCCTCACTGGACAGGGGCGCGCGGTGCCAGCCGGTCTCGATCATCTCCCGCAGCCACATCCGCTGCTGGTGCGAGGAGAGGTGCTCGATCTGATAGGCGATCGTGCCGCAGTAGGCCTCGCGCATCCACGGCAGCACCTCGAGCAGGGTCTCGCCCTCGACCCCGATTCGCAGGATCGAGGCCGGAATCCGGGCCATCAGCTCGGGCGTCAGGTTGAGGTTCTCGGGTTCGAGCGCCGGGTCGCCCTTGGGTTCGTCGCCGAGCGGGTTGACCCGGGCCGCCAGATGTCCGTGGGTCCGGTAGGCCTTCAGCAGCGAGGTGGCCGCCTGCACCGCCTGCAGCAGCTCCTCGTCGACCTCGCCCCCTCGCGCGGGCGCGGCGGCCGGGGCGCCGGCC
>DAIRGH010000103.1:0-10212 GCA_036794585.1 Solirubrobacterales bacterium | reverse complement strand
CCAGCGCCGCGTCGGCGCCGGCGCGGCTGGCCGCGACCGACACGTTTGCCAGCGCGCCGCCGAAGTGCGGCGTGAACGAATCCGCCTCGGTGAGCGACTCCAGGCGCCGCTCGCAGATCAGATCGACGAGCGCCTCGCCGAGACAGACGATCATCGGTGGCACGCTACCCGGGCGGATCCGTCAGGCGGAACGCAGCAGATCTCGGCTCTAGATCCGACTCTTAGATTCGGTCCGTCATCCCCGCATATGTGTTCAGCTGTGTAGCCTTACGGGCGTGCCGCACCCGCTCGAGCACAATCCGGCCGACCAGGATCTGACGGCCGCCGAGGCCGCGGCCATCGCCATCGGCATGAAGGTCTTCGGTGCTGAGAGCCGAGTCCGCCTGTTGTTCGCGCTCCTGCGCGGAGAGCGAACGGTCGAGCAGCTCGCCGACGAGGTCGAAATGTCGCCGAGCGCCGTTTCGCAGCAGCTTCGCGTCTTGCGCCAGCTGCGGTTCGTCGTCGGCCGGCGCGACGGTCGCCACATCCGTTATCGCCTTCACAACCACCACATCGCCGACCTGCTCGCGGCTGTTCGCCATCACCAAGAGCACGCCGCGCTGGATTGGCAGTCCGGCGAGCCGGCAAGGTCCGAAAGCGCATCGGGCACCAGCGGATGAGCCACGGCGCCCACTCCCACCCGCACGCCCGTCGGCACGGCACCGCCCATAGCCATGGATTGATCGATCCGTCGATCAAGCGGTCGCGCCAAGGCCTGAGGGCCGTGGGCCTATCGCTGGCTGTCCTCGCCGCGGCCGCCGCTGCCAGGCGGTCCTGTTCATCACAACCGACAGCGTCGCCCTGCTCGCAGACCTGATCCACAACTTCGGAGACGCGCTCACGGCGGTACCGGTCGGCATCGCGTTCCTGCTGCGCTCGGAGCGCGCCGAGCGGATCGCCGGCCTGTTCGTCGTCGCGGCGATTTTCATCAGCGCTTGCGTCGCCGGTTATGAATCGGTGCTGCGCTTGCTCGACCCGCGCGCCCCCGATCAGCTGGGAGCGCTTGCGGCCGCCGGCCTGATCGGGTTCGTCGGCAACTGGATCGCCGCGCTGATCCGGTCGCGGGCCGGCCGGCGACTCTCAAGCCCGGCGTTGGTCGCCGACGGTGATCATGCGCGGGCCGACGCCTACGTGAGCCTCGGCGTCGTCGCGAGCGCCGCGGTCGTGGCGCTCGGGCTGGATCTCGCCGACCCGCTGATCGGGCTCGGGATCACGCTGATCATCCTGCGGATCACGTGGCAGTCCTGGCGCACCGTGCGCAGCGGAGGACACGCACATTGAAGCGCCTCAGCTTCATCGCCGGCTGCGCCTTTGTCCTGCTCGCTGCCAATGCCGGCGCGCACGGGATCGGTGAATCCGCGGCCGGGCGCAGCACGCTCGAATACGTCCCACTCGGGATCGAGCACATGCTGCTCGGCTGGGATCACCTGCTGTTCATCGCCGGCGTGGTGTTGCTCGCGGGCGAGCTCGGCCGGGCGGCGAAGCTGATCTCGCTCTTCGTCGCGGGCCACAGCCTGACCTTGATCGTGGCCACCCTGGCCGGGTGGCAGCTCGACGCCACGCTCGTCGACGTCGTGATCGCCCTCAGCGTCGCCTACGTCGGGGTCCAGGGCCTCCACGGCCGCCCCGCGGACTGGAGGGCGGTCGGCGTGGTGGTGTTCGGCTTCGGATTGATCCACGGCCTCGGCCTCTCGACCCGCTTGCAGGACCTCGGCATCCCCGACGACGGACTGCTCGGCAAGGTGATCGCGTTCAACGTCGGCGTCGAGCTTGGCCAGCTCTGGGCGCTGATCATCATCTTCGGTCTCGGGATCCTGGCCAGGAGGTTGATCGCCGATCGCGAGCGGTGGACGCGGCCCGCGTTCGCCGTGCTGATGGCGACCGGCCTGATCGCCGCCGCCGTGCTCTCCTTCCCCGGCTCCGAACAGCGTTCGCAGACCGAGCTCCTCTCCGAGGCGTCGGGCTGCACCGAGCGGGCCGCCGAGCCGCCGCCATTTTCCCCCGGTGCAGGGCACCCCGCAAAGCCTTTCTACGGCCCCGACGAAGCGGTGCCGGAGCAGGACCTCTCGCACGTGATCGGCGACGGGTACATCGTCGTCCGCTATTCCTCCGCCCTTGGCTCGGAGCAGGTGCGGAAGCTCTCACGCTGGCTCGACAGCGCCGGCGGGCTGGCGGTAGTCGCTCCGCACGACCGCGCCGAGCCCGAGCTCGAAGCGACAACGGCGACCACGACGCTCATCTGCGAGAGGCTCGATACCGACGTCCTCGCCGCCTTCAACGAGCGCTGGAAGGCCGAGCTCGTGCGGCAACGGACGCAGTCCGCTGGCTGATTCCCTGTAACCGCGGTTACGTAAGTGCGTTATACATCCACCGGTGCCAACCGGCCAGTGGGTTCTTCTCGCGTACCGCGTGCCGCGCGAGCCATCGGCGCCCCGACTCGCCGTCTGGCGCAAGCTCAAGCGGCTGGGAGTGGCTCAGCTGGGCGACGGTCTTGTTGCGCTGCCGCTGGACAGCCGCAACCGGGAGCAGCTCCAATGGGTGGCCGACCGGGTCATCGAGGCGGGAGGAGACGCGTCGATCTGGACCGCCAGCCCGGAGACGTCAGCACAGGAGCGCCAGATGGCGGCGAGGATGCAGGCGGCGATAGCCGATCAATACATCGCGGTGATCGCTGAGGCTCGCGAAACCATCGCCGGCGGAGCCGATCGTCGCACGCTCGCGCGCCTTCGCCGCGAGCTCGATCGCATCGGACGGCGTGACTACTTTCCACCCCCGGCGCGCGACGAGGCCCGGCAGGCGGTCGAGAGCCTTGCCCAGAACCTCAAGCCGGAGCCGGTCCAATGAGGTGGGCGACACGGGCTGGCGTGCATGTCGACCGCACTGCGTGCGCCTGGTTGATCCGCCGGTTCATCGACAGGGACGCAGAGTTCGTATTCGTGCACGACCCCGACGAGGTGCCGGAGAACGCAACGCCTTTCGACATGCGGGGTGTGGCCCTCTCCCACCACGGCGACAACTGCACCTTCGAGACGATGCTCGACCGTTACGAGCTCGACGATCCCGCGCTTGCGGATATCGCCCGAATCGTCCATGAGGCGGACCTCGAGGATGAGCGTTTCGACGCCCCGGAGGCTCGCGGGCTCGACGTGATCCTGCGCGGCCTGTCGTTGGTCGCCGACTCAGACGAGCAGATGCTCGAGCTGAGCGGGCCGATCTACGACGGCCTCTATGAGTACTGGCGTCGGGCGACGATGCTGGGTCGCGAGTCCGGATGACCTCCGAGGCACAGGCGCTACCGCCGCCGGCCGAAGGGCCCTCCGCGTCAGGTTCGGTCAGCGACTCCCCGCGGTCGATCTTCGCCCGCTTCCTCAAGTTCGGCGCCCTCGCCTGGGGCGGGCCGGCGGCGCAGATCGCGATGATCAAGCGCGAGTGCGTCGACGAGGAGGGCTGGGTCTCCGAGGAGACCTTCAAGAAGACGCTCGCCGTCTATCAGGTGCTCCCCGGCCCCGAGGCGCACGAGCTCTGCGTCTACTTCGGCCGCATCCGCGGGGGCAAGCTCGGGGGCTTTCTCGCCGGGCTCGGCTTCATGCTGCCCGGCTTCCTGCTCATGCTGGGGCTCTCGATCCTCTACGTGGAGGCGGAGCTCGCCGGCAATCTGGACGAGCTCTTCTACGGCCTGAAGGCGGCAGTGGGCGCAATCGTCGCGCGGGCGCTCGTGCGCCTGAGCCGCACCTTCATCACGGACGTCCCGCTCGCGCTGATCGCGATCGCCGGCTTCGCGCTCACCCTCTTTGCCGACGCCAGCTTCGTCATCGTCCTGCTCGGCGCGGGCCTGCTCTATGAGCTCTGGACCAACACCCGCTCGTGGACCGAGCGCACGAGCTCGCTCTCGTTCGGCCTCCCGGCAGTGCTCGCCGTGTTGGCCGGCGCGGTCACCGTCTCGCTCACCGCCGAAATCTTCTGGGAGGGCCTGAAGGCGGGCTTGGTCACGTTCGGCGGTGCCTTCACCGTGATCCCGTACCTGCACGACGCCGCGGTCGACGGGCAGCGCTGGCTCACCGAGAGCCAGTTCGTCGACGGCCTCGCGATGGGCGGCGTGCTGCCGGCGCCGCTGATCATCTTCTCGACCTTCGTCGGCTACATCGCCGGCGGGCTGGCGGGCGGGCTGGCGATCACCGTGGGGATCTTCATCCCCGCGTTCGTCTTTCCGATCTTCTTTCACCGCCAGCTCGTCGGCATCGCCGAGAACGACCGCCTGCGGCCGTTCCTGCTCGGCGTCGCCGCCGGGGTGATCGGGCTGATCGCGGCGGTCACGGTCGACATCGTCGACACCGGCGTGGTCGACGTCCCTACGGCGATCCTCGCCGTCGCCGCCTTCGCCGCGCTCATGCGCTGGCACGGAAAGCTGACCGTGCTCTACGTCGTCCTTGGCTGCGGCCTGATCGGCGCGGCGCTGCAGTTGACGGTGATCTAATTCGTGATCGCAGCTACGGGGCTCGTGGAGGAGGAGAGATGACCGGATCGCGCGTCGGGCGCCGCACATGGGCGCTGTTCGCATCGCTCGCGCTTGCTCTGCTGTGCACCGCTGGGGCGCTCTGGACCGCGCGCGTCGAGGCCAAGCCGAGCAAGGGCAAGCTGCCGGTGCCGGTGATCTTCGTGCATGGCAACTTCGGCTCGGCGCAGCAGTTCGAAAGCAACGCGATGCGGTTCACCAGCAATGGGTACCCGCACGACCGGCTCTTCGCCTACGAGTACGACACCACCGGGCCGCGCAACGAGCTCGCGATCGCCAACCTCGAGCCCTTCATCGCCGACGTGATGGCGAGGACGGGCGCGCCGCAGGTCGACATCCTCGCCCACTCGCGCGGGACCACGGTCATGCACGAGTACCTGGGCGATCCCGACCGCGCCGCGACCGTCCGCCGCTACGTCAACTTCGACGGACGCACCGCCGCCAGCCCGCCTGGAGGCGTGCCGACGCTTGCGATCTGGGGCGAGGGCGACCAGAGCCGCGAGATCGGCGGCGCGATCAACGTCTATCACCCGAACAAGGCGCACACCGAGGTGACGACCTCGCGCGAGTCCTTCGCCGCGGTGTTCAAGTTCCTCAACGGTGAGAAGCCCAAGACCAAGAACGTGCTGCCCGAGAAGCCCAACAAGGTCACGGTCGCCGGGCGGGCGACGGTGTTCCCCGCCAACAGCGGCAACGACGGTGCGCTGCTCGAGGTCTACGAGGTGGGCGCCGCCACCGGCGCGCGCAAGCCCGGCGGCCCGCTGCACTCCGTGGCCATCGGCGCCGACGGTTCGTTCGGCCCGCTCGCGGTCAACGGCAAGAAGCACTACGAGTTCGCGGTCTCAAAGCTCGGCGCGCCGACCATCCACAACTACGCCGAGCCGTTCGAGCACGACGACCACTTCTACCGGGTGCTCGACGCGCCGGCGCTGAGGGCGTTCGTCGAGACCGGACCGAATCACACGGCCGTCGCGGTGCTGCGGATGCGCGAGTGGTGGGGAGATCAGACCGACCCGGTCAACAACGACGCGCTCGAGTTCAACGGAGTGAACGTGATCAACTCCGCGATCGCCCCGCGCGCCCGCAGGGTGATCGCGCTGTTCAACTTCGACAAGAACTCCGACCAGACGACGGACACCAGCGCCTCCCTGTTTCCGTTCAACTCGGTGAGCTTTCTCACCGGAGTCGACATCTACCTGCCGGCCAGCCCGCACGCCAGCGGGACGATCGCGGTGGACGAGACGATGCGCGGCAACCGCCGTCACGAGGCGACGATCCACATCCCCAACTGGCGGTCCGACGAGCACGGCGTCAGCGTCTACTTCAAGGACTACGTCGCCAAGGCGTTTCGCAGCCGGCGCAGTGGATCTCCCAGTCCTCCAAGGTGAGCGGCTCACGCTCAGGCCGCTCGGCGATGCCGACCTCGACGCGCTGCTCGAGATCGTCACCGGTCCGGGCGTGCGCGAATGGTGGGGCCGGATCGAGTCGGTCGAGCAGCAGCGCGCCGACTTTGCGGCCCATCCCGCGTTCGCGATCGAAGTCGACGGCGTCTTCGCCGGCTGGCTCGGGATCGACGAGGAGACCGACTTTCAGTACCGGCAGGTCGGTCTCGACATAATCCTCGCGCCGGCGTTTCAGGATCGCGGCCTCGGCCCGGAGGCGCTGCGGCTGGCGATCGAGTGGTTCGTCGATCGCGGCCATCACCGCTTCACCATCGATCCTTCGGTCGCCAACGAGCGCGCGATTCGCGCCTACCGCTCGCTCGGCTTTCGCGAGGTCGGCGTGCTGCGCCGCTACGAGCTCGGCGAAGACGGCGAGTGGCACGACAACCTGCTGATGGAGCTCCTGGCGGAGGAGCTCACCACCCACGGGCGGCCGGGCTAGGGCTCGTCAGGTTCCCGGGGGGCGCTGCCCGCAGGCGACGCAGCCGCTGCAGGCGAGGGCTCCTCGGGCTCTGCGGCCGGGGGCCGGGGCCCGCGCAGTTCGACCGAGGCAGCCAGCGTCGAGGGCCACCACACCCGCGGGCCGATGTCGAAGACCAGCGCCGGCACCAGCAGCGAGCGCACGATGAACGTGTCGAGCAGGACGCCGAAGGCGATCACGAAGCCGATCTCGGTCAAGAACACCAGCGGCAGCGAGGCGAGCACGCTGAAGGTTCCGGCGAGCACGATGCCGGCCGAGGTGATCACCCCGCCCGTGACCGCGAGGCCGCGCACCATCCCCGGCCGGGTGCCATAGCGCAGCGCCTCCTCGCGCACCCGGGCCATCAGGAAGATGTTGTAGTCGACGCCGAGTGCGACCAGGAACACGAACGCCCACAGCAGCAGCGACGGATCAGACCCTGGGAAGTCGAAGACGAACTCGAAGACGAACGCGCCGACCCCCATCGCCGCCAGGTAGGAGACGACCACGGTCGCGATCAGCAGCACCGGCAGCACTATCGCCCGCAGCAGCAGCGCAAGGATCGCGAAGACGACCAGGAGCACCAGCGGGATCACGAGGCGGTTGTCGCGCTCTGCCGACTCGCGCAGGTCGTGCTCCTCTGCCGTAGGCCCGCCGATCAGGACGTCCTCGCCCCCGGCGTCCTTGGCCGTCTCGCGCAGCTCTGGGATCTGGGCGAACGCCTCCTTCGAGTACGGGTCGATCGCCAGGGTGAGGTCGAAGCGGGCGCCGGGCTCGCCCTGCTCGACCCGGCCGACCGCCGCCACCTCGGGGCGCTCGCGCAGCGCCGCCTGCACGTCCTCGACGATGAGCGGATTCGGAACGATCACCGTGGTGGGAGCGTTCGCGCCCGAGGGGAAGGCCTTGTCGACCAGCTCCTGGCCTCGCGTCGAGCTCTCCTCGTCGCGAAACTGGTTGCCGGTCGTCAGGTTGGTCGAGAAGTAGACGAGCCCAAGCGCGAGAACCACCAACAGCGCGGTCGAACCGACCCACACGCGGCGCGGCCGCGCGGCCACCCGGTCGGCGATCCGCCGCCAGACACCGTGCGTTGCGTCGGCGCCCTCGTCTCCGAAGTGCGGAACCCGTGGCCAGAAGGCACGGCGGCCGCAGATCGCCAGCAGCGCCGGCAGCAGCGTGCACATGATCAGCGCCGCCAGGCCGATGGCCATCGCGCCGATCAGCGCCAGCCCGGCCGTCCCCTCGACCTCGGCCAGTGCCAGGCATAGAAGCGCCGCCATCACGGTCGCCGCCGAGGCGACCACCGGTGGTCCGGCGCTTCGCATTGCGGTCGCGATCGCGTCGTGCCTGTCCTCTTGCCGGCGCAGCTCCTCTCGATAGCGGGCGACGATCAGCAACGCGTAATCCGTCCCCGCCCCGAACACCAGCACGGTCAGGATCGCCGACGTTTGGCCGGTGACGACGACACCAAGTTCTGAGAGCAGGTAGCCGAGGCCGCGCGAGCTCACCTCGGCGACGATCACCGCAAAGAAGGGGATCAGCCAGAAGATCGGGCTGCGGTAGATGATGATCAGCAGCACGAAGACCAAAAGGGCCGTCGCGGCGACCAGGGTCCCGTTGATCGAATCGAAGACGTCGATCGCGTCGGCGGCAAAGCCGGCCGGTCCCGTGATCTCGACCTCAAGCCCTTCGGGCGGATCGGTGACCACCACGCGAACGGCGTCGACGTCGCGGGTGACGATCTCGCCCTCGCCGGTGGTCTGGAACGGGACCGCGTTCAGCGCCGTCGTCCCGTCCTCGGAGACGATCGGCTTCGGCGGCTCGCCGGCCGTGGCGACCCCGGCCAGCTCCTCGCGGTGGCGCTCGATCAGCTGCTGGTCTGCGGGCGTCAGCCCGCCGTCGCGGCGATAGACGACGACCGCCGCGAACAGCTCGCCGGACGGAAACTCCTCGACCCGCTCGAGCACCTCGACCGACTCGGCGTTTGCGGGCAGGTAATCGACGTTGCGGTTCTGCTCGGCGTCGGAGTAGCGATCGAAGATGTTGGCCGCGTTGAGGCCGAGGAAGACGAGCAGCCACGCGCCCGCGACGAACCACTTGGCTCGGTGACCACCGGCAAACGACAACAGGGAGCGGATGGCCTACTTCTATCAGCGACTCGCGCCCGCGTTGTGTGACACGCGCTCGCCTGAGAGCGGAAGACGGGTCTCGAACCCGCGACCTTCGGCTTGGGAAGCCGACGCTCTACCAACTGAGCTACTTCCGCGCGGGGCCATTTTATGTGAGGGGGATGGGTCGCTCCAGCCGACCGTGGACGCACACGCGCGCCCGGCCTGAGCCGGGCGCGCTGGTGTCCGTGGAGCGGACTGTTATGTGGTTGACCTGGCCTACGCCAGCTTGTGGCCGCGACGGGAGCTGTGGCCGAGCGCGATCGCGGCGCCACCGGCGATCGCCGCGAGCGCGAGCACCGCGGAGGCGCCGATGCCGGCGTCGCCCCAGTCGAAGCCGTCACCCGCGACGGTGCGCGGCTCGACCTGGACGGTCACCGGGGTTGACTCGGGCGGCGCGAGCGCGTCGACGCCGCGCGGATAGTCCCTCTGCGACGGCTGCGCGCCCGTGTTCGACGGCTGCGCGCCCGTGTTCGTGGTCGCCACCTGTGCGTCGAGGCTACCGGGGTACGACTCGCGCTGGGACTGCGAGGGCTGGGACTGCTGCGGCTCATCCGGCGCGCCGAGGATCGGCGGATCGACCGGAGCGGCGGCGGCGGCCGGCACGGCGATGGCGCTGATCACTGTTGCGAGCGCGAACGGGCGGCGCAGTCTGTGGGCGGTGGTCCTCATGTGAACTCCTCTCACCGGGGATCGTCCAATGCGATCCATTGCGGCGAGCCTCGAACACACCCCCAAACGCTCGGAAAACAGCGGTAGCAACCGGGTAAACGCACCGGCTCGGCGGTGATAGCGTCGCCCGCAGGCTCTGTCTCGCCCATGGAATTCCGAATTCTTGGCTCGCTCGAGGTCGTGGCCGGCGGACGACCGGTCGCGCTCGGCGGCGCGAGGCAGCGCGCGATCCTCGCGATCCTGCTGCTACACCGCGGCGAGCCTGTCTCGGTCGACCGCGTAGTCGATGAGCTCTGGGGAGAGCGCCCGCCGGACACGGCGACCAAGACGGTTCAGGTCTACGTCTCGCGCCTGCGCAAGGCGCTTGGCGAGGGGGTGCTCGTCACCCGCGGCGGGGGCTATGCGCTCGAGCTCAGCGAGCACGAAGTCGACGCCGACCGCTTCGAGCGTTTCGCCCGCGAAGGACGCGAGGCGCTGGAGCGCGGCGACGCCAAGGACGCGGCGCATACGCTGAGAGACGCGCTCAACCTCTGGCGTGGCGCGCCGCTGGCCGACTTCGCCTACGAGTCCTTCGCCCAGAACCAGATCGGCCAGCTCGAGGAGCTGCGCCTGGCCGTGCTCGAGGATCGCATCGACGCCGACCTCACGCTCGGCCGCCACGCCGCCCTCGTTCCCGAGCTCGAGTCCTTGGTGTCAGAGCACCCCGGGCGCGAGCGGCTGCGCGGCCAGCACATGCTCGCCCTCTACCGCGCGGGCCGGCAGGCCGAGGCGCTCGAGAGCTACCGAGCCGCGCAGCGGATGCTCGTCGAGGAGCTCGGCCTGGAGCCCGGCCCCGAGCTGCAGCAGCTTCAACGCGCGATCCTCGGCCAGGACGCGTCGCTGCAGGCACCGCCGCGCCCGGGCGCGGTGGCGGCGCTGCAA
>DAIRGH010000195.1:0-2296 GCA_036794585.1 Solirubrobacterales bacterium | reverse complement strand
CACCTGCGCGACGTCTACTCCTACTCCTACTACCGGGTCGGCAACCACCACGACGCCGAGGACCTCACCGAGCAGGCCTTCCTGCAGGCCTACCGCCACTTCGAGCGCGCCCGTCGCGAATCCGACGGCCGGCCGCTGCGGCCGTGGCTGATCCGGATCGCGCACAACCTCGCCTCCAACTATCACCGCGACCGCGCCCGCAAGCCGACCGCGAACATCGAGGCAGTCGAGCCGCCGGCGCACCCGCACGAGACCGAGCGTGTGGTCGAGGGCAGGGAGGACCTGCGCCAGGTGATCGCGCGGCTCGACGACCTTCCCGAGGACCGGCGCGAGGCGCTGATCATGCGCTTCGCGCTCGGAATGTCGAACCGAGAGATCGCGCGCGCCCTCGGGCGCTCCGACGGCGCGACCAAGGTGCTGATCCATCGCGCGATCAAGCAACTCGAGGAGCTGATGACCGATGACGGGTGAGAGCGCCGGCGAGCTGAACCTGGAGCGGCTGCTCAGCGACGCGCTGCGGCCGATCGATCCGCCCGAGGACCTGGCCTCGCGGATGGAGGCGACCCTGTCCTCGATCGCCCAGCAGGCGGCGGCCGAGCTGTCGAGCTGGGCCGACGAGCTCTCGGAGGGAGAGCTCGACGCGCTGCGCGACCCGCGCAACTGGGTGCGCCCCGTCGCCGCGGTGGCAGCGGGCAGCGTCGCCGCCGGGGCCCTCGTGCTGGTCGGGATGCGGCGCAGGCGGCGCTCCGACGGCCTGCGCGAGACCGCCGGGCGCCTGCTGCGAGACCTGCGCTAGCTCCCTAGGTAGCCGGGGTTTCCGCGCGTGGACCCGCGACGTTGGTCGCGGCGGTCTTCGGCGTCGCCGCGCCGGCGGCCAAGCCGGTGAGCCCGAGGATCAGGTGCAGGACGTTGTCCTCGGTGTTGACCGGGATCAAGCCGAGGATGTCGCCAAAACCGTCTTCGACGACGATGAATCCCCAAACCGCGAGCACGACGTAGAGCAGCCCGACCCCGAGCACGGCCGAGCGGGCCGCCCTGCCGGCCATCGCGAGCAGGAACAGGCCGATCGCGAGGTGCCCGAGCACGTTGTGCCAGCCGTTGACGGCGAGGATGCCGAACACCTCGTCTGCCTCGATCTCGTCGCCGGTGGAAAAGCTCGCGTCGTAGAAGAAACCGATGATCCCGGCGATCACCAGGACCCCTCCCACGAGCGTCGCGTACAACTGAGCTGGGCTCGTCGTTGACATGCGTTCCTCCTTGCGGGGGTGTTTCGTGGCGCGACTATCGCTGCCAGGGCGGACGGCACTGATCCGGGTGCCGGGCGCCGGCGTAGGAAACTACGCACGAGCTACCCCGGCGGATGACCTCGAACCTCACACCCGAGGCGCTTCAGCGCCTGGCCGACGAGGACCTGATGACTCTCGTCGAGCGCCGGGATCCCGATGCCTTCGCGGTCCTCTATGACCGCCACGGCGGCGCCGCCTACTCGCTCGCGCACAGGATCGTCGGCAATCAGGCCGTCGCCGAGGACGTGACGCAGGAGGCGTTCCTGTCGGTCTGGCGCAGCGGGGCGCGCTTCGACGCCGCCCGCGGCAGCGTCCGCTCGTGGACCCTCGGGATCGTCCGCAACCGCGCGATCGACGCGTTGCGGCGCTCCTCTACCCAGGCGCCGAAGCTCGACCTCGACGATGAGGCGGTGCTCGAAGGCCAGCCCGCGGCCGAGCTCACAGATTCCGAGGCGATTCGCCGTGAGACCTCTCGCCGGGTTCGCGGCGCGCTCGGCGAGCTGCCGAGCGAGCAGTCGGAGGTCATCGGGCTCGCCTACTTCGGCGGCTTCACCCACTCCGAGATCGCCGAGATGCTCGGCATGCCACTCGGTACGGTCAAGGGCCGGATGCGGCTGGGGCTCGAGAAGATCAGGGCCACGCTCGCGGAGGGCATGGGCGTCGACGGGCCCTCGGAGGTGCTCCCGTGACCGACATCCATCACGACGGCGACCAGCTGCGCGACGACCTCGCCGCGTACGCGCTCGGCGCGCTCGATCGTGATGAGGTGATCCAGCTCGAGCGCCACCTCTCAGACTGCGAGACCTGCCGCGATCGGCTGCAGTGGCTGCGCCCCGCCGTCGACCAGCTGCCGGCGGCGGTCGAGCAGCGCACGCCGCCCGACCGTCTCCGTAAGAGCCTGATGGCGACGGTCCGCGCCGACGCCGCGGCGACGGCGGCCCCTGTGGCGCGGCGCGCGTCGTGGTGGGACGGCGTGCGCGCGGCCATGCTGCGCCCCGCGACCGGGATGG
>DAIRGH010000102.1:0-10308 GCA_036794585.1 Solirubrobacterales bacterium | reverse complement strand
CGCGTCGCCGGCCGAGGTCGTCGAGCTCGCGGCGCCGCGCGACCGCCGTCCGGGACGGCGTCGACGTCGCCGGCTGAGCGCTGTCCCGGAGGCGCAGGGATGACCGACAGCGAAGAGATCGACGTGCTCGAGCAGGAGCGCCGCCGAAAGCAGGCCCTCCGCGACCGCGGCGAGCCGGATCCGGCTGCCGAGTCGGCGAAGCGGATCGCTGAGGACATCAAGGCCAAGCAGCTCCCGCCCCGGCCGGGGGGACGGCCGCGATGAGCGCGCCACGCCGGTTCAAGCCGCGCGACGAGTGGGGGGTCGAGGAGATCCTCCACCACAAGCGGACCGGCGAGGAGCCCGAGTCCGAGGAGTATCGGGCCGCTCGCAACAAGGCGCTCGAGGACGCAGGGCTCGAAGCCGACCGCGACGCAGAGCCGAAGCCGCTCGAGGAGATGGAACCCGCCGACCACTTTCAGCAGATCAGGAGACACCAATGACCGACACCGCCGCCCCCCGCCACCGCAGCATGCTCGTCCGGGTCGACGAGTCGCGCGTGTTGCCGCCCGGACTGAAAGACCTGCCTCCCGCGATCGCGAAAGCGAACCAAGCCGCGCGTGAGGCGATCGCGCGTCGAGACGAGACCCGAGATCGGCACACCGAGCTCGTCCAGCAGGCCAACGCGGCACCGGATTTCGACAGGATCGCGGCCGCGGCCGCCGCTGACGTAGGCGAAGCGCCGCCGCCGGCGACGGCGCCGAAGAAGCGAGCCGAGGCCGAGGAGGCGCAGCGGGCAGCTGAGGCCGCCATCGAAGCCGGCCGAAGGCGGGTGTGGGAGCTCTACGACGCAGTCGAGGCGCACCACCAGGAGTACGTGGCGTCGCGCCAGAAGCTCGCGGAGGCGACAGCGAAGCCGCTTTCATCTGCGGTCGTCGAGCTGCTCGACCTGGTCATCGCGTTCCGCGCCTCGAACGAGGTGTATCGGCTCGCCCGCGACTGGTTCAACAACCCGAAGGACGCGGCGCTGTCGGGGAACAGCGATCCCGGCCGACCGCTGCGCCGGGAGTTCGAGAAAGCGCTTGCGCGCCAGCGCGAGCTCGGAACCCAGCGGCGTGCCGAGGCGTACGTCTACAACGAGATCCCGGACCTGCTCGCGGCGATCGCGCTGCATCTGGAACGCGAGCTGGGTCCCTGAAGACCGCTCGCCCGGCTATGAGGACGAGGACAATCCGCCCGGAGGAGCGAACGTGGGGCGATTGCATGCGGGTCGCAGTCTGGGCCGCTTACGAGGTCCCGTACAGCGAAACCCCGGACGCGCCGGTGGGACCTCCACGGAGCGGCGCTTATTGGCCAAGCGACGGGTCAGGGTTCTGGGCAGCATGGGAGGAGTGGGCGACGGCCCGCGGGCAGAGATGGTGGAGGCCCGAGCAAGGGGCGCCGATCTACCTGCGGAGCTGGATTGCGGTAGTCGATCCGCCCTCTCGTGACGACAACCTCAGAGCGGAAATCGAGGCACGGGGTGACCACCGCCTGCATGCCGTGGCCATGCGGAAGAACAGACTGCACTTCGACGGCGCGCAGTTCTACCGCGCCATCCGCCCTGAGCCGACGCCACCGTACGAGTCGGCCGTGTACATGGCGCTCGCGTTGATCCCCGCCGATGCCGAGACGCCAAAGACCTACCCGTGCTGGCCATTCGCCAAGAAGCGGTGGCGCGTTGCCCTGACCACCCCTGCCGAAAGAAGGCAATGCCCACCATCGCCGGGATAACACTTGAAGGGATCCCGGGCCACGTCGACGCGCTCGGAGAGCTGACCCTGACGGGAACAGAGTCGATGGACCACGTCGAGGTCGGCATCCAGCATCCCTTTGACCCCGACGACCCCGAACCGCTCCTGATCGATTCGAGCTCGCTCGTCTCAAGTGGCTTCGCCGGCAGCGCGGCTACGCGAACGGGCGCCTACTCGGCGGACGGGGTTATCCGAGCCACGCTTACGACGTCTCCCGTGGCGATCTGCTCGACGGGGCCCCAGCCCCACACGGGGCGGTGGAAGGTCGGCACCCGCGTCTACGCCTCGGCCACTGAGGTCTACGTCCGCCTCAACTGGCGCGTCGGCGACGGGAAGTTCACCCCCGGGCCGTGGCGGCGTGTCCCGGGCGCGGCGAACTTCTACGACGTCGCCCTCGACGTGATCAACATCGCCGAGGTCCCTTCGGGAACGCACTCGTGGGAGGGCTACATCGAGGCCTACACCGATACGCCGGGGACGACGCTGGACGTGGATTTCGTCGACGTGTTTCCGGCAGCGGTCTATGCGCTGGCGCGTGTGCCACTCCTGCTCGGGACCCCGGTCGCCTTCCTTGACCGCGACGAGTTCGACCAGTCGGCCGGCAACCTCAACGCGAAGACATCAGCGGGGGGCAAGACGTGGGCGACCTCGGGAGATGCCGTCGATCTTGCCGTTGAAGCCACCGGCCACACCGTCGAGCGGGAACAGGATCAAGACGCCGACATTCACTCTGGCCGCACTGCGATCAGCGGAGCGGCAGCGGCGACCACGCAGCTTGTCGAGATCAGCTTCAAACGCAGTAACCACGACTCCGGCGTCTACCACGGCCTCTATGCCCGCTGGGCTGACGCAAGCAACTGGTTCAAGGCGCAGATCAGCTCGAACGCGACCTCGCATCTCGCATCCTTGCGCCTGTACTACAACGTCGCTGGGTCGGTGGCCACCCTGCCGGGACCGCAGACGTTCCCTGAGTTGGCGATCAACACCTGGTATCGCCTTTCGATGCTCGTCACCGCGGATGGTCAGGTGTTTGTCTGGCTCTATCAGCCCGGTGGTGAGCGCGGCGATCCGATCCACCAGGTACAGCTGAGCCAACTGGCCACCGGCGGGGCCCTCGCCTCAGGCAAGCCGGGATTCTACGACGCCCAGACCTCCACGGCCGCCGATAGGACGCGCAGCTACGATGACTTCCTGGCGTCGACGCCGGCCATCGACCACGCGCTGTGGTCTGGGCAATCGGCGAAGCTCAAGCACGACAGCTATCAGCGCGAGAACGCCGCCGGCACTCGCTACGGCAAGCTGCCGATCGAGGGGCAATACCTCCGCATCCCGCCAGCGACCCGAGCCGGCGCGAAGTCGCGCCTGGCCATCAAGACCCGCCGTTTCGACGTCAGCGGCGGCCTGCCAAGCACCGGGCTCGGCGACTCGCTGACGGTCGATCTGACGGTGGTTCCGAGGGTGCTGTTGACGAGTGGGAGTCAGCTGTAGCGATGCCCCAGGGACGAGGGAAGAAGCGCAGAAGGAAACGACGACAGCCAAGAGGAGAAAACGACCATGCACACACCGACCGCGGACAAGGCCAGGACTGCCGCAAGCCCGCGTCGATGAGTGAGCGGACTGAGCGACTCGAATCGGTGCTCGGTGAACTCGACAAGTTCCTCGAGCAGGAACCCCCGCAACGGCTGTACTACGGCGCCGCCACCGACCTCGCGGTAGGCAGCGTCGTTGAACCATCCGAACATGGCGTGCGCTCTGGCTGGTTCGACTACATTCACCCCGACGGGATGCTCATCCTGACGCCGGATCGGTGGGATGCGTTCAGGCACACGATGTACTACGAGCCGCCGGGGGGCGTGTACGAGGTTGAGGCCGAGGGGCGTGTCGAGCCCCAGTGGGCATTCAACGTGCTGCGCGAGGCTCTCCCAGCGAAGAACCTGCCGCCGCGGTGGCTAGCCGAGAGCGTTCGGATCACCGACCATCTTGGGCCTGGCCTGTCGGCACACCATCGCGGAGCGGTCAAGCTTCTCCAGGACGAGGTCGGCCGCCGGCTTCACCGCGACGCGACCGACCACGAATTGCTTGCGAGCTTCGCGGAGGTAATTCGCAAACGGGGGCGCCGGCTCGGTCTGCAGCCAGGCTTCGTCTCGGTCTGCGCGGCTGCGGCCGAGATGACGGCGCTCCGCGACGGCCCGGAGGGTCAGGAAACGCTGAGGTTGATGCGTGAGCTTTCGGGCCTTCGAGTCCCTGGCCCGACCGCTTAGCCCTCGCCGCGCTGGCGCAGCTCGGCGAGGGCCTGGGAGAGACGCTGGCACAAGCCACAATCGGGGCCGTGGCGCGGCAGGCACTCCTCGCGGAGCTCGTCGACGTGGCGGAGCACGTCCTCGTCGACGAGGGCCGACTCGCGCAGGGCCTCGACCGGGATGATCTCTGCGGCATGTTGCATACGGCACAAGCTGACCCACGAGGCGGTCGGATAAACCAGGCGCCCTCGTGAGCCAGCTGCTCCGATTGACGCGCGCGCAACGCACCGCGATCTTTGCCGGCGGGGCGCCCCGGATCGCGTTTCCAGGAACGCAGCCGCCCGATATCGAGGCGGGGCAGGTCATCCCGCTCTCGACGAACGTTTCGCTGACGATCCGCGGCACGACGCGCGGCAAGAAGGGTGAGCACATCCTCGTCTACTCGGTCCGCGATGACCGGCCGAACCTGCTCCGGCGCCGCCCGCCGGCGCACTCACCGCAGGGGGCAGACGAGGGGCCGCTGGATGCAGAGGCGATCGCGCGGGCCGCCCGGGAGTCGGCGTACACGACGACTTCTCACGGCGCCCTCACCGACGCTGGCGAGGCGGTGGAGCCCGAGTACCAGGACAAGCTGACGCGCGAGAGCCGCGCCCGCTGGGCCGCAGAGCAGAGCACCGAGCGGCTCGAGCAGCAGGCCCGCCAAGGTGCCCGCAAGCTCGGCGCGCAGCTGCGTGACCTTGCGATCGAGATCGTCCGCAACGGCGGCGACCCGGTTGCGTTCCTCGCCGGCGTGCAACGACTGATCCGCGAGGAGGGCCGAAGGCAGGCCGAGCTGAGGGCCTGCCGACGCGAGCAGTAGTCCGTCGCGATCGACCGCGAGCGGGCCGCCCCTCCGACCCGTCGAAGGTTCCGCCGGATCGCGTAGTTCACTTGCTGCTTATGGCGTTCGCGCCGATGGAGATTCGTCTCGGTTCCGCGTGCGGTTCGCACTTCGGTGCGGCCGCCGCGGCAGCCGGACGGGTCATCGGCGATTCCGTCGCATCTCCCTCGGCCAATGACCCCACCACCTGCTCGAACACCGGGTAGCCGCAAGCCTCCCACGCCGACGGACGTCGTCATACGCGAGTACGTTGGCGCCGGTCAGACGCGAGTCGTTGACGACGCTCCGGACTGGGTTCGCCAGCGCGGCCGCGAGCTGATGGCGGTTGCGCACAAGTACGGCCTAATTCGCAAGCGCGACACCGGCGGGGCGATCCGCGTCGGCGCGCGGTCCCGCGAGCACCGGCCAGCGTCTAACGGCCGGACGTCAGGCTCGCGGCGGTCGAGTAGCTCCCAAAGCACACGCGGCTCACCGTCCGACGACAGCGACCCTGAGCCGGTAGGCGCCCGCCCCCGGGCCTGCTGGCCGCACAGAGGGGGCGGCGCATGAGCGGTCGCAACGGGGCGACGGCGGCCGATCGCGCAAGCCGCCTGATCACCCAGCTGTGTGAGGCGCGGGGCTTCGACGAGTACGCGCCCATTGCGCGCAAGCTGGCCCAGCTCTCCGAGGCCGAGCTGGGGACGAGCCAGGAGAATGGCGCGAGCGCGGCGCGCTACGAGGGCCGAGTTCTCGACGTCGCGGCGATGCTGGCCGCGCCCGACGAGCCGATCCCGTGGCGGTGCGAGAGGTTGGCGGCGGACGGCTACCTGACGGTTCTCGCCGGGCGCGGCGGCGAGGGCAAGTCGCTCCTGGCCCTCAGCCTGGCGTGCGGCGTCGCCGGCGGGCGCCCCGCAGCTGGCGTCGACTGTAGGGCCGGTTCGGCGCTGATCTTCGACGCCGAGAACGGCCCGCGACTGATCGCGAGGCGGTTCAGGTCGGCCGGGATCACCGCGAGCACGGCCGTCCAGCCCGTCGAGGCTGGGGGGCTGCACCTCCGTAAGGACCTCGACTGGTTCCGGTCCGTCATCGCCGAGCAGCAGGCAGACCTCGTCGTGTTCGACTCGCTCCGCGTTCTCTCGTCCGGCGCGAAGGAAAACGACGCGGACGAGATGGAGCCGCTGATCACGCAGCTGAAGGAGCTGGCCCGCGACACACAGGCAGCGATCCTGCTCATCCATCACCGCGGCAAGTCGGAGCTGAGCGAGTTCCGCGGCTCGGCCGTGATCCTCGACCAGACCGACATGCTGTTCACCCTCGGCCGTGTCGCCAACGATCCCGACGCCCGGGTCCGGCGCAAGATCACGACGATCAAGTGTCGGATCGAGGAGGAGCCGCCGCCCCGCTGGGTGCGGATCGAGGTCGATCGACCGCGCGGGCTCGTGTACGTGGATGACGCCGAGCCGTTCGAGGAGGGGGACGCCAAGCCGCGCGACGAGCGCCGCGACCAGGTGGTCCAGGTCCTCGATGACACGCCACGGTCAGAGCGCAGGATCGCTGAGCTCACGGGGGTCGCCCGATCGACGCTGCAGCGGCTGCTCGGCGACCTCGAGGTAGAGGGGTTGGCGGCCCGGGGTCCGGACGGGAACCGGTGGGTGGCCCACCGGCCCGTGCCCCTAGGGACGGCGACAGGTGGGCCATCCCCCGAATCTGGCTCTGCCAAGGGCGATACGGGTGGCCCAAGCGACGGCGAAGCGGGCCGCTTGTGGGCCACCGCCGCCGACGTCGGCCTCGAACCGCGATGCTCGTGTTCGGAGCCCGGCGAGCTCGCGATCGACGGCCGCTGTTCGCGGTGCTGGGGCTGGCCGCCGGAGGACGCGCCATGAGCGACGGGTTGGCAGCGGCCAGGGCCCTGCTTCGCGCGGCGATCGCGATGGTGGCGAGCGAGTACAGCGGGTGCGCGATCGACGTCGACGTGAACGGTGACCCCTGGCGAGCTGCCGAGCGCGCGATCGATGCCGCTTTCACCGCTGGGGACGCCGGACGAGCCGCTGCCGCGGTGGACGTGTGGGTGCGCCTAGCGCTTGCGGAGATGGGCGCGTGAGGGAGCCGCGCCACGTCCCCCGGACTGCGCTCACGCGCGAGGAGGCCGCGTACTCACTCGGCGTGGGGCTGACGACGTTCAAGACGGAGATCCAGCCGCAGCTGAAGATCATCCGGATCGGAAAGGTGCGACTGATCCCTCTAGCCGAGCTTGAGCGCTGGACCTCGGAGAACGCACAGAGCGTCGTCGTCGATTGACCGTGACCTGGCCAGGGTGTAGGTTCGCGTCGTCATATGCCCCGGCGACGCGCAAACGCCCCGGGGCCGGCGCCAGAGGGATTAGCTCGGGCGCGGATCGCAGGCTATCGGCCTCCCTCCCGTCAGATCGGCCCTCTCGGCAGAGAGGAGCAACGGCAATGTTCGAGGTCCTGGAGGGCGGCCGAGGCCGGCCCGTAACGCAGGCAGAAGAGCAAGAGATCGGAGCGGTTCTCGCCGAGACGCGCGAGTACCTGGACCGTCAGGCGGGACGGCTCCCGGAGTCGAGCCCGTGGCGAGACGCGTTCAAAGAGTCCGCCCTGCTGATGACCGATCGCGGTCTCGGCCGCGTCACCGTCGGGCGGGGCGTGTTCGCCGACGCGCTCAGGGCGGTCAGAGAGGCCCGGCGCCACTGCCGGCACGATCGCACGGTGCCAACCTTCCTGTACTCGTCGATCACGACGGCGGAGTCCGCGCTCGAGCTCTACTTCCGCCGTTTGGGGGAGCGGCGATGACGGCGATCGAGCGCCGGCACCTGCGCGCTGTTGAGGTTGCCGATGGCTGAGGGCATTGAGGTCCGCCACCAGACCGGCAAGCAGCCGTGCCGCTCACTCTCTGGCGGCCGGTGCAGCTGCACCCCGACCTACCGCGCCGCCGTCTGGTCGAATCGCGAGCAGAAGCGGATCCGCAAGAGTTTCGCGTCGCCGGCGGAAGCGAAGGCGTGGCGAGCGGACCGGCTCGTCGCATTGCATCAGGGCACCCTGCAGGTGCCGTCGCCGCGCACAGTCGCCGAGGCCGCGAGCCTGTTCCTCGACGGGGCCCGGGCTGGCACGGTGCGGGATCGCTCTGGGCGCCCCTACAAGCCCTCGACGCTGCGCACGTACACCGCAAAGCTCGACCGCTACGTGCTGCCGGCGCTCGGCGCCTATCGCCTCACCGAGCTGCGCCGGGCCGAGGTCCAGGTCCTCGCCGACGAGCTGCTCGGCATGGGCCTCTCACCCTCGACGGTCCGCAACGCGCTCGATCCACTCCGTGCGATCTACCGCCACGCGATCAGGCGAGATCAGGTGGCGGCGAACCCGACTGCCAACCTCGACCTCCCGCAGTCGCGGGGCCGACGTGATCGCATCGCCACGCCGCAAGAGGCGAAGGCGCTGCTCGACGCGCTCCCGTCGATCGAGCGGGCGGTGTGGGCCTGTGCGTTCTACGCGGGCCTGCGCCGTGGCGAGCTGCGCGCGCTGCGGTGGTCCGACGTCGACCTCGGGCGATCGGAGATCCGCGTTTGCCGGTCATGGGATGAGTACGAGGGTGCGCTCGAACCGAAGAGCGAGCGATCGACGCGAACGGTGCCGCTGCTCGCTGTCCTGCGCGACTACCTCGACGAGCACAAGCTCTCGACCGACCGGGCCGGCGATGACCTCGTGTTCGGGGCGTCGGTGACGCAGGCATTCACGGCGTCGACGATCGACAACCGGGCGAAGCGCGCATGGGCCGCGGCGGGCCTCAACCGGATCTCGCTGCACGAGTGCCGGCACACCTTCGCCTCGCTGCTGATTGCCGCCGGCGAGAACCCGAAGGCGGTCCAGGAGTTCCTCGGCCACGCCTCGATCACGATGACGTTCGACCAGTACGGCCACCTGTTCCCGGGCAGCCGCGACGAGGCTCGCGCGAGGATGGACGCCTACCTCGACGCCGAGCTCCACGGGACAGTGGCGGGACAATGAACACGCTGGCATGCGACCCGAGGCGACCCGAGGCGACCGCGTAGACCGCTTGGCCATGCGGGATTGCGCTTGCTAGAGCGGCGCGCTGCGCAATTCGAATCCCCGTAGCGGTGCCTAGGACTTCTTGCCGCTCTTCTTTCCACCCTCGCGCCCGGCGGCGCGCTTCTGCGACTTCGAGCCGCCGCTGCCCTTGCCGCTCTTCTTGCCTCCCTTGCTCGACGCGTTCGGCGAGTTCGCGATCGACGCCGCGCGCTGCTTGCTCATCCCCTTCTTGCGCAGGCCCTCGTACTGCTTGTCGTCCTTGACGCTCGGGCCGTGGTCCTTTGCCATCTCGATACCTCCTGATGGTCGGGTTCGAGCGACGTACTACCCAGATCTCGGCTGGGCTTGCATTTATTAACCAGTTGGGTAATAATGGCCGGCGAACGACCCGCGCTCCCCAGGAGGACCCATGACCGCGACCACCGGCAACGGCACTGCAGACGACCTGAGCGCTCTCGACGTCCTGCTCGACGGCGACATCGACAAGGTGATGGCCCAGCTCGACAAGGTGGTCGCCGCCGCCCCCTCCTACCGCAAGCTGATCTCGCGCTGGGAGAACCAGGGCTGGAGCTCGGAGAGCTTCGACTTCAGTCGCGATGCCGAGGAGTGGAGCTCCGACATCTGGAGCGACGAGCAGCGCCTGTACATGCAGTGGAGCCTGTCCTCGTTCTTCCTCGGCGAGGAGCGGGTGACGACCGAGCTGCTGCCGTTTGCGATCGCGGCCCCGACCGAGGACCAGAAGATCTTCCTCGCCTCCCAGGTCGCCGACGAGGCGCGGCACTGCGTCTTCTTCGATCGCTTCTACCGCGAGGTCTTCGGCTCGGACGCAAAGACGATCGCCGACAACCTTGCCGCGCAGCGGCCGAAGATGAACAGCGAGTACATCGAGCTCTTCGACGGCATCCTGCACGAGGCCGCCGAGACCCTGCGCAAGGACCCGTCGGACTTCGAGGCCCTGGTCCGCGGGATCACGATCTACATGATCGTGATCGAGGGCACGCTGGCGCTCACCGGCGCGCGCTTCATCCTGCGCTACCTGAAGGAGCAGGACCGGATGCCGGGCTTTCGCGACGGATTCACCCACGTCAACCGCGACGAGTCGCGGCACGTCGGCTTCGGGGTCAAGTTCCTGTGCGATGCGATCAACGAGGACGTCCGCTATCGCGACGTGATCCAGCAGACGCTGAGCGAGACATTGCCGACCGCGGTGCTCGCGTTCGCCCCCGACTGGGTCGAGAACCGCCACGACTTCGACACGCCGTTCGGCTACCACTCCTCCGAGATGTTCGAGTATGCCTCGCGCTCGCTGTCGAAGAAGCTGGCGGCGATGGGGATGGCGCCGAGCGCCGCGGGAGCGCCCGCTTGAGCGCATCTGC
>DAIRGH010000101.1:0-10544 GCA_036794585.1 Solirubrobacterales bacterium | reverse complement strand
GTGTCGTTGCCGATCACCTGGTCGCCGACCTGGATCACGACCTCGGGGATCACCGGGTTGACCTTGCCGGGCATGATCGAGGAGCCCTTCTGCAGCTCGGGCAACCGAATCTCGGCGAGCCCGGCGCGCGGGCCCGATCCCATCAGCGCGAGGTCGTTGGCGATCTTGATCATCGACACGGCGACGACCTTGAGCGCCCCCGAGAGCTCGACCAGCGCGTCGCGGTTGGCCTGCGCCTCGAAAGGATCGGCCGGTGCGGAGATCTCCAGGCCGGTGGCCTGGGAGAGCTGCCCGCGCACCCGCTCGGCAAACTCGGGGTGGGTGTTGATGCCGGTCCCGGTGGCGGTGCCGCCGAGCGGGATCTGCCCGACTCTGCCGAGCGTGCCGCGCACCCGCTCGGCGCCGAGGCGGATCTGCGCCGCGAAGCCGTCGAACTCCTGGCCGAGGGTCACCGGCACCGCGTCCATCAGGTGCGTGCGGCCGGACTTGACGTGGTCGGCAAACTCGCCGCCCTTCGCGGCCAACGCCTCGGCGAGCCCGTCGAGCGCCGGCAGCAGGTCGGTGGAGACCTCGCCGAGCGCCGCCAGGTGGACCGCCGAGGGAAAGACGTCGTTGGACGACTGGCCCATGTTGACGTGGTCGTTGGGATGCGTGCCATCGCCGGCGAGGTTCGCGATCACCTCGTTGGCGTTCATGTTCGACGACGTGCCGGAGCCGGTCTGAAAGACGTCGATCGGAAACTGCTCGTCGTGCTCGCCCTCGGCCACGGCGTCGCCGGCCGCGGCGATGCGCTCGGCGAGGTCGGGATCGAGGTTGCCGAGCTCGGCGTTGACCCGCGCCGAGGCGGCCTTGATCCGGCCGAGCCAGTGGATCACGGGCGCCGGGATCGGATGGCCGGAGACCGGGAAGTTCTCGACCGCCTTAGCCGTTTCGCCACCCCACAGCTGCGTGTCCGTAGTAGTCACCCAATTCAGGCTATCTCAGCCGCTCGCCTGGCCCGCCGCGTAACCCTCGCCGTAGGCGCGCTCGACCGCGGCCGAGAACGGGTCGCCCCCGGGTCCGGTGTAGCGGGCGGCGGTGTCGAGGCGGATGACGAGGTCCTCGTGGATGCCCCCGGTGTCGGCAGCGCCCTCCTGCACCGCGCCGACCAGGTAGCCGAGCTCGACGGCCGCCTGCGAGCGGGGGTCGCGCCGAACTTCGCGATTGAGCTCGGTGGCCGCGTCGACCACCGACTTGCCGACCGTCTGCAGCGCACCCGAGGCCTGGTCCTCGACCAGGCAGTCGCTGATCGCCGTGGTCCCGCCCAGGCGCACCTCCGCCGGCGCGGCCTCGAGCGCGGCGAGATAGTCGGCCGCAGGGCCGAGACAGGCGGCCGGCGTCTCCGGCGCATCGTCGGAGCCGCAGCCCGCGAGCGCCGCAAGTGCCGCCGCGAGCGCGATCAGCCGCCTCATGCCCCCATCGTAGGGGGCAGGAATACGCTGCCCACCGTGTCAGAGGCCCGAGCACTCGACGGCATCCTGGTCGCCGACCTCAGCCGTGTCCTGGCGGGACCACTGGCGACGATGACGCTGGGCGATCTCGGGGCCGACGTGATCAAGGTCGAAGCGCCCACGGGCGACGAGACCCGATCCTGGAAGCCTCCCGAGGCCGCCGACGGGACCGCCACCTACTTTCTCGCCGTCAACCGCAACAAGCGCTCGATCGCGCTCGACCTGCGCGACGGGAGCGACCTCGCGACGGCGCTGGCGCTGATCTCGCGCGCCGACGTCCTCGTCGACAACTTCAAGCCGGGTGGCCTGCAACGACTGGGGCTCGACCCGGACGAGCTCTCCGAGCGCAACCCCGGGCTGATCCACTGCTCGATCACGGGGTTCGGCGGCGGCCCCGGCGCGGCGTTGCCGGGCTATGACCCGCTTGTCCAGGCGCTGTCGGGACTGATGTCGATCACCGGCGCCGCCGAGGGCGAGGCGTCGAAGGTCGGCGTCGCGCTGGTCGACGTGATCGCCGGGCTCGGTGCCGCGGTCGCGATCCTCGCCGCCCTGCGCACCCGGGAACGTAATGGCGGCGGGCAGCGGATCGAGATCGACCTGCTCTCAAGTGCGCTCGCGGCGCTGGTCAACCAGGCGAGCGGCTACCTGAACTCGGGGGTGGTGCCCCGCAGGCTGGGAAACGACCACCCCAGCATCGAACCGTTCGCAACGTACCGCGCCGCCGACGGCGCGGTGATGATCTGCGCCGGCAACGATCGCCAGTTCGCGGCGCTGGCGCAGGCGCTGGAGAGCGAAGAGCTGGCCGCCGACCCGCGCCTTGCGACCAACCCGGGGCGGGTGGAGCACCGCGCCACGGTCCGCGAGCGGATCGAGAGGCGCCTCGCCACCGCCCCGGTCGCCACCTGGGTCCAGCGGCTGCGCGCCGCCGGCGTCCCCGCGGGCCCGGTGAACGACATCGCCGCGGCCTTCGAGCTCGCCGAGTCGCTCGGGCTGGAGCCGGTCGACGAGCACGAGGGACGGCGCACGGTCGCCTCGCCGCTCGGGCTGCGGGCGACGCCGGCGGTCACCGGCCGCCCGCCGCCGGAGCTCGACCAGCACGGCGCAGAGATTCGCGCCTGGCTCGCCGGCGAGGACTAGCCCGGCGCTGCCAGAATCAGCCGCCATGGCGGGCTTCGAACCAGTCGATCCCAAGCAGTCCTTTCCCGAGCTCGAGACGCGAGTGCTGGAGCGCTGGCGCGCCGAGGACGTCTTCGGCCGGCAGCTCTCCCAGCGACGCGAGCAGGGCGCGCCCACCTGGAGCTTCTACGAGGGGCCGCCGACCGCAAATGGAAAGGCGGGCTCACACCACGTGCTCTCGCGCGTCTTCAAGGACGTCTACCCGCGGTTTCAGGCGATGCGCGGCCACTACGTGCCGCGCAAGGCCGGCTGGGACTGTCACGGCCTCCCGGTCGAGCTCGAGGTCGAACGGGAGCTCGGGATCTCCTCGAAGGCCGAGATCGAGAAGTACGGGATCGCCGAGTTCAACCAGCGCTGCCGCGAGTCCGTGTTCCGCTACGTCGAGGACTGGAACCGGCTGACCGAGCGGATCGGGTTCTGGCTCGACCTCGACGACCCCTACATGACCCTGACCGACGACTACATCGAGTCGGTGTGGTGGTCGCTGCGTCGGGTCTGGGACGACGGGCGGCTGTACAAGGGCCACAAGGTCGTGCCCTACTGCCCGCGCTGCGGCACGGCGCTCTCCTCCCATGAGGTCGCGCAGGGCTACGAGGACGTCGAGGACCCGTCGGTGTACGTGCGCTTTCCGGTCACCGAGGTTCCGCCGGCGGACTCGATCCCGGAGTCGCCGATCCAGGTCGGCGACAACCTGGTCGCCTGGACGACGACGCCGTGGACCCTGATCTCCAACGCCGCGCTCGCGGTCGGGCCGGAGATCGAGTACGTGCGAATCAAGCCCGCCGGCTCGGACGAGGTCTTGATCCTCGCCGCCGACCTGGTCGAACGGGTGCTCGGCGAGGACGCCGAGATCCTCGCCCACTTCCCCGGCTCGGCGATGGTCGGGATTCGCTACGAGCCGCCGTTTCGCTACGTCAGCGACTACGGGCCCCGGGGACACACTGTGCTCGCCGCCGACTTCGTCTCCACCGAGGACGGCACCGGGATCGTGCACACGGCGATCGCCTTCGGCGAGGACGACTTCCGGCTCGGCGAGCAGTACGAGATCAAGCTGCAGAATCCCGTCCTGCCCGACGGCACCTTCGACGAGCGAGTCACCGACTACGCCGGCCGCGGAGTCAAGGACGCCGACCCCGAGATCGTCGAGGCGCTGCGGGCGAGCGGGCGACTGCTGCGAGCCGAGGTCTACGAGCACTCCTATCCGCACTGCTGGCGCTGCGGGACGCCGCTGCTCTACTACGCGAAGTCGAGCTGGTACGTGGCGACGACCGAGGTCCGCGACCGGATGCTGGCCGAGAACGAACAGATCGGCTGGCACCCTGAGCACGTAAAGCACGGGCGCTTCGGCAAGTGGCTTGAGGGAAACCAGGACTGGGCGCTGTCGCGAGAGCGCTACTGGGGAACGCCGCTGCCGATCTGGGAGTGCGAGGCGGACGGCTGCGACCAGCGCTTCTGCGCCGGTTCGGCCGCTGAGCTGCGCGAGCGCGGCGGCGAGGTCCCCGACGACCTGCACCGGCCCTACATCGACGAGGTGCTCATCTCCTGCGAGGGGTGCGGCGGCCAGATGCGCCGGATCGAGGAGACGATCGACGCCTGGTGGGACTCGGGCTCGATGCCGTTCGCCCAGTTCGGTTACCCGGCGACCGGCGAAGAGCTGTTCGCCGAGCGCTTCCCCGCCGACTACATCTGCGAGGCTCAGGATCAGACCCGCGGCTGGTTCTACTCGCTGCTGGCGATCTCGGTCCTGCTCTTCGACCGCACGAGCTATCGCAACTGCGTCTGCCTCGGCCTGATCCTCGACCCGGAGGGCCAGAAGATGTCGAAGAGCCGGGGCAATGTCGTCGACCCGTGGGAGGTGCTCGACACGCACGGCGCCGACGCCTTTCGCTGGTACTACCTCACCTCCCAGCAGCCCTGGACCGGCTACCGCTTCTCGACCGAGACGGTCGGCGAGTCCGTGCGCCAGTTCATGCTCACGCTCTGGAACACGTACTCGTTCTGGGTCCTCTATGCGAACGCCGAGGGCCTCACGTTGAACGACCTCAACGGCGCTGGAGCGCGGGAGGACCTCGACCGCTGGGCGCTCTCGCGCCTGCAGGGAACGGTGCGCACGGTCACCGAGCGGATGGAGGCGTTCGACTGCACCACCGCCGGCAGGGCGATCGCCGCCTACGTCGACGAGCTCTCCAACTGGTACGTGCGCCTGTCGCGGCGGCGCTTCTGGGACGGCGACGCGGCGGCGTTCGCGACCCTGCGCCATTGCCTGGTCGAGATGGCGAAGCTGCTGGCGCCGTTCACGCCGTTTCTGGCCGACGAGATCCACCGCAACCTGACCGGCGACGCGGACTCGATCCACCTGCACGATTTTCCCGAGCCCGACGCTGCGCTCGAGGACGGCGAGCTGGAGGCCGGCGTCGAGGCGGCGCGCCGAGCGGTCGAGCTGGGACGCGCGGCCCGCGCCCAGGCGAAGGTGAAGATGCGCCAGCCGCTCGCGCGGGCTGTGATCGTCGCGACCGAGGTCGAGCGGCGTGAGATCGAGCGGCTGGCAGAGCTCGTCCGCGCCGAGCTCAACGTGAAGGAGCTCGAGTTCGTCTCCGAGGAGGGCGAGCTGGTCCGTTACGTGGTCAAGCCCAACTACCGCACGCTCGGCCCGCGCTTCGGCAAGCACATGCCGCGGGCCGCGGCGGCGATCGAGGCGCTCGATCCCGAGCACGTCGCCGAGGCGCAGCGCGGCGAGCGGCGCCTGGGCATCAACGTCGACGGTCACGAGCACGAGCTCGACCCCGAGGACATGACCCTGGTCATGCAGCAGCTCGAGGGCTATCAGCTCGAGGCCGAGGCCGGGCGTGCCGTGGCGCTGTCGCTGGAGCTCGACGACGAGCTGCGCCGCGAGGGCCTGGCGCGCGAGGTCGTGCACGCGGTCCAGAACTCGCGCAAGCAGGCCGGGCTCGACGTCTCGGACCGGATCGCGCTGCGACTGGCCGGCGACGAGGCACTGATCGAGGCCGCACGCGCCCACCAGGACTACGTCGCCGGCGAGGTGCTCGCGACCTCGGTCGCCTACGACGGCGTCGACGCGGGCGATACGACCGAGATCGACGGGCGCGAGCTGAGGATCGAGCTGAAGCCGGTCAGATAAGGCGCCTCAACAGCGGCGCGGCTCGGCTAACGCCTCACTGGACCGTCAGCTTCAGCTTCATCTCCTCGTGGATCGTGCAGATGATCTTGTAGGTGCCGGCCTTCTTGAACTTGTGCTTGAAGAGCACGCCGGAGCCCTCGAGCACGCCGGAGCCGAAGTCGCCACCGGGTCCCCTCTTCTTGACGACGTCGTGCTCGTCGTCACCGATCCAGTTGAACTTCACCTTGGTGTCGGTGGCGATGGTCTTCTTGTCGGGCGAGAAGAAGTCGTCGCCGACGTTGATCTTCGTCGAGGCGCGGGCGCCGGCGACGCTGCTCAGGGCGACGAGCGAGAGGACGAGGACAACCGATATCGCGAGGGTGAGACGGAGAGGGGACAGCAACGTCACTCCTTTCAGACGAGTGCCGGCTCCAGTTCCGCCTCCAGGCGCCGCTTGGGCAGCGCTCCCACGATTCGCTTGGCCTCGGCGCCGTTGCGGAACAAGATCAGGGTCGGGATCGAGAGCACCTCGTAACGGGCGGCGGTCTGCTGGTTCTCGTCGACGTTGAGGCTGACGATGCGCAGGTCGCCGTCGCGCTCGGCGAGCATCTCCTCGAGGATCGGGTGAACGACGCGGCACGGTCCGCACCACGGAGCCCAGAAGTCGACCAGGACCGGGACCTCGGAGTCGAGGACGTCGGCCTGGAAGCTGGAGTCGGTCACGTCGGGGAGCTTGCCTGTCACTTGGTTTCTCCTAACCCTCTTGTACGACCACTGATGCTGTCCGGATTCACGGTCGTCTACTTCAAAAAGTATAGTCCCGGCTCAGCGCCGGCGCGCCAGCCGCATCATAGGTACCCGCAAGGCGGCCTCTAGAACGATGCCACCGGTCATCTTCGACTGACCGACCCGGCGCTCGCGGAACACAATCGGCACCTCGACCACGCGAAACCCGGCCCGCAGCGCGCGGAACGTGGTCTCGACCTGGAACGCGTAGCCGAGCGACTGCACCGTCTCGAGCTCGATCGCCTCGAGCACGCGGCGGTGAAAGACCTTGAACCCGCCGGTCAGGTCGCGGATTCCCACCCCGAGCAGGGTGCGGGCGTAGGCGGAGCCGCCGCGGCTGATCAGCCGCCGAATGGGGCCCCATTCGGCGACTCCGCCGCCGGCCACGTAGCGCGATCCGAGCACCAGATCGGCCTCGTCCGCCGCCGCCAGCAGCCGCGGCAGATCGTCCGGGTCGTGGGAGAAGTCGGCGTCCATCTGGGCGACGAGCTGCGCGCCGCCGGCCAGCGCGGCGCCGAAGCCGGCGAGGTAGGCGGGCCCGAGCCCCTCCTTGCGCGGCCGGTGCAGAACCTCGACGTCGTCCCGCTCGGCGGCGAGGCGGTCGGCGATCTGCCCGGTGCCGTCCGGCGAAGCGTCGTCGACGATCAGGATCCGGCGCTCGTCCGGCAGCCGCTCGCCGACGGCGGCGACGATCGCCTCGACGTTCTCGGCCTCGTCGTAGGTCGGCAGGACCAGCCAGAGGCCGGGGGTTGCGGGCATCCGGGCAATCTATTCATGGCCCTAAAGTCAGGCGCGATGCCCGTGCGCAACGCCGAGATCGCCGCCGCGATGACCGAGCTCGCCACCCTGTACGAGCTCGACGGTGCGATCCGCTACCGGGTGCTCGCCTACCGTGAGGCGGCGCGGGTGATCGAGCAGAGCCCGGTCTCGGTCGAGGAGCTGACGCGTGCCGGCCGGGTGACCGAGCTGCCCGGGATCGGCGCGACGCTGGAGGAAAAGATCATCGCCCTGCTCGACACCGGCGAGATCCCCGCCGCCGCGAAGCTCAAGGACAAGTTCCCCGCCAGTCTCGTGCAGGTGACCCGGCTGCCTGGCGTGGGCGCGAAGACCGCGCGCCGGCTCTACGACGAGCTCGGCGTCACCAGCCTCGACGATCTGCGCGCCGCCGCCGAGGACCAGCGCGTGCGCACCGTCAAGGGCCTGGGGGCGAAGTTCGAGGAGAGCGTCCTGGAGGCGCTCGACAAGCTCGGCGAGGAGGGTGCGCCCGGACGGGTGCTGCTGTCGAAGGTGCTGCCGGTCGCCGAGGAGCTCGCCGAGGCGCTGCGCCAGCACCCCGCGTGCGACGCGGTCGCGATCGCCGGCTCGGCGCGGCGGATGGCCGAGACCTGCAAGGACATCGACCTGATCGCCACCGCCAGCGATCCGGCCGCGCTTGGGGCGGCGCTCACCGAACATCCGCTGGCGGCAGAGGCAGGCTCGGCGGGCGACGCGGGCGCCCGGATCACGACCGCCACGGGGATCTCGGTCGACCTGCGAATCGTCGCCCCGGACGCCTACGGCAACCTGCTGCAGCACTTCACCGGCTCGGCCGAGCACAACGTCGAGCTGCGCGAGCGAGCGGTGAAGCAGGGGCTCTCGGTCTCGGAGAACGGAATCCTCGAGACCGAGTCCGGCGGGGTTGCGCGCTATGCGACCGAGGAGGAGGTCTACGCCCGCCTCGGGCTCGACTACATCGTTCCGGAGCTGCGCGAGAACACAGGCGAGATCGCCGCCGCGGCGGCCGGCGAGCTGCCCGAGCTGGTCGAGATCGGCGACCTGCGCGGCGACCTGCATTGCCACACGACGCTCTCGGACGGGCGCAACACGCTCGAGCAGATGGCCGAGGCGGCGCGCGAGCGCAACTACACCTACCTCGCCGTGACCGACCACTCGGCGAGCCACGGGTTCGGCAATCACGTCACCCCCGATCAGCTGCGCGAGCGGATCGAGGAGGTCGCCGAGTACAACGGCTCGGCCAAGCGCCGATTTCGCCTGCTCGCCGGCTCGGAGGTGAACATCCTCACCGACGGCTCGCTCGACTACGAGCCGGATCTGCTCGAGCAGCTCGACTGGGTGGTCGCGAGCGTCCACACGTCGTTTCGGATCTCCGGCGAGGAGATGACCAAGCGCGTGATCGCCGCGATCGAGAACCCGCAGGTCGACTGCATCGGCCACCTCACCGGCCGCCTGATCGGCCGCCGCGAGCCCTACGACATCGACGTCGAGGCCGTCGCCGAGGCCGCGGCGGCGAACAGGACCATGCTCGAGATCAACGGCAACCCCAACCGCCGCGACCTCTCCGAGCGCCACGCCCGCCTGGCGGCCGCGGCCGGAGTGGCGATCTGCGTCAACACCGACGCCCACGGCACCGACACGCTGGCGAACATCAAGTACGGGATCGCGACCGCACGGCGGGCGTGGCTGACGAAGAAGCGGGTGGCGAACACGCGGAGCTGGCGGGAGCTGTTGAAGCTGCGGGGACGGACCAGCTAGTCACGAAAGTACTTCGCTAAACTAATTAGCGATGGCAACCATTGCACCGATCGCAGAGACTGCGGCGCACCTGCGCCTCGCGATCGTTCGCACGGCTCGCCGGCTGCGCCAGGAGGCGTTCGCGGCGGAGGGCGGAGGGCAGCTCAGCCCCAGCCTCTCGTCGGCGCTGGCGAGCGTCGAGAACCACGGCCCGCTCACCCCGAGCGAGCTGGCCGATCGGGAGCGGATCAAGCGCCCGACGGCGACCCGGATCGTCGCCAAGCTCGAGCAGCTCGGCCTCGTGACCAGGACCCAGGACCCGGCCGACGGTCGGGCGTGGCTCGTCGCCACGACCCGCGAGGGACGGGAGCTGATGCGGCGCCTGCGCACGCGCAAGAACGCGTATCTCGCAAAGCGCCTGCGTGACCTCGATCCCGACGATGTCGCCGCGCTCGAGCGAGCGGCCGCGATCCTCGAGCGACTGCTCGAGGAGGAGCCTCGATGAGCGCGGCTCTGCGCCGCTCCTTCAGCTCACTCGAGATCCCGAACTACCGCCGCTACTTCGCCGGCCAGCTCGTCTCGCTGAGCGGCAACTGGATGCAGATCGTCGCCGAGATGTGGCTGATCCTGCAGCTCACGGGGAGCGGGGTCGCGGTCGGGGTCACCTCGGCCCTCCAGTTCCTGCCGATGCTCCTGTTCGCCGCCTGGGGCGGCGTGCTCGCCGACCGCTGGCCCAAGCGCACGCTCCTGCTCGTCACCCAGACGGCGATGATCGCCCCCGCGCTCGCGCTGTGGGCGCTCACCGCAACCGGCGCGGTCGAGCCGTGGATGGTGTTCGGCCTGGTGTTCGCGCGCGGCGCCGTCAACGCGCTCGACAACCCGGCGCGGCAGAGCTTCGTCGTCGAGATGGTCGGCACCGATCGCGTCGTCAGCGCGGTCGGGCTCAACAGCGTGCTGATCCACTCCGCGAGGATCGCCGGGCCCGCCGGGGCCGGGCTGATGATCGCGACCCTGGGCGTCGCCCCGTGCTTCCTGGTCAACGCCGCCACGTTCGCGGCCATGATCGTCGCCCTGCGGGGCATGGACCCCGCGGCGCTCCAGGGGCCCGCGACCGAGGAGCGCGAGCTGAGCAGTCGCGGCGGCGTCCGCGCGGCGCTTCGCTACGTGCGCGGCGAGCCGGGGCTGCTGATCCCGCTGGCGATGATGGCCGTGATCGGGACGCTCGCCTTCAACTTCCAGGTGCTGTTGCCGCTGCTGGGCCAGTTCACCTTCGATGGCGGCGCAGCCGCCTACACGGCACTGGCCGTGGCGATGGCCGTCGGATCGGTCGCCGGGGCGCTGCTGAGCGGCGCTCGCGGCGCGGTCAGCGAGCGGCTGCTGGTCGGCTCGGCCGCGGCCTTCGGGCTCTTCACGCTGCTCGCCGCCGCGGCGCCGACCCTGCCCGTCGCGATCGCAGCACTCAT
>DAIRGH010000194.1:0-2415 GCA_036794585.1 Solirubrobacterales bacterium | reverse complement strand
CCCTCGACGTCTTCGCGCGGAGCCTCGCCGAGATTGGGCGCGCCGATGACGATGATCTCGAGGCCCTCGGGCCCGGCCTCGTAGCCTCGCCACGTACCGGGCGGGACGCGCACCGCGTCCCACTCCTTGAGCTCGACGATCTCGTCGTCGAGCTTCATCCGCCCGCTCCCGCGCAGGACCACGTACACCTCCTCCTGCGTCTTGTGCGTGTGGCCGTACGGAAAGCGATAGCCGGGCGGGACGCGCTGGTAGCCCAGGCCGGATTGCTCGAGCTCGAGCGCCTTGGTCGCCAAGCGGAACTCCAGGTCCGGCGCGCCGTCGAACCTGGACCCGAGGTCCTCCAGGTCCTCCTTGAGGTTCCTGAGCGTGAACGGCACGGCCGCAATCCTATGCGTGCCCTGGGTGGGATCGCCGATCCGCAAGCGGATCGGCCGCGTTCGAGACCTGCCGTATCCTTGCCGCCGATGTCGACCGAGGTCGAAGCGGCGCCGGCACGCGCGCAGACTCCCTACCTCGGCGGCCCCTGGTTCCTTCAACCCGACTTCGAGGAGCAGCTGACGAGTCGCCGGCTGACGCCCGAGGTGGCCGCGCAGGTGCGCTCGTTTGCCGAGCGCGGCTACGTGATCCTCGACGACCTCGGCTACCACGACTTCGACGCCTTCGCCGACCGCCTGCTCGCCGAGACCGAGCCTCTGCACGAGGACGGCAAGTACAACCGGATCATGGACGCATGGACCACCTCGCCGGCGGTCCGCGACCTGGCGACGAACGAGCAGATCGTCGAGTTCCTGCAGATCCTCTACGGGCGCCGGCCGATCCCCTTTCAGACGCTCAACTTCCGGCGCGGCAGCCAGCAGCCGACGCACAGCGACGCCTACCACTTCCACAGCTACCCCAAGCACTTCATGTGCGGCGTCTGGGTCGCCCTGGAGGACACCGACGACGACAACGGGCCGGTGCACTACTACCCCGGCTCGCACCGGCTGCCCGACTACGACTTCCTCTGCCCGGGCGACGAGACCGAGCTGCACTCGTACATCGAGAAGCTGATCCCCAGCTACGGCCTGCGCAAGGAGCTCGCCTACCTGAAGCGCGGCCAGGCGCTCGTCTGGGCCGCCAACCTGCTGCACGGCGGCGAGCCGGTGGTCAAGCCGGAGCGGACGCGGCTGAGCCAGGTCACCCACTGCTACTTCGAGGACTGCAGCTACTACACGCCGTTTCGCAGCGACTTCGCCACCGGCAACGTCTTCTTCCGCCAGATCACCGACGTCAGCACCGGCAAGCTGGTGCCGCTGCGGGTCGAGGGCAGGCGCGTGAGCCCGCCGGTGCTCTCGCGGGCGGTCACCTGGCAGCGGCGGCTGGGGCGCATGCTCGGCCGCGGTTACGTGCGCTACGGCGCCTAGCGCGGCCGCCATGCTGCTCGGCGTCGACGTCGGCGGCACCTTCACCGACGCGGTGCTCTACGACGGCAGCGCACTGCACACCGCCAAGGCGCCGACGACGCCGGCCGATCAGTCCGAGGGCGTGCTGGCCGCGATCGAGGCGGCGCTCGAGCGCGCCGGCGCCTCGCCGGCTCAGGTCGAGGGCTTCGCCCACGGGATGACCGTCGGCACCAACGCGCTGCTGACCGAAAGCGGCGCGCGTACGGCGCTGATCGCGACCGCCGGCTTCACCGACCTGCTCGACGTCGCACGGCAGAACCGGCCGCACCTGTACCGGCTGTGCGAACCCAAGCCGGCGCCGCTGGTCGACGAGGAGCTGCGCTTCGGCGCCGCCGAGCGCACCGGCCCGGACGGGGTGATCGAGGCGCTCGCGGACGACGAGCTGACGCGGCTTGTCGACGCGGTCGGCGAGAGCGAGGCCGAGTCAGTCGCCGTCTGCCTGCTGTTCTCCTACCTCGACCCCGCCCACGAGCGCGCGCTCGCCGAGCGGCTGCGCGCCGAGCAGCCCGAGCTGCATGTGTCGACTTCGTCGGAGGTCCTGGCCCAGTTTCGCGAGTACGAGCGCTGCTCGACGACCGTGATCGACGCCTACCTCTCCCCCCTGCTCGGCCGCTACCTGGAGCGACTCGGCGAAGCCACCGGCGAGCGCGGTCTGCCCGAGCCGGCGGTGATGATGTCCTCGGGCGGAGTCGCGCCGGCGAGCGAGGCGGCGCGCGCCGGCGCCTGGAGCGTGCTCTCGGGACCGGCGGGCGGCGCGGTCGGCGCAGGGCTGCTGGCGCGGCTCTCCGGCGACGGCGACGCGCTCGGCTTCGACATGGGCGGGACCTCGTGCGACGTCTGCGTGATCGAGGACGGCGCCGTGCGCCGCACCGACTCGCGCGAGATCGCCGGCCGAGTCATCCAGCTGCCGATGGTCGACGTCCACACGGTCGGCGCCGGCGGCGGCTCGATCGCCTGGCGCGACCCGGGGGGC
>DAIRGH010000100.1:0-10638 GCA_036794585.1 Solirubrobacterales bacterium | reverse complement strand
TGCAGCTCGGCGCCGAGGGCAACTTCGTCGGCTCCGGCATCTTCAAGTCCGAGGATCCCGAACGCCGCGCCCGCGCGATCGTCGAGGCCACCACGCACTTCGCCGATCCCGAGCGGGTCGCGGCGGCGTCGGCCGAGCTCGGCGAGCCCATGCGCGGCGACGACATCGCGGAGCTGGCGGCCCAGGGGGAGCTTTTGCAGCACCGCGGTGCGTAGCGACCGCGTGGGCATCGAGCCGGCGCCGACCGGCCGGTTGCGCGTCGGCGTGCTGGCGAGCCAGGGCGACTTCGCCGCCCACGCGGCGATGCTGGCGGAGCTCGGCGCCGAGGCGGTCGAGGTGCGCACCGCCGAGCAGCTCGCCGATCTCGACGCGCTGGTGATCCCGGGCGGGGAATCGACCACGATCAGCAAGGCGATCGAGCGCGACCGGCTCGAGCCCGCGATTCGCGCCCACGCAGACGCCGGCCGGCCGGTCCTCGGCACCTGCGCCGGGATGATCGTCTGTGACCGCGAGCATCTCGGGCTGATCGACGCCGTCGCTCGCCGCAACGCGTTCGGCCGCCAGATCGCGAGCTTCGAGGCCGACCTGGTGGTCGAGGGGCTCGGTCCGGAGCCGGTGCGGGCGGTGTTCATCCGCGCCCCGTGGGTGGAGAGCCACGGCGCGAGTGTGGAGGTGCTCGCCGCGCTCGACGACCACCCCGTGGTGATCAGGGACGGCCCGGTGTTGGCGTGCTCGTTTCATCCTGAGCTGACCGACGATTCGCGCCTGCACGCCCTATTGATGGCGATGGCGACCGGGGCGCGAGAGCGGCGCCTGGAGCCGGCGAGTGGCGAAGGGCCGTCTGATACAAGCTCATCGGCACGGAGATGATCGATCCCCGAGTGGTCAACCTTGCGCGGATCCTGGTCGGTTACTCGACCCGAGTGAGCGAGGGCGAGACCTGCGTGATCGAGGGCTCGACCGCCGCCCAGCCGCTGGTGACGGCCGTTTATGAGGAGGTGCTCCGCGCCGGCGCCAACCCGGTGATCGCCCTCACCTTCGACGGCCAGGAGGCGCTGTACTACGGCAACGCCACCGACGCGCAGCTCGAGTGGATCTCGCCGCTCTCGCGGTGGGCGGCCGAGAAGTCGGACTGCCGGATCTCGATCGGCGCCGACCTCAACACCCGCGCGCTCTCGGGCGTCGCGCCCGAGCGCCAGGTGAAGCGGCAGGCCGCGACGAGGGAGCTGATGGAGCAGACGATGGCGCGCTCGGCGAGCGGCGAGCACCGCTGGGTCTACACGCTCTATCCGACCAACGCGTATGCGTCGGATGCGGAGATGAGCCTGCGCGACTTCGAGAACTTCTACTACCGCGCCTGCCTGGCGACCGACGGCGACCCCGTCGGCGCGTGGAAGCGGGCATCGGAGGAATGCCACCGGCTCTCCGAGTGGATCCAGGGGCGCGAGGAGGTGCACATAACCGCCGAGGGCACCGATCTCCGGCTCGGGATAGCCGGGCGCACCTTCATCCCGTGCGACGGCGAGCACAACATGCCCGACGGCGAGTTCTTCACCGCTCCGATCGAGGACTCGGTCGAGGGCGAGGTCTCGTTTCACCTCCCGTCGGTGATCGCCGGCCGCGAGGTCTCGGGCGTGCGGCTGCGCTTCGAGTCGGGCAAGGTGGTCGACGCCAGCGCCGACCGTGGCGAGGAGTTCCTGATCAACCTGCTCGACACCGACGAGGGGGCGCGCCGGCTGGGCGAGCTCGGCATCGGAACCAACTTCGGCATCGACCGGGGCACGCGCGACGTCCTGCTCGACGAGAAGATCGGCGGCACGGTGCACCTGGCCGTTGGCGCCAGCTATCCGGAGTCCGGCGGCGAGAACGACAGCGCCGTGCACACCGACATGGTCTGCGACCTCCGCGACGGCGGCCGGATCGAGGTCGACGGCGAGCTGCTCCAGGAAAACGGCCGCTTCGTCGTCTGAAGGCGGCCGAGATCCTCACCGCTGTCGAGGAGTAGTCGCAACCGCGCAACTTCTGCCACGGGCCGCTGTTTCATCGATGCGCGTCGTTTTGAGCCTTGAGCCAGGGGCACGGGGTTTCCCAAAGCGGCGCCCGATGGGATGCCGACGTCAGTGCCGCGGCCGGACAGGGGGTCCGGTCGCGGCCGGCGCTTCCAGGGGCCCCGTCCTACACTGAAACTGCATGTCGGGGCACTCGAAGTGGGCGTCGATCAAGCACAAGAAGGCGGCGACCGACGCCAAGCGCGGCCAGCTGTTCACCAAGCTCGCGCGGGCGATCGCCGTTGCTGCACGCGAGGGCGGGGGAGACCCCGAGGGCAACTTCACCCTCGCCGCGGCGATCGAGAAGGCAAAGGGCTACTCGATGCCCAAGGACAACATCCAGCGGGCGATCGACCGCGGCACGGGCGCCGGCGGCGCCGACACGCAGATCGAGCGGGTCGTCTATGAGGGCTACGGCCCGGGCGGGGCCGCGATCCTGGTCGAGGCGCTGACCGACAACCGCAACCGCACCGGGGCCGAGATTCGCCACGCGTTCGACCGCCACGGCGGCAGCCTGGGCGAGCCCGGCTCGGTCGCCTGGCAGTTCGAAAAGAAGGGCGTGGTGCTGGTCGACGCCGGCCGCTACGGCGAAGAGGACCTGCTGGCGGCGATCGACGCTGGGGCAGACGACGTCGCCGAGGACGGCGACGTGCTCAAGGTCACCACCGACCCCGCGAACCTCAGCGCGGTCCGCGCCGCGCTCGAAGAGGCCGGGGTGGAGCTGCAGTCGGCCGAGCTGGCGATGGAGCCCAGCGCAGTGGTCGAGGTCAGCGCCGAGAACGAGGCGCGGGCGCTGATCCGGCTGATGGAGGCGCTCGACGACCACGACGACGTCGAGGCCGTGCACGCCAACTTCGATATCCCCGAGGCGCTGCTCGAGCAGGCCGCGGCCTAGCCGCTCACAGCTCTCGCCAGTAGATCAGCGCGTCCTGGTCGCCGTCGATCGCGCCGGGGATGCGGCCGATGATCTCGAAGCCCGCCGCCTCCCAGAGGCGCCGCGCCGGGTTTCGCTCGAAGACGAGGTTGAACATCATCGCCCGAAAGCCCAGCTCGCGGGCGTGGTCGAGCGAGTGCTCGAGCAGCGCGCGACCGACGCCGCTCCCGCGCATCGCGCTCGGCACCAGATAGCCGGCGTTGGCGACGTGGGCTGCGCGGCCGGGGAAGTTGGGGCGCAGGTAGTAGAAGCCCGCGAGCTCGCCGCCACGGGTGGCGGCGATCGTCGCCGCCTTGTCCTCCAGCCACACGGAGCGCAGGTCGGAGCGCTCCGCCGGCGGCCGGCGAGGAAACGAGCGGCCGTCGCGCAGCGCCTCATCGTAGGCGGCCAGCAGGGCGTCCTCGTGGCGCTGCTCGAACGGACCGATCTCAAGCTCGGCGTCCGCCATGGCTGCATTCTGGCGGGAAAGAGGCATCCGACCCCGGGCGCAGAATCCGTACCCGTGATCCTCGTCATGGGCATAGACCCGGGCGTGGCCAACACCGGTTTCGGCGTCGTGCGCGTGGCCGGGGGCCAGATGAGCGCCGTCGACGGCGGCGTGATCGACACCCCGACCGACGAGGCCCCACCGGCACGGCTTGCCCGCATCCACGCCGCGCTCGAGAAGCTGATCTCCTGGCACGAGCCGACCGCGGTCGCGCTCGAGGAGCTCTACTTCGGCAAGAACGTCCAATCGGCGATCGCCGTTGGCCAGACGCGCGGGGTCGTGATGCTGGCCGCCGCCCAGCGCGAGATCCCTTGCTTCGACTACACGCCGCAGGCGGTGAAGATGTCGGTCTGCGGCAGCGGTTCGGCGGCCAAGCGCCAGGTCCAGCAGATGGTCGGAGCGCTGCTCGGGCTGCCGCGGGCCCCCGAGTCAGAGCACGCAGCCGACGCGCTTGCGGTCGCCATCTGCCACGCCGCGCATGCCCGGCCCGCCGAGGCAATCGCCCCGGCCGAGGTGGGCGTCGGATGATCGCCTCGGTTCGCGGCGAGGTTTTGGTTCGCCGGCCCGACCACGTCGTGGTCGAATCCGCCGGCGTCGGCTACCGACTGACAGTCTCGGCCGAGACGCTCAAGGCCGTGCCCGCGCGCGGCAAGGAGGCGACGCTTCACGCCCATCTCGTCGCCCGCGACGACTCGATGCAGCTCTACGGCTTTGCCTCGGAGGAGGAGCGCGACCTGTTCCTGCACCTGATCTCGGTCTCGGGGGTGGGCCCGAAGGTTGCAGTCGCGATCCTGTCCGGCGGCACCCCGCGCGAGCTGTTGCGAGCGATCGCCGCGGGCGACGCCAAGCGCTTTCAGGCGGTCCCCGGGATCGGCAAGCGGACCGCGGAAAGGGTGATCGTCGAGCTCCGCGAGAAGGTCACCGGCGAGCTCGACGAGGGCGTCACGGCGCTCGCGTCGAGCGGCGAGGACGACCCGCGCGTGCTCGCCCGCGAGGGCCTGATGCACCTCGGCTACACGCTCTCGGAGGCCGAGGGGCTGCTCGAGAATGCCGAGGGAGAGAGCCCCGAGGACCTGATCGGTTCGGCGCTGCGGAAGGCCGCCGCGTGAGCATCGCCCGCGATCCGGCCTTCGAGGCCGAGCCGATGGCCGAGGTGCGCCTGGCCGGAACGGACGAGGAGCTCGACCGCTCGCTGCGTCCGCGCAGGCTCGCCGACTTCGTCAACCAGCGCCAGGTCACCTCGCAGCTCGAGGTCTTCATCGAGGCCGCCAGGCGGCGCGAGGAGTCGCTCGACCACGTGCTGCTCGCGGGTCCGCCGGGGCTGGGCAAGACGTCACTCGCGCACATCATCGCCGCCGAGCTCGAAGCGCCCATCGTCCAGACCGCCGGCCCGGCGCTGGAGCGAAAGGCCGACATCGCCGCCTTCCTCACCGCGCTCGAGCCGGGCTCGGTGTTCTTCATCGACGAGATCCACCGCCTCAACCGGGCGATCGAGGAGACGCTCTATCCGGCGATGGAGGATCGCCAGCTTCCCGTCGTGCTCGGGCAGGGGGCAGGGGCACGCACCGTGACCCTCGACCTGCCGCCGTTCACGCTCGTCGGCGCGACCACCCGGGCCGGGCTGCTCACCACACCGCTTCGCGACCGCTTCGGGGTCAGCCAGCGCTTGGAGCACTACGAGCCCGACGACCTGGCGCAGATCGTGCGCCGCTCGGCCGGCATCCTCGAGGTCGGCATCGAGCCCGAGGCCGAGCGGGTGATGGCCGAGCGCTCGCGCGGCACGCCACGGGTGGCCAACCGGCTGCTGAAGCGGGTGCGCGACTACGCCGAGGTCCACGGCGAGGGAGTGATCAGCGCCGCGGTCGCGGGCGAGGCGCTGGGCCTGCTCGAGGTCGACGCCGCCGGCCTGGACCGCCACGACCGCACGATCCTGGAGACGATCGCGGTCAAGTTCTCCGGCGGGCCGGTTGGGCTGTCGACGCTCGCCGCTGCCGTCGACGAGGAGCAGGAGACGATCGAGGACGTCTATGAGCCCTACCTCCTGCAGCAGGGCCTGATCAAGCGCACGCCGCGCGGCCGGGTGATCACCGAGAACGGGTTCGCCCATCTCGGCCTGCCGGTCCCCGAGGGCGCCGCCACACTGTTCTGAGCGAGCGGTGGCTCAGGCGGAAATCTGAGCCGCCGCCGGGTCGTCCTCGAGCAGTCGGTGGATCTGCTCCACGACCACCGAGCCGTCGCCGACCGCGGACGCCACCCGCTTGGTCGAGCCGTTGCGAACGTCGCCGACCGCGAACACCCGCGGCACGCTCGTCTCGAGCGCCATCGGCGCCCGCTCCAGGGGCCAGTGTCGCGGCAGCACCCCGCCTCGGAGCAGATCCGGCCCCGTCTGCACGTAGCCCCATTCGTCGCGCTCGATCTCAGGCGGCAGCCAGGCGGTGTGCGGATCGGCGCCGATCAGCACGAACAGTCCACCCGCCTCGTGCGTCGACGTGCTCCCCGAGTCGAGGTCGCGAAGCACCAGCGCCTCGAGCCACCCGTCGGAGTCTGCTGACGCGCCGACGATCTCGGTTCCGTAGCGGATCTCGACGTTGTCGCTCGCCGCGAGCGCGTCGCGCAGATAGCTCGACATGCTCGCGGCGAGGTCGCCGCCTCGGATCACGATGGTGACGCGCTCGGCGTAGCGCGAAAGGTGGATCGCCGCCTGTCCGGCCGAGTTGCCCCCGCCGACGACGAACACCGCCGCGCCGGTGAGGGCGGCGGCCTGTGCGTCGGCGGTGTAGAAGACCCCCGCGTTGGTCAGCTCGTCGAGCCCTGGGACTCCGAGGCTGCGGTAGGTCGCGCCGGTGGCGAGGACGACCGCACCCACGTCCACATCCGGCTGGTCGGCGATCTTGAGCCGCAGGCGCGCGTCGTCCGGGCTCAGCCCGGTCACCTCGCGCATGATCAGGAACGTTGCGCCGAATACCCACGCTTGTTGATAGGCGCGCTGGGCGAGCTCGCCGCCGCTGATCCCGCGGGAGAAGCCCAGGTAGTTGCGAATCAAGGAGCTCGATCCGGCCTGGCCGCCCACCGCTTCGCGCTCGACGACGAGCGTGCTCAGGCCTTCGGACGCCGCGTACACGGCGGCGGCGAGGCCCGCGGGTCCGGCCCCGATCACCGCGACGTCGAACTCGTGTGCGTCCCCGAGCTCGGTGGCGACGCCGAACGCCGCCGCCAACTCGAGCTTGCTCGGGTTGATCAGGGTCGGGCCGTCCCGCATGATCGCGACCGGGCCATCGGCCGGCGTGCAGCCGACGGAGGCGAGTAGCTCCCGGCCCGCGTCGTCCTTGCAGTCGACGAAGGAATGGGGGACTCCACTGCGGGCAAGAACGCTCTTCAGCTCATGCGTGCGCGAGGACCACTCCTCGCCGATGACGGTGATCTCGCTCTCGGACTGGGACCGCAGCCGGGCCCACTCGTGCAGGAACTCCGAGACGATCCTGTGGAACTGCTCCTCGCCGCGACGCTCGGGCTTGAGCACGTAGTAGTCGAACTTCGCCGTCGCCATCCCGCCGACCATCCCCCGGGCTCGTTCGGGGTTTGCCCAATCGCCCCAGGAGACGAGCAGGCCTCGCTTGGCAGCCGGGTGCAGCCGGCGCACGCGGCCGAGCAACTCGATCCCGTCCGCCTCCGGCATCTCCTGATCGACGAGCGCGAGGGCGACCTCCCGTCCCTCGGCGCGGGCGGCCTCCAGGGCGGCCAGCGCCCGGCTCGCGGACTGCTCGACGACCACGGTGTAGTCCGCGGCGTAACGCCTCAGCTCGCGGTCGAGCATCCGCAGCGCGTCCGGGTCGTCCTCGACCGCGACGATCAGGGCTCGGGGCTCGACGTCTCGGTTGGTGTCGTCCGCCATGCTCAGTGATCGTACGCCGCACGTCCGGAGAGATCGAGCCGATCATCTAGCCTGTCGGCGTGCCCTTCTTCATCTGCCCGAACTGTGGGAATAGGGAGTTGAGCGGAGAACGGGGCGGGATGACCGGACGCCCGAAGCAGTGCTCGGAGTGCGGCGCGCCGTTCCTGTTCGAGCTGCTCGACGACTACTACCCGGCGCCTCAGGCGGCGTTCTTCATCTGCGACCAGGAGGGGCGCCTGCTGGACGTCGGGCGCAACGGTTTCGAGCTCACCGGCCTGAAGGACGAGCAGGTGATCGGCCGGCCGGTGCGCGAGGTGCTCGGCCTGGAGTGGATCGACCCGGGCGACGGCGGCCAGACGGCCGACACCGACAACGACGGCACCACCGACCCGATCGAGACGACGCTGGAGTGGGGGGTGCGCTCGCTGGGCAAGCGGGTCTCGGTCCACGCCGAGGGCGACCTGCCGGCCGAGGCGGTCGCCGACGTCTTCCCCGCCTACGACGACGACGGCGGGCTGCTGCTGGTGCTGACGCCGCAGTAGCGACCTCGACCCGATGGCCAACCGCCGGCGCAACCTGATCATCCTCGCGCTCGTGCTCGCGCTGCTCGCGGGCTCGGCGCTGGTGATCTCCGACAAGCGGACCGTGCTCGGCCTCGACCTGCGCGGCGGCACCGAGCTCATCTACCAGGGCCGGCCGACCCCGCAGGTCCCCGAGGTGACGCCCGAGGACATCGACCGTGCGATCGAGATCATCCGTGACCGCGTCGACTCGCTCGGCGTCTCCGAGCCAGAGATCAGCCGCGTCGGCCAAGACCAGATCCAGGTCGGCTTGCCCGACGTCTCCGACGCCGACCGCGCGATCGATCGGATAGGCACCACCGCGCAGCTGTATCTCTACGACTTCGAGCCCAACGTCATTCCACCGGACGAGGACGTGCAAGGTGCAGCGGAGCGTCCCTACAACCGGCTGATCGACGCCGTCGAGGCCGCCTCCAAGCAGGACCCGGTCTCCGATGCGCAGTGCGAGGCCGACGGCTGCACCACCAACGGCGAGTACTACCTGTTCGACGCCAACACGCTGCAGCCGCTCGGCGACCCGTCCGACAGGAAGTCCGACCTGTACCTGCCCTTCGGGGGCGAGCGGCCGCCGAACAGCCGGATCATCTTCGTCCCGCAGGGCACGGTGGTGATCGAGCAGCCGCCGGTCGACGACTCCTCGACGACCGAGGTCGACGAGTCGGAGGCCGGCACCTCGCAGTTCTTCGTTCTGCACGACAAGCCGGCGCTCTCGGGCGACGAGATCGAGAACCCCAAGCCGAGCTCCGACCCCACCACCAATCAGCCCAACGTCACCTTCGACTTCACCGGCGAGGGCCGCGAGGCGTTCGCGACCGTCACCCGCGAGATCGCCGACCGCGGCAAGAACGACTGCTTCGTCGCCACTGGGACGCCCTGCACCGACGTGCCGCCGGAGATTGTCGACCAGTTCGCGGGCACGTTCGCGATCGTCCTCGACCAGCGGATCGAGTCGCGGCCGATCATCGACTGGGTCGAGAACCCGACCGGGATCGACGGCCGCACCGGGGCGCAGATCTCGGGCAGCTTCACCACCCAGGAGGCCAACGACCTGGCCGAGGTGCTGCGGATCGGGGCGCTGCCCGTGGACCTCGCGCTGATCAGCCAGTCGACGGTCTCGGCGTCGCTCGGCGAGGAGGCACTCGACCAGGGCCTCAAGGCGGGTCTGATCGGGCTCGCGATCGTGCTCGTCTTCCTGATTGCCTACTACCGCTTCCTCGGCGTGATCGCGGCGCTGGGGCTGCTCGTCTACGCGCTCTTCTTCCTCGCCCTGATCAAGCTGATCCCGATCACGCTGACGCTGCCGGGCATCGCCGGGCTGATCCTCACGATCGGCGTCGCCGCCGACTCGAACATCGTCATCTTCGAGCGGATCAAGGAGGAGGTCCGTCACGGGCGCTCGATGCTCTCGGCGATCTCGGAGGGCTACAAGAAGGGCATCGCGACCATCATCGACGCGAACGTGATCACCCTGATCACGGCGTTCATCCTCTTCGTCCTCGCCACCGCCGGCGTCAAGGGCTTCGCGTTCACTCTCGGGATCGGCACGATCGTCTCGCTGTTCACGGCGGTGCTGTTCACCCAGGCGGTGCTCGCCGTGCTCGGCAGGGCGAAGTTCCTGCGCTCGCCAGCCTTCCTCGGCGCCAGCGGCGAGGGCAGGCAGTGGAAGTTCGACTTCACCGGCGCGTCGAAGTGGTTCTTCTCGGTCTCCGGCGTGATCCTCGCGATCGGCGCGATCGCGTTTGCGACCAAGCAGCTCAACCTCGGCATCGATTTCGAGTCCGGGACCCGGGTCGACATTGCGCTGGCGGAGCCCGTCTCCGTCGACGACCTTCGCTCGGCCCTGCAGGACGAGGGGTTCGACGGGATAGACACCGCGAAGATCCAGGAGGTCGAGAACCCCACGCTCGGCGAGAACGCCTACCAGATCGAGGGCAAGCTCTCGCCCGAGGACACGGCCGACGTCCAGCCTGCCCTCGACCGCGAGTTCGGCGTCGAGGAGTTCAACTCGATCGCGATCGGCCCGACCTTTGGCGAGCAGATCGCGCGCTCGGCGGTGATCGCCCTGATCTTCAGCCTCCTCGTGATCGTCGCCTACGTCGCGCTCCGTTTCGAGGCCAAGTACGCGGTCCCGGTGTTGATCGCCCTGGTCCACGACATCCTGATCACGGGCGGCCTCTACGCGCTCGTCGGCGCCGAGGTGTCGAGCGCGACCGTGGCCGCCTTCCTCACCATCCTCGGCTACTCGATGTACGACACGATCATCGTCTTCGACCGCGTCCGCGAGAACGTGCCGCGGATGCCGCGCGCGGCGTTCTCGCAGATCGTCAACCGCTCGATGAGCGAGGTCTTGACGCGATCGCTGATCACCGGCCTCTCGACCGTGTTCCTGATCGGGGTGCTCCTGGTCTTCGGCGGAGAGACCCTGCGCGCGTTCGCCTTCGCGATGATGGTCGGCGTCTTCTCGGGTACCTACTCCTCGATCTTCATCGCCGCACCGGTGCTTACGGCGTGGAAGGAGCGAGAACCGGCATACCGCTCCCGCCGCGAGCGGATCCTCGAGGCGATGGGCTTCGTGCCCACCTTCCCCGAGGACAACGTAGTGGCGAAGATCGACGAGGTCGAGCGTCACGTCGCGGCCGCGGCCGCCGGCGATGGCGCCGCCGAGGCGGCGCGGCCCCAGCGCCCGCCTGAGGTGG
>DAIRGH010000099.1:0-10639 GCA_036794585.1 Solirubrobacterales bacterium | reverse complement strand
CGGCGCGCAGGTCGAGCAGCGCGACGGCGGGCGCCGCGACGTAGGTCCGTCCCGTGCGCGTGGGGCTGGGCTCGGTGGTGACGACGACGTCGACGCGGTCGATGGGGCGCCCCTCCAGGGGGCCCGCCGCGGCGACCCTCACCTCGACCGGGACGAGGCCGGCGCGCACGGGCTCACGCTCCGTCGGGCGGGCCGGGCGGGTCGCGAGCTGCGATCCGACCAGGTAGCTGCCCGCCGGGATCGGCGCCAGCGGCTTGCGCGCGACCGCCTGCGCCGGGCTTTCCAGCGCATCCGGCGGCACGAAGCTCTCTGGCACCCGGCGCAGCTCCAGCGACCGCGGACGCAGCTCGCGGCGAGCCGGCAGCGGCTCGGCGGCAACGACGACCTCGCGCAGCGCACCGAACTGCGACGACGTTTCGGGTTCGGATCCGGTGGCGCCGGCGGCGAGCCCGGCACACACGGCCGCGGCGGCGGCGAAGGCCGCGGCGCGGACGCGGCGACTCAAGCCGGCCGGGGCAGCGGCTCCGCCAGCGGCAACTCGATCACCGCGCTCGCGCCGGCGGCGTGGCGGCAGGCGATGAAGCGACCCCCGTGTTCGGCCGCGATCCGGGCGACCACGCGCAGGCCGTGACCGCGGCGCGGATCGCGGCGGCGTGAGGCGGCGAAGCGGTCATCGCGGCTACGGGGGGCGACGCTTGCGGTTGTGCCCCCGTCGGTAACTCGCAGGCGCAGGCGACCCGCGGCGACGCCGGCCTCCAGCCGGATCGGCCCGGCGCCGTGCTCGAGCGCGTTGGCGATCAGGTTGTCGAGTGCGTTGGCGATCGCGCCGGGCCGGCAGATCACTCGCGAGCCGTTCGCGCTCCAGGCAAGTTCGAGCCGCCGGCCCGAGCGGGCGGCCGGCCCGCGCCAGCGCTCGATTGCAGCTTCGGCGATCCCTCTGACCGCGACCCGCATCGGCGGCGGCGGCGCGCCCCCGTTGATCTCGCGGTCAAGGTCGCCGAGGGCCTCGACCGCAAGCTCGACGTGCGGGCGGGGCGAGCCACCGAGCACGAGCGCCTGCAGCGGACGGCGCAGCTCGTGCATCGCCCGGTTGAGCCTCGTTCGGCGACGGCTCGAGCGCACACGGTCGACCGCGATCGCCGAGGCGCAGGTGAGCGCCAGCGGCCAGCCGAGCGAGGCGCTCTCAAGCAGCTGCTCGATCATCGTCCTCCGGGCCGTCGATGAGCCGATACCCGACGCCCCAGCAGTTGACGACGTAGCGGCCCGACTCGGGGTCGAGCTTGCGGCGCAGCCTGCTTGCGTGCGAGTCGAGCGTCCGCGTGCGACCCATCGAGCGAAACCCCCAGACGTCTCGCAGCAGCTCCTGCTTGGTGAACACCCTCCTCGGCTCGGTCGCCAGCGTGCGCAAGAGGGTGAACTCCTTGTTCGCCAGCTCCACGAGCCGGTCGCCGACCCAAACCTCGCGGCGGGCGGTGTCGACGAAGATCTCGCCGACCCGCAGCGGTCCCGCACGGCGATCGTCGCGGCGGCGCAGCACCGCCTTGATCCGGGCGACTATCTCGGCGACGGCGAACGGCTTGACGACGTAGTCGTCGGCGCCGCAGTCGAAGCCGCGCAGACGGTCGGCGTCGGTGCCCCGGCCGGTGAGCACGATCACGGGCAGCTCGGGGTCATAGCGGCCGGTCGCCCCCTCCGAGGCGCGGATCTCCCGCAGCACGTCGAGCCCGGCGGCGTCGGGCAGGTTGAGGTCGAGGACGAGCAGGTCGGGCTGCTTGTAGTGACAGAGGCGCAGCGCGTCGGCGGCGCTGGGCGCGGGCAGGGCACGGTAGCGGTCGGCCTCGAGGTGGTCGCAGAGCAGCTCGAGCGTCGGCGCGTCGTCCTCGCAGACGATCACCGTCGCCTCTGGGTCGGCGGTCGTGATCGTCACACCGCCACCTGGGCCCTCCGGCAGGGAAGCTCGACCACCGTCCGTGCACGGGGCTCGCGCAGCACGCGGTTCGCCGGCACCGATCCGCGGACCGAGATTGGCACGAGGAGCGCGTCGCAGAAGACGACGTGGATCGGAAACCGCATGCCGAAGGTGTGCACGCTGCTACAGCGCGGGATCACGAGCCCCTCTCCCGCCCGCTCGGGACGCAGCAGCGCGAGCCCGAGCAGGCGTGAGAGGAGGGTGACCGCGACGGGCAGCCGGCGGGAGGCGACCTCGGCGGTGGGGAGCCGGCGGAGGCGCAGCGGGCTGGCGGACGCGGTCACGGCGGCTACAAGCCCGCGCCCGCCGCGAGCGCCCCGCGGCCAAACCGACTCCCTTTCGACGTCGGAGGTGCAAACCCTCGTTCAGGCTCCGGAGATCCCGTTGCGCCGAGCGGCGGCTTGTACAAAGATGCGGCCAACTCCGGAATAGGCCCCGACGGGAGAAGTTGGCTCGGGGCGGAGGTTCAAGGAAAGCTGTGGAAAGGGCAACTCGCAGAGGCAATTACGAGTCGGGATCCGACTACGTCCTCGAGTACGGCGAGCTGCGCTTCTCCTTCAACGAGCACGACTTCTCCCAGCGCGTCGAGCAGGCGGCGGTGAAGCTCGACTTCGTCGACCAGGGGCTGGAGCTCGAGGAGCTCCACGACCTGCTCGAGCTCGCCGTCAACGGCGAGATCCGCGAGCCGACCTCGGCCCTCGGCGAGCACATCAACGAGCACTGGACCGAGCTCGTCGGACCGGCGAACCGCAGCCTCGTGCACTGGATCAGGCGGCTGGTCTTCCGCGGCGCGTGGCTCGACCAGCGGGTCAAGGAGGGCGAGCTCGACGTCGTCTTCGACGACGAAAGCCACACCTTCGGCTATGTGCAGCCGGACCGTGACGCCGACCCGATCGAGCTCTCGCGCGAGCCCTCCTGGGCCGGCCTGGCCTACCGCCGCTAGCTAGCGAAGGTCCGAGAGCAGGTCCGCGTTCGAGGCTGACCCCTCGATCCGCTCGCGCAGCAACGCTGCGGCCTCGGGCGGGTCCAGGTCCGAGAACAGGGAGCGGAGCCGGCGCACCGCCTCGAGCTCCTCGGCGCCGCGCAGGTCCTCCTCGTTCGAGATCCGGCACTGCGTCGCGTCGATTGCCGGAGACACCCCCGCCGCGGCGAGGTCGGGATCGAGGGTGATCAGCGAGCTCTCGGTGGTCATCACAGCGCGCTCGGCGGCGCCCTCGTCGCTGCCGCCGGCGAGCGTCGTCGCGATCACGGTCGCCGAGCCGGCGCCGGCGAGGTTGCGGCCGCTGCCGAACAGGCGCTTTACCTCGTCGACGCCCCCGGCCGCATGCGCCAGGCGCGAGAGCGAGTCGCAGAGGAGGATCACGTCTGTGCCCACCTCCGCGAGTCGCCGCGTGCGCTCGGTGGCAAGCTCGGCGATCCGCACCTGCTCGGCCGGGGCGAGGTCGGCGGTCGCGACCGCGAACTCCGCCTCGGGCAGGGCCTCGCGCCACGCCGGTGCCTCCTCTGGGCGCTCGTCGATCAGCAGCACGATCGCGCGCGCGGTGGCGGCGGCGGTCGCCGCGCCGGCGAGCGCTCGCAGCAGCGTGGTACGGCCCGAGCGCGCGGCGGCGCGCACGAGCACCCGCTGGCCGAGGGCGAGCGGGGCGAACAGGTCGACCGCGCGGACGAGCACGTCGGCGCCGGGGGAGTCGAGCTCCACTCGCCGCTCGGGCAGCGCAGGGGCCAGGTCGTCGAACACCGGGCGGGCCTCCTCGGCCTCCGGCGGCTCGCCGTTGACCAGGTCGACGTGCACGAGGGCGCGATGGCGCTCGCCGCGGCGCGGTTCGCGCGCCGGGCCGGCGACGTGATCCCCCGGGCGCAGCTCGCAGCGGCGCACCTGGGCGGCGGAGATGTAGACGTCGTCGTCGCCCGCGACCAATCCGCCGAGCCGCAGAAAGCCGAACCGCTGCCGGGTGAGCTCGAGCACGCCGCCGACCTCCACGGTGGGAACGTCCTCATCCTCGATCGGGCCGGCGCCGTCGGTCTCGACCGCCCCCTTTGGAGCGGACTCGAGCACCGCTCCCTCGACCTCGACTTCCCCGGGCTCCAGCTCGAGCGCCTCGATCAGCTCGGCGCGGGTGAGCTTGCGATAGCCGGAGATCCCGGCCTCGGCCGCGCGCTCGTGCAGGTCGGCCAGGTGAAGCGGTTGGGCGTCGGCGGCCATCGGCCGCGGACTGTAGCTAGCGGCTCGCGGCGGGGCTGCGCTCGACCAGTCCGGCCAGCCACTCGCCGAACTCAGGGCGCGACTCCCAGTCGGCGCGGAAGCGCTCGGCGCCGGCGGTGGTCAGCGGATGGGCGAGCATCTGCTTGAGGACCTTGCCCGGGACGGTGGCGATCTCGCACCCGAGCCGAGCCGCGGCGATCACGTGCTCGGGATGGCGAATCGAGGCGGCGATGATTTCCGAGGTGACGCCGGTGGCGCGGAAGCAGTCGACGATCTCGGCGACCACGGCGGTCGAATCGACCGAGATGTCGTCCAGCCGCCCCATGAAGCACGACACGTAGGTCGCTCCGGCTCCGGCGGCGAGCATCGCCTGGTTGGCGGAGAAGACGAGCGTCATGTTGACCGGGATTCCCTCGTTCGTCAGCGCATGCGTCGCCTCGAGGCCGGCCTCGTCGAACGGCACCTTGACCGTGACGTGCTCGTGCAGCTCGCGCAGCGCCCTGCCCTCGGCGATCATCCGCTCGGGCTCCTGGGAGACGACCTCGGCGGAGACCGGCCCGCCGACCAGGTCGCAGATCCGGCGCACGATGTCGCCCGGATCACCGTCCTCCTTCGCCAGCAGCGAGGGGTTGGTGGTCGCGCCGGCGAGCACGCCCCAGCGGGCGATCTCCTCGACCTCGCCGACGCTTCCGGTATCGATGAACAGCCTCACTGCGCCTTCCTTTCGCCGCTTCCGATCACGGTGCTGAGCTTAGGCGACGGGGCGGTCAGTCCGCAGCGAGTCGAGGTCCGAATCGTTCTGCGCCCAGTCGCGGGTCCGGGGATCGTTGGAGAACGCGATCCGCAGGTGCTCGAGCGCCTGCTCGGGGCGGCCGCCGAGCGCCGCCTCGCAGCCGAGCACGTAGTGCAGGGTGCCGTGCTCGGGGTAGTGCTCCAGGCCCTCGGCGGCGATCTCATACGCGCGGTCGTAGTCGCCGGCCTCGTGTGCTGGGATCGCGGCGTACCAGTACTCGAACGGCGACGGCGGCATCGCGGTGCCAGGGCGGCCGCCGATCACGAGCACCGTGGTGTGTCCGGCCGCGGCGATCGCCGAGCGCATCGCGCCGGGGGCGACCAAGAGCATCGTGCCCTCCGCCGCCGCCACCCGCTCGCCCTCGACCACGAAGTCCGCCGCGCCGCGGACGACCACGTACAGCTCCTCGTGACCGCCCGCTCCCGGGCTGGTCTCGTCGTGCTCCTCGATCAGCGGCGCGCCGGCGGTGTCGGCGCTGTAGGCGTTGATCCCGAAGGCGGTCACGCCGAGCCGGCGGCGCACCGGTCGCCACCATCCCTCCTCGAGCGGCACCTTCTCGAGCTCGTCGAGGTGGGTGAACCTGTAGGCCGGCTCGTCGCTCATCGGTCCGGATCGATCCCCTCGACGGCGGAGTCTCCCACCCAGCGCTCGGCCTCGGCCCGGACCCGGTCCTCGTCCCAGCCGAGCTCGTCGCCGATCGCGGCGGCGACCGGGAGCACCGACTCGGCGGTGCGCAGCTGCGGGGCCGCGAGCAGGCCCAGCCGCGTGCGGCGAAGGAGCACGTCGGCGACCGAGCGCGCCTGCTCGAGGCGGGCGGCGATCGCGGCTTCAGCGAGCATGTCGGGCTGAGCTTCTGTGATCGGCGTCGCCAGCTCGGGCCGCTCGCCGGCCAGCCGGAGCACGTTGCGCGCCGCATGGCCGTAGCGAAACCCGAGCAGCTCGCGATAGCCCGCGGGCAGGTCTTGCTCGCTCAGGCCCTCGGGCGGGTCGAGCTCGTGCTCGGAGGCGGCGATTCCGAGCGGGATATCGTCGGTGCGACAGGGCGCCGAGCGGCCCTCGCGCTCGACCATCCGGTCGACCACCTGCTTGGCCATTCGCCGCCAGGTCGTGAGCTTGCCGCCGGTGATCGTCAGCAGGCCCGACGAGGTCTCGTACAGCTCGGCCTTGCGCGAGATGTCGACCGACTTGCGCGGATCGCCGGTCGAGATCAGCGGCCGCACCCCGGCGTACGCGCCGGTGATGTCGGCGCGCCCGATCTCGGTCTGAAAGAAGGCGTTGATCGCGTCGAGCAGGTAGTCGATGTCGTCGTCGCCGGGCTTTACATGCGAGATGTCGCCGTCGTAGTCGTTGTCGGTGGTGCCGATCAGCGCCCGGCCGTACCACGGCAGGGCGAAGATCGTGCGCTCCTCCCCCGCCGGGACGATGCAGGCGGCGCGGTTGAGCGGCAGCTTCTCCAGGGAGACCGTGACGTGGGTCCCCCGGCTCGGGGCGATCCTGGGGACCTCGGCCTCGTCATGGATCTCCTCGGGTCGGATCTGGTCGGCCCAGACCCCGGTCGCGTTGATCACGTTTAAGGCCTCGATCTCGAAGCGCTCGCCCGACTCGCCCTCGACGCAGACGACGCCCGCGGCGGTGCCGGCGTCGTCGAGCAGGCCGGTGACCTCGGCGCCGTTGACGAACACGGCGCCGAAGCGCTCGGCCTCGCCGAGGATCGTCAGGACCAGGCGCACGTCGTCGGTCTGGCAGTCGTAGAACATGTATGCCTCGCGGGGCTCGCGAGAGGCGAGCGCCGGGGCCAGCTCGAGCACCTCCTCGCCCGGGATCGTGCGATGGCGGTCGGGCGCCCAGTAGTCCTCGGTAGCCAGCCGCTGGGCGCGCTCGCGGCGCGAGATGCCGACCCGGTTGCTCGACATCACGTCGTACATGTTCAGGCCGATCCCGATCAGCCGGTTGCGCTTGTCCTCGCCCAGCGTCGGGACCAGGAACGGGGTCGGATAGACGAGGTGCGGCGCGAGCTGCACCATCAGCGCGCGCTCGAGGAGCGCCTCGCGCACCAGGCCGAGGTCGAAGTTCTGCAGATAGCGCAGACCGCCGTGGACCATCTTCGACGAGCGGCTCGACGTGCCGACGGCGTAGTCGTCGCGCTCGACGAGCGCCACCGAGTAGCCGCGCGAGGCGGCGTCGAGCGCGATCCCCGCGCCGGTGATGCCGCCGCCGATCACCGCGACGTCGAAGCGTTCGCCGGTGACCGCCTTCAGCGCATCGTCTCGGGAGAGCATCTAGTCGAGGTATTGGACGACGTGCGCGGTGTGCTCCCGCTCGGGGGCGGGCTTTTCCTGGAACGGATGGCCCAGGTGGATGAGGGCGACGAAGCGCTCGTCGGGCCCGAGGGCGACGGCCGCCCGCCCCTCCTCGGTGCGCAGCACTCCCGGCGTGCGCCAGTAGCCGCCGAGGCCGCGAGCGTGCGCCCCGAGCAGGACGATGTAGGCGGCGATCGCGGTCGCGTGCAGGTCCTCTTCGTCCTGCACGGGCTCACCGCTGAGCATGCAGGAGCAGACGACCAGGGTCGGCGCGCGGTCGAGCTTTGCCGCCGCCTCGGGACCGGCCGCCTCCTTCAATCGTGCGAGCGCCTCGGGGCCGACGACGCGAAACCTCCACGGGTTCGTCAGGTGATGATTCGGCGCCCAGCGCGCCAGGTCGAGCAGCTCGTCCAGCGTCGCCCGATCGATGGGCTCGGGCCGGTAGGCCTTGTGGGTGCGCCTCGTGCGGACAGCGGTCGCGACGTCCATGCGCCAGAACCTAGCGCGCGCTCGCCCCCTCGCGGGTTAGTCAGGGTGCCGGCGGCGGACAAGGAGCCAGGCCACGCCCGCGGCGAGCCCGAGAATCGCCCCGCCGACGCCGAGCTTGATCGCCCGCGCCGGCGTCGCCCCAACGCTTCCGGTAACCGCGGTGGTCGGTGCCCCGGCGGACGCATAGCCGGTCCAGCCGGCTCTGGCAGAGGCGCGTGGCTCGGTCTCGGTCGTCGTGCCGGCCGGCTTACCGCGGTCCCCGCCGGCGTCCTTGCCCCCGCCGCCGTCGGGCCGCTCTCTCCGCTGCTTGCCGCCGCGATGCCCCTCGCCGCCGTCATTGCCCCGGCCGCCGCCCCGGCCCGGCGCCGTGGCGTCCCCGGCGGGCTCATCCGTGCCCGTTGGCGGCGACGAGGCGTCGGGCTCGGAGTCGCCGCTCGCTCGCGGCTCCGGCGGCGGCTTGCGTGCGACCGCGGCGAGCGGGAGGGGTTGGCGCTCGACCGCGAGCAGGACCTGGGCGGTGACCCAGACCGGCGTCTGGTCGCTGGCGCTCGAGTAGCGGTAGTGGCCGTCGGAGGCGCGCAACCGCTCGAGATAGCCCAAGCCTTCGCGCAGCGAGCCGCCCCCGTCTGAGACGGCGACCAGCCCCTGCACCGCCCAGGCGGTCGACTGAGCGTTGACGACGCCGGTGGTCGCCAGGCCCCAGCCTCCGTTGGCGCGCTGGGCGCGGTGCAGCCAACGAGTCCCGGCGGCGGTCGTTTTCCCGCCGGACCCCGTCGCGGCGAGCGCCTGCAGCGCCGCGCCGGTCGAGTCGGGGTCGCTCGGGGCGCCCGGGTTGTAGCCCCAGCCGCCGTCGCGATTCTGCGCCTCGCGAAGCCAGCGCGAGGGCCGGCCGAGCCGAGCCGGATCGATCCCTGCGGAGCGCATTGCCAGCGCGTAGAACGCGGTCAGGTTGACCTGCCCGCTCACCGACCCGTCACGATCGCGCTTAGACCGCAGCTCGGCGACCAGGTCGGAGCCGGCGAAGCGCCGCGAGTCGACCCCCGCTCCTTCAACCGCCAGGATCGTGCGCTCTAGGTCGTTGACCGAGCGCAGGCGGTCGGCCTGGGAGCGCAGATAGGACACCGGCGTCTTGTCGCCGCGGCCCACATCGAGCGGGTTCACCCCGGCCGCCTCGAGCCCCATCATCGTCCAGCCGGTCATTGCTGGGTTCGAGTCAACCTCCGGGCTTGCCGCAAACCCCCCATCGCTGTTCTGCTGCTGGGCCAACCAGCTTTCAGCGGTCGGCGCGGCGCGCGCCGATGTGCCGGCGGAGAGCCCCACCGCGATCGCCGCGACCAAGACCAAGGGCAGAGCCCCCGCGGGGCGCCAGGTGAACTCGAGCCGGGTGCGGTAGCGGGAGATCATCCGCACCAGCGCCGGCCCGGCGGCAAGCGCGAAGGCGACGTTGCCGAGCGCGTGCGCGACGTTGAACGGCACCCCGCGGGCCGACAGGGCGAGATAGCGGTCCAGGGACTGCTCGCCGCCGTAGGTGACCATCACCGAGAGGTCGAGCAGGGCCCCGTAGGCAAGGCCGGCCACTCCGCACGCGGCGGCGAGCCAGAGTCGGCCCAGTCGCCGGCCGGTGAGCACCGCGAGCCACGCGCCGCCAAGACCGGCCAGCCCCCAGCCGGCCATCTGCCACGCCGTCCACGGGCCCTGGCCGAGCCAGATGTTGGAGATCGGCGCCGCCAGCGCGCCGACGGCGAAGCCGGGCGCGGGGCCGAGCGCGTAACCCGTGATCAACGCGATATCAGTCGTCGCGACGACGTTCGGCACGGGCGCCAGCACCAGCCGGCCGGCGACGGCGAGCGCCGCCAGCGCCGCGACCAGCGCGACCAGCCGCGCCGGGGGATGTGCGCGCTCGTACCAGACGAACCCGCCCACCAGGACCAGCCCCAGCAGAGTGAAAGCCGCGAGCTGCCAGCTCATGACGGAAACGCCTCCGGCGCGCTCTTTGCCCGCCGCAGCATGTGCGCGCCGCCCTCGGGCGTGATCGGGCCGCCACCGCCCAGAATCCGCGCCACCTCGGTCGCGAAGTACCAGCCGCCGGAGAGGATCTCGGCGGCCGGGCCGTCGGCTATCAGCTCCCCGTCGCCGAGCAGCAGCACCCGCTCCGCAAACCGCGCCGCGAACTCGACGTCGTGGGTTGCGACCAGCACGGCGCCGCCGGCGAGCGCCAGCTCGTCCAGCCATTCGATCAGCTCCAGCTTGCGCCGCTGATCCATCCCCCGGGTCGGCTCGTCGAGGCAGACGATCCCGGGTCGCTCGCCACCGGCCCGGCCGGCCATCACGATCGCCAGCGCGAGCCGCTCGCGCTCTCCGCCCGAGAGGTCGCGCGGGTCGGCCTCGGCCGCCCACTCCAGTCCCACCGTGGCGAGCGCCCGAGCGCCGGCCGTCCCCGGGAGCTCGTCGGCGACGCGCTCGCGCACGAACATGTCGGCCGGGCTCTGCGGCAGCAGCGCGCAGCCGCGCGGGGCGTCGACCGTTCCCCGGGCCGGATCGATGGCGCCGGCGGCCGCGCGCAGCAGGGTGCTCTTGCCGGCGCCGTTGCGACCCATCAGCGCCACCGTCTCGCCGGCACCGACCCGGAGCTCGAGCCCGCGCAGGACCTCGCGGGGACCGGTACCGGCATCGAGCTCGACCCAGAGGTCGCGAGCCGCGAGCGCCGCGGGCTGCAGGTCGGCATCCGTAGGCCGCTCCGGGCGTTCCTCGGCGGCGGCGGCCGGCTCGATGCCGTGCATCCGCAAGGCCTGGCGCGCCTCCTTTGCCGAGACCGGCAGGGGGCGCAGGCCCCCGAGCGCGAACAGGCGCGCCCCGGGGGGCGCGAGGTCGGCGCCGGCGTCGAT
>DAIRGH010000029.1:0-30177 GCA_036794585.1 Solirubrobacterales bacterium | reverse complement strand
GCGAGCGTGTACGTGCACCGCGGCGGCGGCCGCCAGCCGCGGCTCGAGCCCGCGGGCGAGCAGCGCGGCGATCATCCCGCTCAGCACGTCGCCGGTGCCGGCGGTCGCCAGCGCGGGGCTGTCGAGCCCGTTGATCGCGGGCTCGCCATCGGGGCCGACGACGATCGAGTCGTCGCCCTTCAGGACGACTATTGCGCCCGATCCTTCGGCGGCGGCGCGGGCACAGGCGAGGCGGTGACGGCCGACGGCGGCGGAGTCGGTGTCGAGCAGGCGGCCGAGCTCGCCGGCGTGCGGCGTCAGCACCGTCGACCCGGGCCGGCCGCCGAGCGCGTCGAGCTTGCCCGCGAGCGCGTTCAACCCGTCGGCATCGATAACCACCGGCGCCTGGATTCCGCCTACCAGCTCCTTCACGAGCGCCGTCGAATCCGCCCCCCGGCCGAGGCCGGGGCCGACGACGACCGCCGCGGCGCGTTCGGCGGCATCGACAATCCGCTCGGCGGCGTCCGCCGACAGGCGGCCGTCCTCGCTCGGACATCCGATCGACATCACCTCGGTCAGCTTGACCTCGAAGATCTGCTCGAGCTCGGCCGGGACCGCGACGGTGGCGTAGCCGGCGCCGGCCCGAGCGGCCGCCTCGGCGGCCATGCATACGGCACCGGTCAGCCCGCGCGAGCCGCCGACGATCAGCACCTGGCCGGAGGTGAACTTGGTCGAGTCGGCGTCGCGGCGGGGAAGCGCTGCGAGCGCGCGCTCGGTGATCAGGCCGCCGGCAGGCTCGCCGGGAGCGTCGTCGGGGATCCCGATCGCCGCCACCCGCAACTCGCCCCGGTGCCGCTTGCCGGGCGCGATCCAGTGTCCGAGCTTGGCGGCGTGGAAGCTGACGGTGATCGCGGCCTCGACCGCGACCCCGGCGACCTCGCCGGTGGACGCGTCGACGCCCGAAGCGATGTCGGCGGCGATGACCGCCGCCTCGCAGGCGTTGATCGCCTCGATCGCCCCTGCCGCGTCGCCATGAGGGGAGCCCTCGAAGCCGGTACCGAAGATCGCGTCGACGATCGCGCCCGAACCCTTGAGATCGCCGGCGCCTTCGCCGAGCTGCTTGACGGTGCCTTCGAAGCGCTCGAGGTTGGCGGCGGCGTCGTCGGAGAGCTCGCCGGCGGGCGCCAGCAGCAGCACCTCGACCTCCAGACCCGCGGTCGCCAGGTGGCGCGCGGCGACCAGGCCGTCGCCTCCGTTGTTGCCCTTGCCGCAGACGACGCGCACGGGTCCGTCGCTCCCGAGCTCCAGGGTCGCCTCGGCGACCGCTCGGCCCGCCGCCTCCATCAGCTCCAGCGAGGGAACCCCCCGCTCCTCGATCGCCCACGCGTCGACCGCGCGCATCGAGGCCGCGTCGTGCAGCGGGTCGAGCCAGCCGTCCATCAACCGGTCTCCGCGTTCGGCCCGGGCCGGCCGATCACCACGGCCACCGCGACCTCGCGCTCGTGGCTGAGCGAGACAGCTAGCTCGACGCCCTGCCGGCGGGCAACCGCGCCCGTGTCGCCATGGAGGACCAACCGCGGTGGCTCGTCTCCACCGCCTACGACCTCGACCTCGTGCAGACGCAGGCCGCCGATCCCGAGCGCCTTCAACGCCGCCTCTTTCGCCGCGAACCGGGCGGCCAGTCGGCGCGCCGGGCGGCGATGCGCGCTCGCATGCTCGATCTCGGCCGGGCTGAAGATCCGCTCGCGCAGGCGTGGCCGCCGCTCGAGGGCGCGCTCGAGGCGCGCGATCTCGATCACGTCGATGCCGATTCCCGGCGCGGCGCTCACAAAGAAGACGCTACTGGGCCAGGGAAGACGCTACTGGGCCAGGGTCACGATCAGCCGCGAGACGAGGAGGCCGTCCTCGACCCTCGCCCCGCCGACCAGCGAGCCCAGCTTCTCGACATACGGCCGCGCCGCGTCGTAGTCGGGGCTGTCGGCGTCCGCGCCAAGCTCGGCGAGCGCGAATCCCTGCTGGATGTCCAGGAACAGGCTCGGCGGAAAGTCCTCGCCGAGCGGCTCGGCTGCCTCCTGGAAGCGATCGTCGCCGGCCAGCGTCTCGTCCGGTTCGAGCACCTGCTCGATCGACGTCGCGAGGGCCGCGGCCAGCCGGTCTCCCACCACGCCCACCTCGGCCCCGGCGCCGATGCCGGGGATGCCGAGCGAGAACCCGTAATCGGCGCCCGGCGGAGGCGCCGCCGAGCGCAGCCCAGAGTCGGCCTCGGCCAGCCTCTGCACGGTCTCGACCAGCTTCCGCGGCCCTTCGGGATCGGTGGTCTCGGCGACGAGGCCGAAGGCCATGCCCGGCACGCCGGTGCCGCTGATGAACGCGGCGGCGTCGCCGAGCCAGGGCGTGACGTCGCGCCGCAGATCGAGCCCTGTCTCGGCCTTGATCCTGCGCTCGAGCGCCTCGGCACCGGGGATGCCGCTGTTGGCGAGCTGATCGAGCCAGCGCTCGACCGCCGGCCCGAGGTCGGAGGCGCCGACCGCAAGCCAGGAGCCGCTCGGCAGGTTCTCCACCAAGCTGCCGTCGCCGGCGGCGGGATGGGCGCCGTCGACGGTGCCGACGACGTCGAGCGTCGCGGCGTCCTCGCTGGCCACCAAGCCGAGCGTCACCGGATCCGACAGGGCGCCTCCGAGGAGCGGCTCGGCGAGCCTGGCGGCCTCGTGATCTACGTCGCCCGCGCTGATCGCGGCCTCGATCGCCGCCGCGGGGTCGAGGTAGACGGTCGCGAGACGGTCGTCGGCGAGCGGCTCAATGCGGCGCGTGAACTCCTCGCTTTCCGCCAGCGACTCGCCCTCGCTGGCGTCGACCGCGACCTTGAACGACGCCTCGGTCCCGACGACGAGCGTGTCTCCGATCAGGCCGACGGCCGCATCGTCGGTCGTGCGGTACTCGACGTCGCGGTAGCTGCGCTCCTCCCCGGCGTTCTCGGGGTCCGAGGCCGCGGCCGCGTCGATGAACTCCTGCGCCGCCCCGGTGTCGGTCACCTCCACGATCACGGCCGCATCGGGCTCCATCGCCTCGCCCCGGAACGACCGCACGAAGACGGCGCCGCGCTCGCCGAGCCATGGCTCGATGTCTTCCTCGTAGGTGAAATCGCCAGGTTCCTCGGCCAGCGCCCGATCGAGCTCCCCGATCAGCCGCGCGCCGGGATCGTCGATGCCGGCGAGCTGCTCGCTCAGCGACTCGATCGCCTCGCGCTGATCCCCCTCCGGGCGGATCACGGCCTCGGCGTAGAGCGGTACGTCAGGAGGCACCGCCGCGGCCAGCTCCCCGGCCGCGCCATCGCCTCCGCAGCCGCTGAGCGCGAGGCCGGCCGCGCATGCGACCGCCGCCCCCATCTGAATCAGGCGAGCGCGCAAGCCGCTGCTACTCGACCGTGACGGTCTTGGCGAGGTTGCGCGGCTGGTCGACGTTGAGCCCGTTGATGCGGGCGATGTGGTAGGCGAGCAGCTGCAACGGCAGCACAGCGAGGATCGGCTGCAGGATCCAGTCGGTGCGCGGGACGAACACGGATTGGTCGGCGGCCTCGGCGACGTGATCGCTCCCCTCGGTCGCGACGGCGATCACATCGGCGCCGCGGGCGCGAACCTCGGCGACGTTGGAGAGCACCTTGTCGAGCACGGGGCTGTCGGTTGCGACGGTGACCACGGGCGTGTCCTGGTCGAGCAGCGCGATCGGCCCGTGCTTCATCTCCCCCGCGGCGTAGGCATCGGTCGGGATGTAGGTGATCTCCTTCAGCTTCAGCGCCCCCTCGAGGCAGACCGGCAGGCCGATGTTGCGGCCGAGGAAGAGAAAGAAGCGGTGGCCGTGATGGCTGCGGGCGATCTCCTGGACCGGCTCGTCGACGGCGAGCAGCGTCTCCTGGATCCGGCTCGGCAGGCGCTTGACCTCGGCGATCAGCTCGGCGATCCGGTCGGACGGCAGCGTGTCCCGGATCTGCGCGATCCAGAGCCCAAGCAGGTACATGGTGGCCACCTGGGCGGTGAAGGTCTTGGTCGCCGCGACGCCGATCTCCAGGCCGGCACGGGTGAGCAGCACGGCGTCGGCGTCGCGGGTCGCCTGGCTGCCCATGATGTTGGTGACCGCGAGCACGGTCGCGCCGCGGTCGCGCGCGAGCCGCATCGCGGCGAGCGTGTCGGCCGTCTCGCCGGACTGGGTGATCCCGATCACCAGGTCGTCTGAGGCGATCACCGGATCGCGGTAGCGGTACTCCGAGGCGATGTCCATCTCGACCGGGACCCGCGCCCACTGCTCGATCGAGTAGCGGCCGACGAGCCCGGCGTGGTAGCTCGTGCCGCAGGCGACGATCACGATCCTGCGGATGCTCTTGACGAAGTCCTCGGAGAGCTCGAGCTCGGAAAGGTCGACGGCATCGAGCGACGGGAGCCTGTCGGTGATCGTCTCGGCGACCGCGTCGGCCTGCTCGTGGATCTCCTTCAGCATGAAGGTCTCATAGCCGCCCTTCTCGGCGGCTTCCTCGTCCCAGGTGACCTCGATCACGTCGCGGTCGATGGGCTGGCCCTCGACGTCGATGATCCGCGCGCCGCTCGGATCGACCGTGACGAGCTCGCCGCTCTTCAGGCCGAGCGCCGTGCGCGTCTCGGCGAGGAAGGCGGGGATCGCCGAGGCGACGAAGGTCTCGCCATCGCCCAGGCCGACGATCAGTGGGCACTCCTGGCGCGCGGCGACGAGCGTCTCGGGGTGCTCGGCGTGCATCGCGACGAAGGCGTAGTGGCCGCGCATCTCGGCGAACGAGGCGCGCACGGCCTCGGTCAGGTCGCCCTCGTAGTTCCTTTCGATCAGGTGAGCGACGATCTCGGCGTCGGTCTCGGAGCTGAAGGTATGTCCCTCGGCGGTCAGGTCGCGCCGCAGCTCGGCGTGGTTCTCGACGATCCCGTTGAGCACGATGTGGACGCTGTCGGCGCAATCGCCGTGCGGGTGGGCGTTCTCCTCGGTGACCCGCCCGTGCGTTGCCCAGCGCGTGTGGCCCAGGCCGATCGTCGCCGGCGGCGCGGCGACAGCGACGGCGCCGGAGGAGACGGTCTGGTCCGAGTCGAGCCCCACTGCCTCGCGCAGGTTCGAGAGGTTGCCGACCGCCCGCACCGTGTCGATCTCGCCGTCGGCGAGCAGCGAGATCCCCGCCGAGTCATAGCCGCGGTACTCGAGCTTCTCCAGCCCCGCGATCAGCAGGTCCCGGCAGGGACGCTTGCCTACATAGCCGACGATTCCGCACATGAGAGACGGTCAGGGTACCGCCAGCCGGGTGGCCCGCAGCTAACCGAGCTCGTCGCGGACGGTCGCGACCAAGCGGCGGCAGACCTCGTCGGCCTCGGCCTGCTCGGGCGCTTCGACCATCACCCTGACCAGCGGTTCGGTGCCCGACGGCCGCACGAGTACACGGCCGCGGCCCTCGAGCGCGGTGTTCTCGCGCTCGACGGTCTCCCAGACCGCCGCGGCGTCGGCGATGGCCTCTCGGTCGGCGACCTCGACGTTCTCGAGCACCTGGGGCAGGCGCTGCATCGGCCGCGCGAGGGCAAGGTCTTGCCCGGCGAGGGCGCGCAGGGTGAGCAGCGCCGAGGCGATCCCGTCTCCGGTCGAGGCGTACTCGGTCCAGATGATGTGGCCGGACTGCTCGCCGCCGAGGGTCCATCCACGCCTGCCGAGCTCGGCCGAGACATGGCGGTCGCCGACCTGGGTGGTCGCGACCTCGATCCCGGCAGCGTCCATCGCCTGGTGGAATCCGTAGTTGCTCATCACGGTGACGACGACCCCGCCTGTCAACGCTCCGGTGTCGCGCAGGTGGCCGGCGGCGAGCGCGATCAGCTCATCGCCGTCGCGGACGGTGCCGGTGGAGTCCACCGCGACGACCCGGTCGCCGTCGCCGTCGAAGGCGAAGCCGGCGGCGGCGCCGAGCTCGCGGACCCGCTCGGCCAGCGACTCCGGGTGGGTCGAACCGCAGCCATCGTTGATGTTGCGCCCGTCGGGCTCGGTGGCCATCTCCCCGACCTCGGCGCCCAGGCGGCGAAAGATCGCCGGCGCAGCGCGGTAGGTGGCGCCGTTGGCGCAGTCGAGCACGACCCTCAGGCCACTGAGGTCGAGCTGAAAGGCCGAACCGAGCTCGCGCAGATAGTCGTCGCGACCGCCCTCGAGCTCGCGCACCCGACCGGTCTCCGCCTCGGCGGCAGCGGTCGCGTCGGCGTCGAGCGTGGCGACCTCGGCCTCGATCGCCGCCTCCTCGGCGTCGCCGAGCTTGCGCCCGTCGGGTCCGAAGAACTTGATCCCGTTGTCGCGCCAGGGGTTGTGCGAGGCCGAGATCACCGCGGCGAGGTCGAGCCCGAGGCGGCGGACGAGGATCGAGGCCGCCGGCGTCGGCAGTACGCCGCCGATCAAGGCCTCGCCGCCGGCCTGGGCGACGCCGGCGGCGAGCGCCGACTCGAGCATCGGTCCCGACTCGCGTGTGTCACGGATGATCAGCACCTGTGGGCGCGGAGCCGGGCTCTGACGCGCTGCGGCGTGGCCGAGCGCAAGCGCAAGCTGGGCCGTCAGCAGCTCGCCGGCCACGCCGCGAACGCCGTCGGTTCCAAAGAGCTTCTTCGCCAAGTGGCTTAGCGCTTACTGAACTGCGGCCGCTTGCGGGCCTTCTTCAGCCCCGCCTTGCGGCGCTCCTTTTTGCGGGCGTCGCGGGTCAGCAGGCCGCGTCGCTTGAGCTCGGGCCGCAGCTCGGTGTCGATCTCGGTGAGCGCCTTGGCGACTCCGTGCCGGACCGCGCCCGCCTGGCCGACGATGCCACCGCCATGGACGCGGACGGAGACGTCGAGGGTCGACTCGTATCCGGTCGTCACGAGCGGCTGGCGGGCGAGCGTCTGTAGGTACTGGCGCGGGAAGTATTCGTCGAGCGGCCGGCGGTTGACCTCGAAGCCGCCACCGCCGGGCCGCACCACCACCCGGGCGATCGAGCTCTTGCGTTTGCCGGTCGCCTGGATCAGCGCATCGGCAGGCAGCTCGACCTGCGGAGCCCGGCGGGCGACCGGCTCGTCGCCGGCCTCCTCCTCGGCCTCCAGGCGGGCGCGTTCCTCGGCTTCGGCCTCGAGCCGGGCGCGCTCCTCGGCGCTCAGCTCGCGCTCGGGCTCGAGCGTGATCGGCTCGAGCTCGGCCCCGGGCGGCTGATCCTTGGCCCGAACCCGCTCGTCACCCTCCGCGGGGGCCGGCTCGGCGTCCTCGGCGGCCGGCTCTTCGGCGGCCGGCTCCTCGGCGGGCGCGGGCTCTTCGGCCGGCGGCTCGCCGGCGGCCTCGGGCTCTTCGGCGGGCGCCTCCTGGGCCTGAGGCTCCTCGGCGGCGGGCTCCTCGGCCTGGGGCTCGTCCTCGGTGGCCTCGGGCTCGTCGTTGCGGTTCTGCTCTTCGGTCATCAGGTTTCGATCTCCATCGGCGTGGGCTTCTGTGCGGCGTGCGGGTGCTCGGGGCCGGCGTAGACCTTGAGCTTGGTCAGCTGCTGGCGGGCGAGCCGGTTGCGCGGCAACATCCCGCCGACCGCCTTGCGGATCACCTCTTCGGGGCGCCGGTCGAGCATCTCGCCGAGCGTCCGCGAGCGGATCCCGCCCGGATAGCCACTGTGGCGGTAGTAGATCTTGTCGGTGCGCTTGTTGCCGGTCACCACGATCTTCTCGGCGTTGACGACGACGACGAAGTCGCCGGTGTCGCAGTGCGGCGTGTACTCCGGCTTGCGCTTGCCCCGCAGCAGGTCGGCGATCTGGGTCGCGAGCCGGCCCAGGGTCTTGCCCTCGGCGTCGATCACGTACCAGTCGCGCTGGCGATTTAGGGGTGTGGCTACGTAGGTCTTCATGCCGATGGTCGCGATACGCGCGAAAGCCGCGCTGCGGCGACGGCCGGCACGCGCGGCCGGTTGATGATAGAGGGCACGAGGGTAAGCGGGGTAGCGGCGCCGGACGCGTGGATATACTGCCGCCGCTGAAAACGCCTGCCGAATCCCGCCGGCACGCCGGTGGGAGCGGGGGAACCAGATGGCGCGGTGTTTTCACCGCGCCCGGGGCGAATCGGACAGCACGTACGTAGCGCCGCTCTTTCGGCGCGAGCCCGACAGCTAACCCCGCAGGCTCGAGATAGAGAGGCGAATAGTCGATGGGGGCAGCGACGCGCGGGCGCCGCGGCTGGAGAAAACTGATCGGGATCGCGGTTGGGGCAGCGACCATGTCGCTGGGCGCCGGGGTCGCCGGGGGCTCGAGCGGAGGCGGGATCACCCCGTCGGACCCAGCCGAGCTCACCGACGTGACCTGCATCGAGAAGTGCGCCGGCGAGCGCAAGGCGACCGAAGGCTCGATGGTGCGCCTGAGCGGAAGCAACCTCGACGACGTCGAGGAGGTCAGGTTCGCCGGTGAGGGCAGTCGGATCGCGGTCGAGCCCAGCAGCCAAGCCTCCGGCGAAGTCGAGGCGAAGGTCCCCGACGGCGCGGCCACCGGGACGGTCCAGGTCAGCGCCCCCGGCGCGGAGGCCGAGACACCTCGCGGCAAGCCGCTCGAGATCGTCCCCGAGAGCCAGATTCCGGATGGCGGGTCGTTCAAGCTGAGCTCGGCGACCGCCACTCCCCGCAACACCTTCTACGACGGCGCCATGCCCCCCAGCGTGGCCTACCTCTTCCAGGGGTCCGGGTCGATCGACGTCAGGATCGAGGTCGTCGACCGTGGCACCCGCGCGACGGTCGCCTCGTGGGTCGAGCGCAACGCGACGCCGAACGACCGCAACGTCGCGACGTGGGACGGCCGCACCGACGCCGGCGCGGCGGCTCCCAACGGCGACTACATGTTCCGGATCGGCAGCCTGGCCGGCGGCAAGGCCGAGGCGACCCATCAGTCGGGCTTCGGCTATCACCGCTACCGCTTCCCGATTGCCGGCCGCCACAGCTACGGCGACGGTTTCGGAGCCGGCCGCGACCACGAGGGCCAGGACGTGTTCGCCAAGTGCGGCACCGCGCTGCTCGCCGCCCGCGGCGGTCGCGTGAAGCTCAACGACAGCCACTCCGCGGCCGGCAACTACCTGGTGATCGACGGCAAGGGCACCGGCATGGACTTCATGTACGCGCACCTGGCGCAGCGTTCGCCGCTGCGACGCGGCGACAGGGTCCACACCGGCGACCGGATCGGCGTCGTCGGCCAGAGCGGCAACGCATCGGGCTGTCACCTTCACTTCGAGGCCTGGTCGGCACCTGGCTACTACGACGGCGGCCACGCGCTGCCGTCGGTCGCGATCCTGCTGAAGACCTGGGACCGCTGGAGCTGACCCGGCGGCTGGCGCCGCTCGCGAGTAGCGCCTGCGCGCTGATCGTCGTCACGGTCGCGGCGGCCGCGCCGAGACCGACTGGCGCCGGCTTCGAGCTCATCGCCTCCCACGCGGCTCCCCGCGAGGCGTTCTTCGACGGCCAGCGCCCGATCAGGCTCCGCTACCGCTTCGGCGCCGAGCGGCCAATCGACCTGTCGGTCCGGGTCGTGGGCGCCGGCGGCAGGCCCGTCCGCCACTGGCTCGAGCGCGACGTCCGCCCGGGCGAGCACGTCCGGCGCTGGGACGGGCGCCGCGGCGACGGCGGCGTTCCCGCCGACGGCGAGTATCTGTTCCGGGTCGGGCCCGTAGGCCATCGCGGCGCGGTCGCGGGCCGGTTCGAGTTTCACGATCACCGCTTCCCAGTCGACGGCGACCACGTCTACGGCGATCCGTTCGGTGAGCCGCGCAGCGGCGGCCGCGTGCACGAGGGCCAAGACCTGCCGGCGGCCTGCGGGACCCCGCTTGTCGCCGCCAGAGGCGGGCGCGTGCAGGCCACGGGCTACAGCGACGAGCTGTACGGCTACTGGGCGCTGATCGACGGGCTCGCCACCCGGCGCGACTACTTCTACGCGCACCTGCAGGCGCCGACGCCGCTGCGCGACGGCGAGCGCGTGCGGACCGGTCAGCGGCTCGGCGAGGTCGGCAAGACGGGCAATGCGCGCGACGAGTTCTGCCAGCTTCATTTCGAGCTCTGGCCGCAGGGCTACCGCCGCGGATCGCCGCAGGACCCGGCACCGCTACTGCGCGCCTGGGACGTGTTCTCCTAGCGGGGCAACGAAGTACCGTGAGCGCGATGAACAGCAGGGATCAAGCCGCAGCCGAAACCCGCCGATACGGCCGCTCCGCCGGCCTGCTCACCCTTGCCCTCGGCGCCGCCGGGTTTCTCATCTACCTGTTCTTTGCGGTCGCCTCGCACAACCTCTCCAAGGACGAGTACGGCGAGATCGTCGTGCTGTGGTCGATCGTCTTCGTCGTCGGCGCAACCCTGTTCCGGCCGATCGAGCAGCTGCTCTCGCGCTCGCTGGCCGAGCACGAGCAGCTCGGCGAGAGCACCGGCCACGTGCTCAAGGTCGCCGCCGGGATCCAGGCCGGGCTGACCGTTTTCGCGCTGGCCCTGTTGCTGGCGCTGCGAAGTCCGATCGAGGACGAGCTGCTGAGCGGCAACGAGACGCTCTACTGGGTTCTGCTCGCCGCCCTGACCGGGTTCGGGGCCGCCTACTTCGCCCGCGGGTTTCTCGCCGGGCGGCGGCAGTTCGGCCTCTACTCGGCGCTGCTTCTGATCGAGAGCAGCTCTCGGGTGGTGTTCGCGATCGCGCTCGCGCTCGGCATCGCCACCAGCGAGGAGTTCGTCGCGATCAGCATCGCGATCGCGCCCGTCGCGGGACTCCTGGTCATGCCGTTCGCGCTGCGCCGGCGCTCCTCGCACGACACGGGCGAGGTGCCGGCGATCAACCCGGGTGTGACCGCCGAGCCGGAGTTCAGCCTCACGCACGGCGGCGTCTTCGCCGCCGCGGTGCTGTTGATGATGCTCTCGGAGCAGGTGCTGATCAGCTCCGGGGCGCTGTTCGTCCGCGCCACCGAGGGCGCAGCCGCGGCCGGCTTCATCTTCAACGTGCTGATGGTCGCCCGCGCTCCGCTGGTGCTGTTCCAGGCGATCGCGGCGAGCCTGCTGCCGCACCTGACCCGGCTGCGAACGCGCGGTGACGCCAGCGGCCAGGACGCGTTCCGGATGTCGGTGAACACGACGCTCCTGACGATCGCCGCGTTCGCGGCCCTCGTGACTGTCGGCGTTCTGCTCGTCGGCCCGCAGGCGATGCAGATCGCCTTCGGCGACAAGTTCACCTACGACCGCGTCGGGCTCGCGATCGTCGCCGTCGGCATGGGCTTCTATCTCTCCGCCGCCGCGCTCAACCAGGCGGCGCTCGCGCAGGGTCAGGCGCGCCGCGCGGCGATCCCCTGGGTCACCTGCGCGGCCGCGTTCGTGATCTTCAACCTCGTCTCGCCGCTCGACGCCTACCGCACGGTCGAGGTCGGCTTCGCCGGCTCCGCAGCGCTGCTCGCCGGGCTGCTCGGGCTCCTGTACCTGCGCCCGCATCCGCTGGCGGCCGATGCGGTCGAGCCAGGCTCGGCGCACGAGATCGAAGCGCGGCTCGCGGCCGTCGACGAGATCGGCTAGGGCCTAGGGCATTGCTACATTCGCTGCGCTCGTGAGCACCGCCAACCCTCCGATCCGGGAGCGCCCGGCACGGCCACCGCGGGGTCGCTCGATCGCGCACGAAGCCGGCGAGCTGACCAAGCTCTCACGCAGCGTCGTCGCCTTCAACCTCGGCTACCTGGCGCTCGCCTGGCTCGTCGCGCTCGCGGCGATCGCGGTGTTCTGGGTCCATCCCGCCTGGTACACGTTCGCGCTCGCCTTCCTGGTCGTCTCCTCGCGCCAGCAGGCGCTGCTCAACTGCGAGCACGAAGCGGTGCACCGCAAGTTCCTGCCGAGCCGGCGGATGAACGAGCTCGTCGGCAGGTACCTGTGCGCGGCCCCGGTCGGCTCGCCGTTCGGGGCGGCGCGCGCCCGGCACCTCTCCCACCATCAGCTGCTCGGCAAGCCCGAGGATCCCGACCGCGAGCTGCACATGGGCAAGGACAAGAAGACCCGGAGCGGCCTGGCGCGCTACTTCGTCGGCGCGCTGCTCGGCGGCTACGCGGGGATGGTCCTGATGGGCCCGCGGGCGCGGACCGAGCCCGGACAGTCGAGCGCCCGTGCCGACCTGATCTCGCTGGTCGTCGTGCAGGGCGCGATCGCCGCCGGCCTGACGCTCGCCTGCGCCTGGTGGGTCTACCCGACGCTCTGGCTCGCACCGCTCGCGACCGCGACCGCCTTCTGTCATCTGCTGCGGAGCTTTGTCGAGCACGCGATCACCGACTCGGAGACGAAGACCCACGGCAACCGACTGATCACGATTCGCAGCAACCTGCTCGAGCGGGCGCTCGTCGCGCCGTATTACATGAACTACCACGCCGAGCACCACATCCTCCCGGCGGTCCCCGCCCCGCGCCTGGCAGAGCTGCAGCACCGGATCGCCGCCCGCGACGACGCCCCGGCGATCATCGTGAGGCCGTCCTACGGCGCCGCGATCCGCCGCTACCTGCGCGAGCTCTCCGACTGATCGCAAAGGTCGAGACCGCGTGCCCTCACTGCGGTCGCGCGGCCGCCGCTCCGCTGTGGAGCGGTCGCGAGCACGAGTACGACGACACGACCGACGAGGAGTTCGACTTCGTCCGCTGCACCGCCTGCGGGCTGGTGCGGCTCAACCCGCGGCCCGACGTGAGCGAGCTCGGCCGCATCTACCCGCCTGGCTACTACGCCTACAACCTCGTCTCGAAGGACGCCGATGGCGCGCCTGGCTTCGTCGACCGGATCAAGATGCGGATGTACCAGCGGCGGCTGGTCGGCCTCGTCGAGCGGCTTGGCACGGAGGGGGCGATTCGCGTGCTCGACGTCGGCTGCGCCGACGGCCGGTTGCTCGACTGGTATCGGGCCAGCGCGGTCGGCGACCGCCTCGAGACGCACGGGATCGAGATGGACGAGCGCGCCGCGGCGATCGCGAGCCGCCGCGGCCACCGCGTCGTCGCCGGCAGGTTCGAGACCGACACCGAGCTCGAGCCGGGCGGCTTCGACCTGATCCTCGCCTACCACGTGATCGAGCACGTCGACGATCCCGAGGGCTTCGCGCGGCGCGCCGCCGAGCTGCTCGCGCCCGGCGGCCTGTTCGTGGTCGCAACTCCGAACTGGGACTCGGCCGACGCGCGCCGGCTGCGCGGCCACTGGGGCGGCAACCACTTCCCCCGGCACTGGACGCTCTACGACGAGCCGACGCTGCGCGAGCTGGCCGGGTCAACCGGGCTCGAAACCGATTTCGTCGAGTACCAGCCGAACCCGATCTTCTGGGTCTGGAGCGCGCACTCCTGGCTCAGCGCGCGGTTTCCGAATCGGCGCTGGCCCGATCGCGCGTTTCCGCCGGTGGCGATCTTCGACCCGACTCTGCGCAGCTTCGTGCTGCAGTCGGCGTTCACCGTCGCAGACGTCGTGCTCAAGCGGGTCACCGGCCGCACCGCGAGCATCGCGGTCGGCCTGCGCAAGCCGGACTAAGCGGTGAGCGCGCGGGCCGCCTGCTCGCCCAGCCGGACGCTGTAGTTGGTGCCGCGGTCCTCGGGGTAGATCTGGGTCGTGTTGGCGAGCACCAGGCCGTCGGCGCCGGTGCGCAGCGGCGCGATCCGCTCGCGGTAGCCGACGTCGACGATCGGCTGCGCGGCCGGCTCGCGAAAGACCCAGAACCGCTTCACCCATGCCCGCTCGAATCGGGGGTTGACCTTGCGCAGTCCCGGCTCGTAGACGGCGAACAGCTCCTCGTAGTCGAGCTCGAGCAGCGGGTCGCCGGCGGCGACGTAGTTGGCGACGTAGAGGAAGCGCCGCCCTCCGTAGCGCTCGGGCGCGATCAGGTTGGTCTGCTCGATCAGCCCGACGAAGGGAAGCTCGGGGTCGGCGACGTTGGTCCAGTAGAAGGGCGTGAAACCGCGGTCGAGCTCGAGCAGCACGCAGAGCGCCGTGTGGTACTCGATCGACTCGAGGCGGTCGAGGTAGTCACGCCCGACCTCCTCGGCGAGCCCGGGCTCGAGCAGCGCGGTGAAAATCTCGTTGGGGACCGTGGCGACGACGGCGTCGTAGCGCTCCGGCTCGCCGTCAGGCTCGAACTCGCGGGGGTCGTGGCCGCGGCGAAACGAGGCGGGCGCGGCCGCCGTGACCTCGAAGCCGCCGCCGGCGCGCGCGAGGCGCGCCACCGGGCGGTCGATCAGCACCCTGCCGCCGAGGGAGCGGATCCGCTCTGCCAGCGCGTCGAGCAATGGCTGAAAGCCGCCGGGCGGATAGCCGAGCAGCTCCTTGCGCGCTTGGGCGCCCTTGATCTGACGCCGCACCATCAGCTTCGACCACAGCCATGACATCGTGATGTCGCCGGCGCGGTCGCCGAACTTGCCGCGCAGCAACGGACCCCAGAGCTTCTCCCAGCCCTCGCGCCCCATCGTCCTGGAAATCCACTCCTGCGCGGTGATCCCCTCCAGCGCCGCCGCGTCGCGGTAGCGGCGCTGAAGCCAAAGCAGCGCCAACCCCATCCGGATTCGCGCGGGTACGGAGAGCGGCTTGAAGCGCAGCAGGTCGAGCGGTGCGGTGAACGGATGGCTCTCGCCCTCGGCGAAGAAGGCGACGCTCGACGGCAGCCACTCGATCTCGCCGAGGCCGAGCTCGCGATGCAGCTCGATGATGTGGCGATCGCTGGTGAACAGGTGGTGGTAGTAGCGCTCGAGCAGGTGGCCGTCGCCGACGTCGAGCGTCGCCACCTGGCCGCCGAGCCCCGGCCAGCGCTCGTAGACGTCGCATTCGTGCCCCGCCTCGCCCAGCCGGTGGGCGGCGACGAGGCCGGCGACCCCGGCTCCGACGACCGCGACCCTCACCGGCGGGCGGTCGGCTCCTGGCGGAGCTCGACCCCGGGCTCCTCCGGGGCCATGTTGCGCGTGCCCGAGACGATGTAGAGCGGGCGGTTCTTGACCTCGTCGTACACGCGCCCCAGGTACTCGCCGATGATCCCGACGGTGATCAGCTGGATGCCGCCGAGCAGCAGCACGACCAGCAGCACGGTCGCGATCCCGGGCACGAACTCGCCCGCGATCCGGAACCCGATCGCGACCGGGATCGCCAGAAACGCGACCAGCGAGAAGACGAAGCCGAGCAGGGTGGCGAGCTGGAGCGGGGTGTTGGAGAACGACGAGATCGCGTCGAGCGAGAAGCGCAGCATCTTGCGCAGGGGGTACTTGGTCTCGCCCGCGTAGCGCGCGTCGCGCTCATACGGGACCGAGGTCTGCTCGAAGCCGACCCATACGGTCATCCCGCGCAGGAACCGGCTGCGCTCGCGCATCGAGCCGATTGCGGCCAGCGCGGTGCGGTCGAGTAGCCGGAAGTCGCCGGCGTCGGGCTCGAGCTCGACCTGGGCGACGCGTCCGAACAGGCGGTAGAACCAGCGCGCGGTCGTCAACTTCGCTCGCGTCTCGCCGGCGCGCTTCTGGCGCACCGCGTAGACGACGTCGAAGCCCTCACGCCAGCGGGCGAGCATCTCCGGAATCAGCTCGGGCGGGTCCTGCAGGTCGCCGTCGAGCATCACCGTTGCGTCTCCGAGCGCGTGATCGAGGCCCGCGGTCAGCGCCGCCTGGTGGCCGAAGTTGCGCGACAGGGTCACGACCCGCACCCGGGGGTCGGCCTCGGCGAGCACGGCGAGCAGACGCGGCGTCTCGTCGGTGCTGCCGTCGTCGACGAGCAGCAGCTCGAAGGTGAGGCCCTCGAGCGCGGCCGCGACCCGGCGGTGAAGCTCGCCGACCGTCTGCTCCTCGTTGTAGAGGGGCGCGACCACGCTCAGCAGCCCCAGCTCGCGCCCACCGCTTTCTCGCTCCCCGTTCACGCGAAGCGAAATACTAGGCTCGCGCGATGGTCGAGATCTGCGCTGCGTGTGGCGGCGGGCGGCTGGAACCACACCTGCGGGTGGCCGGCGACGCCGGCCCGGAGGGCCTGATCCCGAACACCGACCGCTACGGCACTGCGCTCGCCGACATCGTCCGCTGCGCCGACTGCGGCCACATGCAGCTCGAGCGCTTCCCGCCCGAGGAGGACCTCTCGGAGGCATACGCCGAGGCCGAGTCCAGCGCTTACGTGGAGGAAGAGGCCGGCCAGCGGGCGACCGCGCGCGCGATCCTCGACGAGATCGAGAGCCAGGTGGAGCCCGGAGCGCTGCTCGACCTCGGCTCGTGGGTGGGGTTCTTCCTGGCGGAAGCCCAGGATCGGGGCTGGGTGGCGGTGGGGGTCGAGCCGAGCCTCTACGCGTCGCGGTTCGCGCGCGAGCGGCTCGGGCTCGACGTGCGCCAATCCGGTCTCTTCGACGCCGTCCTGGACGAGACGCCATTCGACGCCGTGTTCATGGGCGACGTGCTCGAGCACCTCCCGCGGGCGGGCGATGCGCTCGACCGGATCACCGAGCTGCTCTCGCCCGAGGGGGTGCTGGCGCTGGCGCTCCCCAACGCCGGCAGCCGGCTCGCTCGCCGGATGGGCAAGCGCTGGTGGTCGGTGATCCCGACCCACGTCCACTATTTCACCCCCGACAGCATCCGCACGATGCTCGAGCGCCACGGCTACGAGGTCGTGCGGATCACGACGGCGCCGAAGACGTTCACCGTCGGCTACTACCTCGGGCGCATCGGCGGCTATCAGTCGGCGGTTGGGCGGGGGCTCGCTGCGACCGCCCGCCGGGTGGGGTTAGGTGCCCGCCTCTGGACCCCGGACTTCCGGGATCGCATGCTGGTACTGGCAACGCGAGCGGGGACGGGAGAGGCTAGGTAGGGTCGGCTCCGCAGAACGCCAACCGTCTCAGGAATTTCCAAGCACACGCTGTTTTGCCCAAGCCCATCGGGTCCGCCCTGAGAGGCGCTAACATGCTCGGACGATGGCTCAGATCTCCAACCCCGTGTTCGCCAAGTGGATCCGGCAAGCGGCGAAAGACCTCCCGCGCTTCGAGCGCGAGCTCGAGAAAATGCAGCAGGCACATGAGGATGGGTTGGACGAGTTCGTGGCTTTGCGCGAGCGCCTGTTCGAGCTGCAAGGCGAGATCGACCAGCACAGCCAGATCATCGGGTTCCTGAAGGGCTTAACGGAGAGCGTCAACAGCGCCGGCGCCGAGGGCACCGAGTCCGACACCGCGGCCCTCACCGGGGGCGGGTCGCCGGACCAACCGAAGACAAAGCCTCAGGTCGTCACCCGCGTTCTCGAGATCGCGGATAGGGGTCTGTTCCCCCGCGAGGCGCGCGAGCTTGCGGTTCAGCGGGCCTGGTTGCCGAACACCCCGGCCGCGGCCAACCAGCTCAGCGTCTCGATGAACAAGATGGCGCGGCAGGGCCGGCTCCTGAAAGACGACGACGGCCGCTACTACCTGCCGCAATGGACGGTCACCGTCGGCGGCTCCGGCGACAAGGGGGCTGCGACAACCGCCGCATAGATGCCAAACGAAGACTTTGCCGCGATGGACTCGGCCCCGCATGGGGCGGGCTAGCCGGGTGCGGTGAGGAGCGACCGACACCAAAGGACAGGCCGCCGGAGGTCTCGGTCGTCAGGGTGGTCCAGGCTTCCATCGGTCTGGGCCATCCGTGTTTCTCGATCTGATTGTACGAGCCTGTTACGACACCGCTGACAGGTTTCCTTGCGTTTCAGTGCTACGCCCGCGTCGCTACTCCCACTCGATCGTCGCCGGGGGCTTCGAGCTGATGTCGAGCGCGACGCGGTTGACGTGCGGGACCTCGTTGATGATCCGGTTGGAGACCCGTTCGAGCAGGTCGTAGGGCAAGCGGGCCCAGTCGGCGGTCATCGCGTCCTTTGAGGTGACGGCGCGGATCACGATCGGGTAGGCGTAGGTGCGGCCGTCGCCCTGGACTCCGACCGAGCGGACCACGGGCAGCACGCAGAACGACTGCCACAGCTCGCGGTACAGGCCGGCCGCCTTGATCTCCTCCTGCAGGATCGCGTCGGCGTCGCGGAGGATGTCGAGGCGCTCGCGGGTGACCTCGCCGCCGACGATCCGGATGCCCAGGCCGGGGCCGGGAAAAGGCTGGCGCCAGACGACCCGCTCGGAGAGCCCGAGCTCGGCGGCGACTTCGCGGACCTCGTCTTTGAACAGCATCCGCAGCGGCTCGACGAGGTCGAAGCCGAGCTCCTCGGGCAGGCCGCCGACGTTGTGGTGCGACTTGATCGTGTCGGCGGCCCTGCCGTCGCCACCGGACTCGATCACGTCTGAATACAGCGTGCCCTGGACCAGGTAGCGCACGTCGGTGAGCTTCTCGGCCTCGGCCTCGAACACGCGGATGAACTCCTCGCCGATGATCTTGCGCTTGGTCTCGGGGTCGTCGACTCCGGCGAGCTTGGATAGGAACCGCTTGGAGGCGTCGACGTGGATCAGGTTGACGCCGAGCTCGCGCATCGCCGCGACCACCTGCTCGGCCTCGTTCTTTCGCATCAGGCCGTGGTCGACCAGCACACAGGTGAGCTGGTCGCCGATCGCACGGTGAACGAGCGCCGCCGCCGTCGCCGAGTCGACGCCGCCAGAGAGCCCGCAGATGACGCCGGCGCCGCCGACCTGCTCGCGGATCCGCTCGACCTGCTCGTCGATCACCGACGCCGGCGACCAGTTCGCCGCGCAGCCGGCGATCTCGCGCAGGAAGCGATCGAGCACCTGCTGGCCGTAGGGCGTGTGGACGACCTCGGGGTGAAACTGGATCCCGTAGAGGGCCCTCTCTGTGTGCTCGAGCGCCGCCACCGGCGAGCCGGGGCTGGCCGCGAGTGCGGTGAAGCCCTCAGGCGCCTCGAAGACCGAGTCGCGGTGGCTCATCCAGCACTGCTGCTCGAGCGGGAGCCCCTCGAGCAACCGGCCCTCGCCCGAGAGCGTCAGCTCGGTGCGGCCGAACTCGCCCGCGTCGGCCGCCTCGACCCGGCCGCCGAGCTCGAGCACCATCGCTTGCATGCCGTAGCAGATGCCCAGCACCGGGACTCCGAGCTCGAGCAGCTCGCGGCGCAGCTTGGGCGCGCCGGGCGCATAGACGGACGCCGGCCCGCCCGAGAGCACGAGCGCCTTGGGCGCCCGCTCGCGGATCGCCTGGAGGTCGGTGTCGTGCGGAAGCAGCTCGGCGTAGACGCCGCACTCGCGGATCCGGCGCGCGATCAGCTGCGAGTACTGGCCGCCGAAGTCGAGCACGAGCACCTCCTCGTGCGCGGTCTCGGGCGGCGGAACCCGAAGCGTCTCGTCGGAGACGACCTCTTCGCCGGGAAGCTCGCGGGCAGCCGGGGCCGTATCGGCGACCTCGGCGACCCGCGACCCGTCAGTCATCGTCGATTGCGACTCCCGCGGAGACCCGGGCCTTGCCGTTGGATCCCATTCCCACTTCCTGCTGGCGCTGAAGCTGCTTGCCCTCGGTCTGAAGCGAGGGCGCGACCATCACCTCGGCGCGCTGGAAGTCGCGGATGTCCTCGTAGCCGCAGGTGGCCATCGAGGTCCGCAGGGCGCCCATCAGGTTGAAGGTGCCGTCGTTCTCGGTCGCGGGGCCGAGCAGGATCTCCTCGAGCGCGCCGTCCTGGGTGGTGGCGACCCGGGTTCCGCGCGGCAGCGAGGGATGGAAGGTGGCCATGCCCCAGTGAAAGCCGCGGCCGGGGGCCTCCTTGGCGCGCGCCAGCGGCGAGCCGATCATCACCGCGTCGGCGCCGCAGGCGATCGCCTTGGAGACGTCGCCGCCGGTGCGCATGCCGCCGTCGGCGATCACGTTGCAGTACTCGCCAGTCTCGAGCATGTGCTGGGCGCGGGCCGCCGCCACGTCGGCGATCGCGGTCGCCTGGGGGACGCCGAGGCCGAGCACCCCGCGCGTCGTGCACGCCGCCCCCGGCCCGACGCCGACGAGCACGCCCTCGGCACCGGTGCGCATGAGGTGCAGCCCGGTCGCGTAGGAGGCGCAGCCGCCGACGATCGTCGGCACCGGGACCTCGCCGATGAACTGCTTGAGGTTGAGCGGCTCGGACTTCGAGGAGACGTGCTCCGCCGAGATCACCGTGCCCTGGATCACGAGGATGTCGAGGCCCGCCTCGAGCGCGAGCTCGTAGTTGTCGCGCACGCGCTGTGGCGTCAGCGAGCCCGCCGCGACCGCGCCGGCGGCCTTGATCTCCTCGATCCGCTTCGCCATCAGCTCCGGCTGCACGGGCGCCTCGTAGACCTGCTGCATCACCTGGGTCGCCTGCGCCGGAGCAGCGGCGGCGATCTCCATCAGCTTCTCCTCGGCGTCCTCGTAGCGGCTCCAGATCCCCTCGAGGTTGAGCACCCCGAGGCCGCCGAGCTTGTTGAGAGCGATCGCGGTCTGCGGGCTGACCACGCCGTCCATCGCCGAGGCCAGCAGCGGCAGCTCGAACCGGTACGGGCCGAGGGTCCAGGAGATGTCGACGTCGTCGGGGTCGCGGGTCCTGCGCGACGGCACGATCGCGATGTCGTCGAACCCGTACGCGCGCCTGCCCTTCTTACCGCGCCCGATCTCTACTTCCATCGTCAAACCCTATGCCTGTTCGCGGACGAAAAAACCCCCTCGCGGGGGCCGAAAAAGTCGCTCTATGCGCCTCTGCGACCTCGCAAACCGAGGTCCGGGCGATGATAACAGCGGTCAACCGGCGCCCCCGGCAGCTACGGTCCCACGACCTTGGCGCCGGAGCTCGATACAGAAGCGTCGCCGACATACGTGCTGGGCGCCGGGCTCGCGGGCCTCTCCTGCGCCTGGCGGCTTGCCGAGGGCGGCGCGCGGGTGGTGGTGCTCGAGCACGACGAGGTGATCGGCGGCTGCGCGCGCTCGTTTCGCTGGAAGGACATGACCCACGACTGCGGCCCGCACCGCTGGCACTCCAAGAACCCGGCGCTGATCGCCCATCTCGAGCGGCTCATGGCCGGCAACCTGACCACGCTCGAGCGGCTCTCGCGGATCTTCCTCTACAAGCGCTACTTCAATTATCCGCTGGAGACCGGCAACGTGGTCCGCAACCTGCCGCCGTGGGTCCTCGTGCGGGCCTTCGTCGACTACTTCGCGATCAGGATCCGCAACCGGATCAAGCCGATCCCCGACGACAACTTCGAGAACTGGACCCGCAAGCGGTTCGGCAACACCGTCTACAAGGTCTTCTTCGGGACCTACACCGAGAAGGCCTGGGGCATGAGCGCCAGCCAAATCTCGGCCGACTGGGCCTCGCAGCGGATCTCGCTGCCGTCGCTGATGGACGCCGTGCGCCGAACGCTCCTGCACCGCTACGAGGGCGAGCCGACCCCCGAGGAGGTGAAGAGCTTCTGGTATCCGAAGCGCGGCGGGATCGGCGAGATCGCCGAGCGCTACCGGGCCGAGATCGAGCGCCTGGGCGGCGAGGTCCTGACCGGGGTCGAGATCGAGGGAGTCCACCACGAGGACTCCGAGGTCGTCGCGATCACCTTCACGCACGACGGCAGGCGGCGCACCGACGACTGCGCGCGGCTCGTCTCGACGATCCCGTGCACGTCCCTCGTGCGCTACCTGGACCCCCCGCCGCCCCCCGAGGTCGCCCGCGCCAACGACAGCCTCGCCTACAAGGCGATCAAGTTCGTCTTCCTCGAGATCGGCCGGGACCGGATCACCCACGACCACTGGATGTACATCCCCGACAAGGAGCTGCGCACCCACCGGCTCAGCGAGGTGAAGAACTTCAACCCCACCACCGTCCCGCCCGGCCGGACCGTGCTCTGCTGTGAGATCACCTGCTTCAAGGACGACGAGGTCTGGGACATGGGTCGCGAGGAGGCGACCGAGGTCGTGATCCGTGACCTCGAGCAGCTCGGACTCGTGCGGCGCGAGGAGGTGCTCGACAGCCATGTCCACAACCTCGAGCACGCCTATCCGCTCTACGGACTCGAGTACCGCCCCCACGTCGAGACCGTGCTCGGCTTCGTCGACTCCTTCGCCAACCTGATCTCCACCGGCCGGCAGGGTCGCTTCAAGTACAACAACATGGACCACTCGATGGAGATGGGCCTGGCGGCGGCGGGGCGGCTGCTCGACGACGCCGCGGCGGTCGACCACGCCGAGGTCGCGACCGGAAGTGGCTACTTCGGCTGAGGCCACGCACGTCGGCTTGCCGGCGGGTGCCGAGCTCGAGGAAGTGACCTGCCTGTTCTGCCCGGCCGGCGTGCCGGTGCAGCGGCGCTTCGCCGATCCCCCCTTCGCCGTCGTCGAGTGCACCGGCTGCGGGCTGGTCTTCGTCTCGCCGCGAGTCGCCGCCGACCGCCTGCCGGAGGTCTACGGCGAGCGCTACTGGCACTCGCCGGAAGCGAGGAGCTACGGCTACACCGACTACCGCGGCGAGGAGGCCAACTGGCGCCGCACGTACGAGCGGCGGGCGAAGATCCTCGACGGGCGGCTGCGGCCCGGGGCGAGGATCCTGGATGTCGGCTGCGCCGCGGGCTTCTTCGCCGAGCTCATGCGCGAGCGTGGCTTCGACGTCTGGGGAATCGAGGTCTCGGGCCCGATGGCTGCCGAGGCGGGGCGCCGGCTCGGGGGCGGGCGGGTACACCACGGCACGCTGTTCGACGCACCCTACGACGAGGCGAGCTTCGACCTGATCACGTTCTGGGACGTGGTCGAGCACCTCCCGGACCCGGTCGGCGCGCTGCACGATGCCCACCGGCTGCTCAAGCCCCACGGTCTGCTGCTGATCGAGACGCAGAACGTCGAGAGCCGCTTCGCCCGGCTGATGGGACGCCGCTGGCAGCACTTCAAGCAGGTCGAGCACCTCTGGCACTTCTCGCCCGCGACCGCCGGGCGGCTGCTCGACGCCGGCGGCTTCGCACCTGTCTCGCTGACCGCGAAGCGCGCGGGCAAGCACGTGGGCTTCGACTTCATCGCCGAGCGCGCGGGACGGGTGCACCCGGCGCTCGCGAAAGCGCTGGCGCCACTGGCCCGGCTACCTGGCGCCCCCTACGTCAACTTCTTCGACGAGATGATCGTTCTCGCTCGGCCTACGTAGTGGACGCCGCCGCCTACGAGCTCTTCGAGCGGCTCGAGCGGACGCATTGGTGGCTGCGCGGCCGGCGCGCGGTCTACTTCGGCATGCTCGACGAGCTCCTCCCCCGCGACCGCCCGATCGAGAGCCTCGACGTCGGCTGCGGCTACGGCGCGATGCTGCCCGGGCTCGAGCGGTACGGCCCGGTGACCGGGATCGACGTCTTCGAGGAGGCGATCGAGCACTGCCGCCGGCGCGGCTTCGAGCGGGTCCACCAGGCCTCCGCCTACGAGCTGCCGGCCGCCGACGAGAGCCTCGAGCTCGTCACCTTCTTCGACTGCCTCGAGCACCTCGACGACGACACTGCGGCGCTGCGCGAGGCACAGCGCGTGCTGCGCCCCGGCGGCGCCGTCGCCATCTCGGGGCCCGCTTACAACTTCCTCTACGCCAACAACGACCGCGTCGCGCATCACCAGCGCCGCTACACCCGCGGCGAGCTGCGCGAGAAGCTCGAGGCCGCCGGCTTCGAGCTCCGCAAGGCCACCTACGTCAACACGCTGCTCTTCCCCGTCATCCTGCCGCTGGTGCTGGCGAAGAAGCTGCGCGAGCGCCTGCTCCCCGTCGCCGACGACCCGACCACCAACCTCACCCACGCCGTCCCGCGGTTCGCCAACGAGGCGCTCTACCGGATCTTCGCCTCGGAGCTCGTGCTGCTGAGACGGGTCTCGTTCCCCGTCGGCCATTCCGTCTTCGTGCTCGCGGTCAAGCGCCCCCAGGCCGAGTCGAGCGCCGCCGCCGCGAGCAGGATCAAGACGGGCTCGATCGGCGCCCGGTAGCGAGCGTTGCCGCCGACGAAGATCACGCTCACCAGCAGGATCGGGGCGATCGCCCACACGAACGCCGGCATCCGCCGCGCCAGCCCGGTGAACGCGCCGGCGACCGCGAGCAGGGCGAGCAACCAGAACGAGTAGACGCTCACCTCGGCCAGGTCGCGCGGCTGGCCGAGGACGCCGGCGCTCTCGCGCTCGAGCGCGACCGCGTTGCGCAGGCCGAGCACGCGCAGGGTGTTGCGGAACGAGACCGAGACGAGCGCGCCCGGATGGTCGACGACGTAGTCGGTGCCGAGGTCGGTCAGCCGCCGGTTGAGCTCGACCTCGCCGACCGGCTCCCCCTCGAAGAGCGACCGGTAGGCAGGCACGTCCCACGGGCCGATCCAGCGCCAGTCGTGCTCCTCGGCGACGTCGTTGTACATGCCCGCCAGCGCGCTGCCCGTCTGCGTGGTCACCGGAACGAAGGCGTCCAGCACCACCGCGTTTCGGATCGTCCAGGGGACGACCACGAGCGCCGCCGTCGCGACCACCATCGCCGGTGCCGCCAGCGACCTCAAGGCGAAGCGGGGGCGCAGGAACCACGCGCCGAGCGCCAGCGCGACGACTACCGCCAGCCCGTTGCCCCGGGTCAGGGTGGCAAGCCCGGCGCAGATGCCGGCGAGCACGAGCCACCGGGCACGGGGCTCGCCGAGCCGGTACTGCAGCAGCGCCAGCACCCCGCCGAGCAGCAGGGCGGTGAACAGCGGCTCGGTGAGCAGCGAGGTCCCGGCGAGGATCAGGGGCGGATAGACAGCCGCGACCGCCGCGGCGATCAGCGCGGGGCGCCGGCCCCACACGCGCAGCGCGATCAGCCCGATGAGGGCGACGACGACCGTCCCGATCAAGGCCTGGGCTAGGCGTCCGTAGAGCCATCGCTCCGATTCGTCTCCGGTGCCGCTGACCGTGTAGACGCCGCCGAGCACGAGCGGGTAGAGAGGTGGCCGGAACGCCGACGGCCCTGGTCCACCGAGCAGCGGCAGCGCCTCGGGGTAGCCGTCGCCGTTTGCGATCGAAACGGCATGCCGGTCGAAGTCGAGCGCGTCGGAGACGGGCGCCGCGGAATTGGCGTCGACGGCGGCGACCACGCGGATGGTCAGGGCGATCGCGAGGATCGCGGCCAGGGCGAGCTTGAAGGCGCGGTCGGTCATCGGCGACGGACCAGTCTGGCCGAAGCGAGGCGCAGCCGCACGATCTGGCGACCAGTAGCACTAGGCTCCCCGCGCGATGGCGGCTGGCGAGTACCTCACCGGCCTGGGCCTGCTCGCCCTGGTCGTCGGCGCGGCGGTGTTCGCCGCGATCGTGATCGCCCGCCGCCTGCTTCCCTCCTACGCCGGCGTCGAGCGCCTGCTCGCGGTTGCGGTGCTCGCCACCGCGCTGCTGATCGTCATGCATCTGGCCCCCTCGCTGCTCGGCGTCCTCGACCGCTGGGTCGTCGGCGCGCTTGCGCTCGGCGTGCTTGCCGCCGCGGTCTCGGCGGCGCCGCGACTGCCTCCGCCGACGCCCCCCGACGGCGAGCCGGAGCCGGCGCGCGAAGGGATCGTCTCGCGGCTGGCCGCGGTCGTCGCCGTCGGCGCGGTCGGCGTCTACATCATCGCCGCGCTGGTGCGGTCGCACGGCTCGCTGCCGACCTTCATCGACACGGTCACCTTCCACGTCCCCGCCGCGGTGCGCTGGATCCAGTCGGGAAGCATCTGGCAGATCGACCAGTTCCTTCCCGGGCAGGCTCAGGGGTACTACCCGGGCAACGGCAACGTCGTCCAGCTCGCCGCGATCCTCCCCTGGAGCAGCGAGTTTGCGATCCGCTTCGCCAACCTGCCCTTCTACGCGCTCACCGGCCTCGCCGCGTACGCCTGCGGACGCCGGCTCGGGGCGCCGTGGACGAGCGCGGCGGTGGCGGGCGCGGCGGTGATCGCGGTTCCCGCCGTGAACAGCTACATCGTCGACTCGCCGACCCCGGACGCGGTGATGTACGCGACGTTCGCGACGGGCGTGCTGTTCCTGCTGCGCCACGCAAGCACCGGCGCCCGAACCGACCTGCTGCTCGCCGGCCTCGGGCTCGGGATCGCCTTCGGCAGCCGCTGGTACGGGGTTTCCTCGGTCGCGGTCGTGGTCCTGGTCTGGCTGGGGGCGCAGACCGTGGCTCGCCGCTGGACCCGAAAGCTCGCCCTCGACGCGGGCCTGATGGTGGCGACGATCGCACTCGCCGGCGGGATCTGGCTGATCCGCAACTGGGTCGAGGCGGGCAACCCGGTGTTCCCGGTAGAGGTCTCGGTCCTCGGCGAGACGATCTTCTCGGCGCCGCGCGACGTCGTCCGCGAGCTCGCCGGCTTCAGCATCGCCGACTACTTCGACGACTGGGACGTCTTGAGCGACATCGTGCTTCCGGGCATCGAGCTCCAGATCGGCTACCTGGGCCTCGTCCTCGCGGCCGCCGCGCTGGCGGCGATCGCGATTGCCCTCCTTCGCACCCGCGTCCCCTCCCGGGGCCCCGTGCTCGCGCTCTCGATCGCCGCGTTCGCGCTCGCGGCCGTCTACACGATCACGCCGTACACGGCCCTGGGCCTCGAGGGTCAGCCACTGGAGCTCGGCGCCAACGTCCGCTACCTCATCCCGGCGATGCTCGTCGCCACGCCCGTGCTCGCGTGGACGCTCGGCCGCTGCGGACGGGCGCGACCCGTGCTCGAGGCGCTCGTGGTGGTGGTCGCGCTCGAGGCGCTGTGGCCGGGAGTGGCAGTCTCGGCCACGAACCTGCTGGGCGCGGTCGCGGCCATCGGGATCCTGGTCGCCGGGGCGTATGCGATCCGCGGGGCGTGGCGCCGCGATCGAATCGCCGGGCTCGCCGCGGCCGGCGCCGCCGCGGTGGTCGTCGCGGCTGCCCTGTACTCGACCGAGGAGCGTCTGCTCGACGACCGCTACACGGGGTTCACCCCGACGCTCGACGTGGCGCTCGTTCAGGCCCCCGCCGGGAACGAGATCGGCGTCGCCGGCGCCTGGCCGGTGACGACGCTCTCGCCGATCCTCGCCCTGTTCGGAACCGACCTCGACAACGAGGTGGAGTACGTCGGCGAGGTGCGCGACGGCTTTCTGCTGCCGTATGAGAGCGCGGGCGGCTTCGCCGCCGCCCTCGACCGGGGCGACTACGACCTGGTGATGGTCGGCCACAACAAGCCCGCGGCCTACGCGCAGCTGCCCGAGGCCCGGTGGGCGCTCGACGCCGGCTACCGGCGGATCGCCACGGACGACAACTTCTCCCTGTTCGAGGCGCCGTGAGCCTGCGCGGGTCGAGAGCGCTCTGGATCCTGATCGCGATCGGGACAGCGGGCCGGATCGTCTGGGCGTTCGCCACGTACGGCCACGCGTTCGACCTGGAGTCGTGCCTGCTGGTGCACGACGCGCTCGGCGACGACCCGCTGCACGTCTACAGCAACGTCTTCTTCGACGAGGGCGGCGCCGATCTGTTCCGCTGGCCGTACCCGCCCCTGTACTTCGTCTGGATCGAGGTCTCCACCGCGCTCGACGGCGTCCTCGGGATGCCGTTTCACGGCCTGATCCAGATTCCCGCGATCCTCGCCGACGCCGCCATCGCCCTGCTGGCCTACGCGTTCCTGCGTTGGCGCGGCGCGAGCGAACGCATCTGCCTGCTCGCCGCCGGCCTGGTCGCCCTGGGCCCGCCATTCGCCGTGGTCTCGGGCTATCACGGCCAGATCGACGCGCTCGCGATCCTGCCGGCCGTCGCCGCCCTCGTCGTCTGGGAACTCGGCCCGACCCACCGCGCGGTGCGCGCCGGGCTGCTGATCGGGATTGGCGCGGCGCTGAAGACGGTGCCGCTGCTGATGCTGTTGGCGCTGCTCCCGGCCGCTCGCGACCGTGGCGAGGCGCTGCGGCTCGTCGCCCCCGCCGTCGCGATTCCGGCGCTGATGCTGGCGCCGTTCATGGCCGCCGATCCGGACGGGGTCTTAAGGATCATCGAGTACAACGGCGCGCCCGGCGTCGGCGGGCTCTCGCTGCTGCTGCAGCCGAACCTCGCCGCCGACTGGCTCACGGGCGCGCCGCTGAACCCGACCGCGGCGACCCTCTGGCTCTCCGATCACGGCGGGCTCATCACCCTGATCGCGCTCGCCGCCGCCTTCGCCTTCCTGCTGCGCCACCGCCCGTCGCCGCTCGACGGCGCGGTGTTCGTGTGGCTGGTCGTCTACTCGTTCAGCCCCAACCTGTTCCTCCACTACTCGATCTGGATCCTGCCCTTCCTGCTGCTCGCCGGCTACCTGCGCACCGCGCTCGCGGCCGAGCTGTGGCTCGCGATCCCGTTCGCGATCGTCTACTGGCAGGTCTGGGACAGCCGCGACATCGCGCTCGTGTACGCCCCGCTGGTGATCGGTCTCTGGGTGGCGTCGCTCGCCGGTGTCCTGCTGCTCGGAAGCCGGATCGCGCGCGGTCGCGACCGCCACCCCGACGGCGTGCAGCCGCCGCTGGTCAGCTTCGATGCGCCGGCGCGAGCACCGACTCGTACAGCTCCCGATAGCGCGTGAGCACCCGCGACCAGTCGAAATCGGCGGCGCGCCGCCGGCACGCGTCCGCCGTCTCGGGCCGCAGGCCGAGCTCGAGGCCCTCCTCCAGGGCCGCCGCCAGGCCAAGCTCGTCACCGGACTCGAACAGCCGGCCGATCGCCTCGTCGTCGACGATCTCCGGGCACGCTCCCGAGCGGGCGGCGACGACGGGGGTGCCGGCCGCAAGCGCCTCGACCAGCACGAGGCCGAACGCCTCGTCGTCAGCGGGCAGCACGCTCGCCCACGCGCTCGCGTAGGCGCGCGCGAGGTCCGCGGTCCGGTCGACCTCGACCCATTCGCCGCCCTCGGGCAGCGTGACCGCCTCGGGGCTCATCACGGGGTCGCGGCTGCGCGCCACCAGCAGCCGCGCCTCGGGCCGGCGTTCTCGCAGCGCCCGGAAGGCGGCGAACAGCGTCCCGGCGCGCTTGCGCGGATCGCCCAGGCTGGCGGCGCAGAAAAGCGTCGGCTCGGCGGCGCGCTCGGCGGAGACCTCGAAGTCGCCCACGATCACGCCGCCGGGAAGCACCTGGGGGCGCACCAGCAGATAGCGGCGAAAGGCGTCGGCCGCCGCGTCCGAGAGCACGGTCGTCGCCGCGGCCTCCGCGGTGGCCGCCTTGATCATCGCGATCCGGCCGCGACGCTGGACGAGGTGCTCGCGGGCGGGGATCCCGTGAAACGAGAAGATCACCGGCGGTCCCCCGAGCCGGCGCGCCTTGACCGCCGCCCATCCGTCGGAGGGGTAGAAGGCGTGCGCGAGTTCGAAGCGCTCGCGCAGCAGCCGCCAGATCACGTTCGGCACGCTCTCGAGGTGGTGCTCGTAGAACTCCAGGCGGCGAGGCTGGGGCAGGCGGCGGGCTCGAATCACCTCGACGCCGTCCTCGATCGTGCGAGTCGTCGCTCCGGGGTGCGAGGTGACTATCACTGGCTCGTCGCCGCTTCCGGCGAGCGATACGGCGAGGTCGTGGATCAGCCGCTCGCTGCCGCGCCGGACCTCCGGCCAGTAGGTCGGATGAAGGAGCGCGACCCGCATCGGCTAAAGGACCAGCGAGCGATGCCGGACGGACGAGGCCGCGCTGGCGGCCATCTCGGCGCCGTGGACCAGGATCGCCCGCGGCGCCGACATCGCCGACCACCTCAGCACGCCCGCGGGCGAGACTCCGGCGTCGTCGAGATGGTGGTGGACGTAGGGAACGAACGCGATCAGGCCGAGATAGCGGCGCCGGCGCGCGAGCAGCAGCCCGCAGATTCCGAACGCGAGGTAGGCGTGGGAGTGAAGGAGGAAGAGCCTTGCCACCAACGCCTTTCGCAGAGCCGGGTGGCGGGCGACCACCATCGGGATCGCGTTGCGCCTGGTTCCCTCGCGGATCGCCTCCGGCAGGGTTCGAGAGTGGACCGCGTGCCAGACGAGAACGTCGTCGTGGTACTCCTGCCGGGCGCCGGCTTCGCGCGCGCGCCATGCCAGATCCGTGTCCTCGCCCCACGGCTCGACGTAGCGCTCGTCGAAGCCCCCAACCTGCTCGAGCAGGGCGCGCGGATAGGTCATGTTGCAGGTCGGCGCCCAGACGTCGTAGGCGTCGACGTCCATCGTCCGCGCGAGGCCGCGCAGCTGGCCGCGCTCGTCGGGATCGGGCTCGGTCCTGCCCTGGATGAAGGTCCTGGGATCACCGGCGGCGTCGAGAAGCCGCTCCAGCCAGTCGGGCGCCGGGCGGCAGTCGTCGTCGGTGAACGCGACCAGGGGCGCCCGGGCCTCGCGCCAGCCGGCGTTGCGCTGTCGGGC
>DAIRGH010000098.1:0-10663 GCA_036794585.1 Solirubrobacterales bacterium | reverse complement strand
GAGGCGACGGTGCCGGCGCCGCTGGACGAGCTGCCGCTGCTCGTTCGCGCCGGCGCGGTGATTCCGATGCTGGCCCCGGCGGTCGACACGCTGGCCGGCTACGGCGCGAAATCGCCGGGCGTCGTCACGCTGAACGAGCGCCGCGACCGGATGCGCCTGCTCGCCTTCCCCCGCGGCCGCAGCAAGGCGCGCTTCTTCGAGCGCGAATGGCTGCGATCGCGCGAGGTGGACCTCGGATGGGAGCTCGAGGTCGACGGCCGCCGCCACCGCACGTACGGCCTGCAGGCGTCGCTGCGCACGCTGAAGAGGCCCTTCGGGGCCTGCGAGGTGACGGTCGACGGCGATCCGCTGCCGGCTCGACGCTGGCGCTTCGAGCCCGCCAGCCAGGTGCTGCGCGCCCGGTTCGCCGCTCGCGATGCGACCGTTCTGGTCAGCGGCGAGGGCTGCTAGCCGGCCGAGGTCAGCCGGTAGCGGCCGAATAGCTCGCCGGTGCTGTCCTCGGCGAGCAGCCAGGCGATCTCGACCGCGCGCTCGCGCTCCTCGAGGCCGGCGACCAGCCCCGGGCCGACCCCGCCGGCGAGCTTGGGCGCGTGGGTGATGAAGAGCTCGTCGACCAGGTCGGCTTCGATCAGCTCCGCATGCAGGCGCGGCCCGCCCTCGCAGAGCAGAGCGCGGATACCGCGCTCGCTCCGTAGGTGCTCGAGCAGCGCCCGCAGGTCGACCTCACCTTCGTAGCGCACCACGGTGACCGGGGTCGCGGTCGGCGGCGGCTCGTCGTCGGATGCCGTCGCGATCAGGACCTCGCCGCCACCGTCGGTGAACAGCGGCGCGTCCCAGGGCAAGTCGAGCCGCCCGCTCACCAGGACCATCAGCGGATCGCCTGAAAGCCCATCGCGCTCACGCTGCTCGCGCCTCTCGGGCTTGCCGAAGATCCGCCCGTAGCGTTCGGCCCGCATCGTCCCGCCGCCGATCATCACCGCGTCGACCCGCAATCGCAGCGCGACCAGCATCGCGGTGTCGACCTCGGAGCCGATCGGCCCCGAGCGCCCCTTCAGGGTCGCGTGGCCGTCGAGCGTGATCACGAAGTTGGTGATCAGGTAGGGCCGGTCCTCGTGCGCGAGCGCGACGAGGTCGAGGCCTTCGACCTGCGCCTCGACCGAGGTCTCGCCGAGGTCCGGGATCAGGCGCCGCATCGCGACGTCACTCGCTCGCGCGCCCGGACTCGATCTCGCCCAGGTGCTCGACGTTGGCGCGGTCGTCGGCGGCGTTCGACGGCTCGCCGCCGAACCAGGCGTCGAGGATCTCGCCGAGCTCGGCCTCGGAGGTGGTCCGCAGGCTGAGCGCGAGCACGTTGGCGTCGTTCCACCTGCGCGCGCCCTCGGCGGTCGCCGCGTCGCCGCAGAGCGCGGCGCGGACGCCGGGGACCTTGTTGGCGGCGATCGAGGCACCGGTCCCGGTCCAGCAGCAGACCAGGGCCTGGTCGGCGCGGCCCTCGGCGACGTCGCGCGCGGCCGCCTCGCTCGCCCACGCCCAGTCGTCGCGCTCGGACTCGGCGAGCGCGCCGTGTGCGAGCGGCTCGTGACCGCGGCGACGCAGCTCGTCGATCAGCGTCCCGGCGACGCCGACCCGCTCGTCCGCTGCGACCGCGATTCGCATGCCAGGAGCTTAAGCAGGGGCGAACAGGCGGACCGGCTCGCTCTTGCCCTTGAGCGGGATCGACGGTCGCTCGACCCAATCGCGCTGGACCCGCTCGAGGCGGTCCAGCGTCTCGGCGGTGATCAGCATGTCGTCGCCGGTCTCGCGTGTAGCCGCCTCCACGCGGGCGGCCGTGTTGACGGTGTCGCCGATGACCGTGAAGTCCACCCGGCCGCCGCCGCCGATCGTTCCGGCCACCACCGGTCCCGAGTTGACGCCGGCGCCGACCCGCAGCCTGTCGCCGTTGCCGCTGGTGATCTCGCTCAGCTCGAGCGCGGCAGCGACCGCCCGGTCGGCGTGGTCGGCGAGCCGGTCGGGGGCCCCGAAGATCGCCAGCAGCCCGTCGCCGATGAACTTGTTCGCGTGCCCGCCGTGGGCGAGGATCACCGGCACGATCTCGTCGTAGAGCCGGTTGAGCGAGGCGACCACGTCGCGCGGCCCGGCCTGCTCGGAGAACCCCGTAAAGCCGCGGACGTCGACGAACAGCACCGAGAGCTCCACCTCCTCGCCGGCGAGGTCGACCCCCTCGTCGAGCACACGCTCGGTCAGCCCCGGATCGACAAAGGCGCCGAACGCGTCGCGCAGCCGCTCGCGCTCGGCGAGGCCGCCGACCATGCGGTTGAAGCCGGCCTGAAGTAGCCCCACCTCGCTGCCGTCCTCGACCTCGACCCGGCTGTCGAGTCGACCCGCCTCGACCCGCGCGAGCGCACCCCGCATGTTCTCCAGCGGCTCGGCGACCGAGCGCGAGGCGAACCACATCGCGGCGAATCCGGTTGCGAGGGCGAGCAGGCACAGGACCAGGATCGCGGTGACCACGTCATCGCCCTGCCGGTCGAGCTCGGCGCCGGCCAGGTCGGCTGCGGCGTATCCGATCACTCCCAGGAGTGGCACGGCGGTTGCCAGGGTCCAGGCGATGGTCAGCCGCGCGCCCACCCCGAGGCTCGGTGCGTTCGGTGGCGGGCCACCGGCCAATGCCCGGGCGGTGAGCGGTCGCATCGCGCGCTCGACCAGGAGGTACTGAAGCGTGCACGACGTCAGCCCGCCGAGCACGACCGTGATCCCGGTGACGAGCGCCGCGGTTTCGCCGATGTCCGCGATCAAGGCCGCGAACAGGACCGCCGCCAGGGCCCAGAGCGGGGCCGACCCGAGCGCCCATGCGATCGGGTAGCGCAGGACGCGCTGACGCTCCTCATCGGTCGCAGGCCGTCCTTCGTCCAGCCACGCGGCGATCGGTCGAAACGGCCGCACGGCGATGAAGTAGCGGCCGAGCGGAAGCGCGAGCGCCATGTAGACGACGAACACGGGCAGCACGCGATCGAGGAGCCGCTCGAAGTCCGCCGAGTCGAGCGTGCTCGGCGAGACGAAGAGCAGAAACGCGGCGACGAGCAGGCCGGCAAAGCCGTTGGAGCCGAGCCCGATCAGGTTCAGGCGCCGAACCAGAGTGGCCCGCTCAGCGTCGCTCAGCTCACGCCCGTCAGCCTCTCCCAAAGCCCCTCACCCCCAGCAGGATCTCACCTGCAGACGTCGTGTGAGTGTGAGCTACGCGCCGTTCGTCCGCCAGCCGAAGCTGCGCCCGGCGATCCGCTCGAGCTCCTCGATGTCGCCGGCGAGCATCTCCTCGAGCCGGCTGCGAAGCTCGGGCTCGAGCTCGGGCTTCGGCGCCGCGCCGCGGTCGGGGTCGTGGACCAGGCGTTCCACCCGCCAGCGCAGCGACTCGGGCAGGCGGTCGAAGTTGCGGTCGAGCGCCCGCAGTCCCGGCAGCCTGACGGCGCGGTCCATGAGCTTGAAGCCGCCCCCCGACTTCCCGCTGCCGGTCTCCCACTCGCGCTCGAACTGCTCGGATGTGAAGCCGCCGTCGACGCCGGCGAACTCGAACACCCGCCGCATCGTCTCCTCGCGCTCGCGCGCGAGCTCCTCGCGCGAGACGATCAGGACGCGCCCGGCGCCGAACCGCTCGAGGAACGGCCTCGCCTGCATCGCGTAGCGGCTGCGGGCGACGTAAGCCGAGTCGGCGTCGGTGAGCGCCTCCTCGAGCGGGCGCGCCTCATAGCCGCCGCCGAGGTTGTGGAGGTAGTGAGAGAGCATCCGGTCGATCGGGTCGCGGACCATGTAGATCACCCGCGCGTCGTCGCCCAGCACCTCGGCCATCCGCTCGGCGACGCCGCCGAAGCGCGGCAGGTTGGTGTAGTGAGGAGAGCTCTCCCCGCGGACCGCGGCCGCGCGATCGAAATGGCTCGAGTACCACTCGGTGCCGAGCTCCCAGTTGAGCTCGGCAACGAAGAAATTGAGCTCCTTCGGCCGCGACATCGCGACCTCGGGGTGCAGGTTGAGGTAGTGGTGCAGGCTCGTGGTCCCGCACTTCAGGCCGCCGATCACGACCAGGTTCGGCAGTGCCCCCTGGCGCTCGGCCCGACGTCTGCGGCGTGAGAGGTGGCGGCGCTCGGCGGCGAAACGCTCGCGGGCGCGGGCGACCAACGCCTCGTCGGCCGGATCAGCCCCCTGCGCCAAGCCGCTTCGTCGCGTCGCGGAAGGTGCGCACCTCCGCGTCGGGCTTCTTGCGCCCGTCGAGCTTCTCGCCTCGGCGGTTGACCCAGATCACCGGCACGTTCATCTTCATCACGGGCGCGACGTCGGCCTCGTAGCCGGAGGCGATGTGGACCCAGCCCTTCTTGCCGCCGATCCTGCGGGCGGTCTCCTTGAAGTGGGCCGGATCGGGCTTGTAGCTGCGCACCTGCTGCGCGGTGACCACCAGGTCGAGGTCGGTTCGCAGGTGGCGGCGCGAGACACCGAGCAGCTTGTCGTCGATGTTGGAGACGATCCCGATGTCGTAGCGCTTGGCGAGCCGGTCCATCGCCGCGTTGGACTCGCGAAACGGTGCCCACCGGGCGACGCTGTCGGGCAGGAACTGCGCCCGCGACGGCTCCAGCTCCCAGCCGATCTCTCCGGCGACCTTGACCGCGGTCCGCCGCAGCACCTCGGCGTAGAGCTCGTAGGAGCCGCTCATGATCTCGGCCTGGACCTCGAGGAAGCGGTCGATGAACTGCTGCTCGTCGAACGAGAAGCCGTCGCGCTCGGCCTCCTTGGAGAAGGCGTCCAGGATGCCCTTTTCCCAGTCGATCAGCGTCCCGTAGCAGTCGGTGGTGACCCAGTTGATCTCTTTCAGCTTCGGGAGGGGCATGAGGGACGCGGCATTATGCCTGTCGGATAGGCTCCGCCGCCCCGCGACCCATGGACCTACTCGAGTATCAGGGCAAGCAGCTGTTCGCCGCGCACGGCGTGCCCGTTCCCGACGGTCGGCATGCGTCGACGGTCGACGACGCGGTCGTGGCCGCGAACGAGATCGGCTATCCGTGCGTGGTCAAGGCACAGGTCGCGATCGGCAAGCGCGGCAAGGCAGGCGGGATCAAAGTCGCCAAGGACGAGGCCGAGGCGCGCCAGCACGCCGAGGCGATCCTCGGCATGGACATCCGCGGCTTCACCGTCCACGACCTCTGGATCGAGCGCGCATCGGAGATCACCGCCGAGCACTACGCCTCGGTGATCCTGGACCGCTCGGCCAAGAAGCTGCTGGCCATACTCACCCGAATGGGTGGCATGGATGTCGAGGAGGTTGCCGAGCAGCATCCCGACGCGCTCGAGCAGCGCCACGTCGAGCCGGGCCGCGACTTCGACACCGCCGCCGGCCGCGAGATCGCCGTCGACGCCGGGATCGACGAGGACGTCACCGACCAGGTCGCCGCGATGCTGGTCAAGCTGGTCGAGCTCGCGCACGAAGAGGACGCCACCCTGGTCGAGGTCAACCCGCTGATCGTCACGGGGGAGCGCGAGGTGATCGCGCTCGACTCGAAGATGACGATCGACAACAACGCCCTGTTCCGGCATCCCGAGCTCGCCGAGCTCTCAGACAAGTCGGCGGAGGACCCGCAGGAGGCGATGGCGAAGGAGAAGGGGCTCACCTACGTCAAGCTCGGCGGCAACATCGGCATCCTCGGCAACGGCGCCGGCCTGTGCATGTCGACCCTCGACGTCGTCGCGCAGGCGGGCGGCCGGCCGGCGAACTTCCTCGACGCGGGCGGCGGCTCGAAGGCCGAGGCGATCGTGGATGCGCTCGAGGTGATCACCTCCGACCCCAACGTGACCGCGATCCTGTTCAACATCTTCGGCGGGATCACCCGCTGCGACGAGATCGCCAAGGGGATCATCGAGGCTTCGAAGCAGATCGAGATCGGCGTGCCGCTGGTGGTCCGGCTCGACGGGACCAACTCCGAGGAGGGCCTGGCGCTGCTCGCGGAGGCCGACCTGGCGAACCTGCACCAGGAGAAGACGATGCTCGGCGCCGCCGAGAAGGTGGTGGAGCTGGCGTGAGCATCATCGTCGGCGAGGACACCAAGCTCGTCGTCTCCGGCCTCACCGGTCGCGAGGGGAGCTTCCACGGTTTGCGCAACCGCGATTACGGCACCGACCTGGTCGCCGGCGTGACCCCGGGCAAGGGCGGTCAGGACGTCGACGGCGTTCCGGTCTTCGACTCGATCTCCGAAGCCGTCGACGAGCGCGGCGCCAATACGTCGATGATCTTCGTTCCCGCGCGCTTTGCCGCGGCGGCGATCGAGGAGGCGATCGACGCCGGCATCGAGACGGTGATCGCGATCACCGAGGGGATCCCCGTGCTCGACATGATGCGCGTCTACTGGAAGGCCCGGGAGGCGGGCGTCCGCCTGGTCGGCCCGAACTGCCCGGGAGTCCTGTCGCCCGGGAAGGCGAACGTGGGAATCATCCCGGCTCAGTTCTTCGACGCCGGCTCGATCGGCGTGGTCTCGAAGTCGGGCACGCTCACCTACCAGATCGGCAACGAGCTCAAGCAGGCCGGCGCCGGCAACTCCTCGATCGTCGGCATCGGCGGCGACCCGATCGTCGGCTCGGACTTCATCGACGTGCTCACGCTGTTCGAGGACGACCCCGAGACCGGGCTGATCGTGATGGTCGGCGAGATCGGGGGCGACGCCGAGGAGCGCGCTGCAGACTTCATCGACGAGCAGGTCTCCAAGCCCGTCGTCGCCTACATCGCCGGCTTCACGGCGCCGCCGGGCAAGCAGATGGGCCATGCCGGCGCGATCATCTCCGGTTCCTCGGGCACGGCGGAGGCGAAGAAGGAAGCGCTCGAGGCAAAGGGCGTCCGCGTCGGCAAGAGCCCGACCGAGACCGCGCAGCTCGCGGTCGAGGCGATGCGCGCGACCGCCTAGGTCCGGCCCGGCTTCATTCGCCAGCGCACGATCTTGCCGTCGCGCAGCGTGTAGATCTGCGCGCAGGCGACGTCGAAGCCGGCGCCGCTGGCGCGTCCGCGGCCGGTCTCGCGGGCGAAGACCACGACGTCGTCGGCCACTTCCACCACCCCGTGGACCTCGAGCCGGTAGTCGGCGACGACGTCGAAGAACGAGCGAAGAAACGAGCGCACGCCGTCGTGACCGCGGTAGACGCGCCCGTCGGGAAGGTGGCGCGCGTCGAATTCGACCCCGTCGGCGTAATGGTCGAACGGACCCTCGGGGTCGCCGCCGAGGAACTGCTCGAGGAGGCTCTCCACGATCTCGCCGTTGCTTGCGGGCACCACGTTGGAAACGCGCGGGGACGCCTGTTCGTGAGCGGCGGCCGTTGCTATCGTCGCCCCGATGCCCTCCGACGTGATCTCCTTCGCCCGCGGCGCCCCGAGTGCCGACATCCTGCCCGCCGAGGCGGTTCGCGAGGCTGCCCGCGCTGCCCTCGCTGACGACTGGGAGCGGGCGCTCTCCTACGGAACCGGCCGCGGGCACCCCGAGCTCTGCGAGTGGATCGCCGCCGAGCTGCACGGGATCGATGCCGAGCAGGTGATGATCACCAACGGCTCGATGGAGGCCGCGACGCTGCTCTTCCAGTACCTCGTCGAGCCCGGCGACCGGGTGATCGTCGAGCAGCCGTCCTATGACCGCACCCTGCTGCTGCTCGGTCGCAGCGGGGCAGAGCTGGTCCCGGTGCCGCTGGAGGGCGACGGGATCGAGATCGAAGCGCTCGAGCGGGCGCTGCTCGACGGCCCGGTGAAGCTCGCGCACGTGATCCCCAACTACCACAACCCGGCGGGGTGCACCCTGTCGGAGGCAAAGCGCCGCCGCCTGGTCGAGCTCGCGGGCGAGTTCGACTTTCAGATCTTCGAGGACGATCCCTACCGCCTCGTAACCTTCGACGGCACGGTGCTGCCGACGATGCTGTCGCTCGACAAGGCCGATCGGGTCATCCACGCCTCGTCGTTCTCGAAGACGGTCAGCCCCGGGGTCCGAGTCGGGTATCTGGCCGGGCCCGCCGAGCGGATCGCGATGTTGTCCAAGCGCGCCAGCGAGCACTACATCTCGCCGAACATGCTGGCCGAGTCGATCGTGCTCGAGATGTGCAAGTCCGGCGCGCTGCGCAAGAACATCAACGTCGTCAACGACGCCCTGCGCCAGCGCCGCGACGCGGTGGTCGCCGCGCTCGGCCGGCATCTCCCCGAGGCTCGCTTCGTCGTCCCCGGCGGCGGCTATTTCCTCTGGCTCGAGCTCAGGTCGGGGACCGATTGCGCCGCGCTCGTCGACGCCGCCAAAGAGGAGGGCGTCGCCTTTATCGCCGGCCCCGACTTCATGCTCGAGGGCGGCGAGTCGAGCCTGCGGCTCTCGTTTGCCAGCGTCCCGGTCGACCAGATCGACGAGGGCATTGCCCGCCTCGCCCGGGCGCTCGAGTCGATCCGAGCCGGCGCCCCCGCTTAATCCCCGCGCGGGTCAAGTCCGCCGGAATCTTTCATCAAAGTAAAAGTTGATTAAATCAGTCAAGAAAGATGTTAGGGTGTTTTCACCAGGAGTTCTCAACCTGTTGATCTAGCCCCGTCACTCTGGGTCGCAACGAACTAAGGAGGTGCGAATGAGCCCTGTCTGGATGATCGAAGGAAGCACGAAGTTGGATCCGGTGAGTGAGCGCAACCAGGCGGAGCGTCGCTTCTCCGCGCTCGCCGCCGCGGTGCGCGAGCACGAGGCGAACGCCCGCCGGCGCGAGTATCAGGTTCGCCCCCAGGACCAGGCGCTCTACCGGCGCCTGCGTCAGATCTGCGGTGACGTCTAGCGGCTAGCGGCCGTAGCGGTCGCTCGACAGCACGAGTTGCTCGGGCAGCGCCGCCCGCGGCGCCGGCGCCGGCTCGGCCCGGACCGAGACCGTCTCGGCGACGCTGCGCGAGACCACGTGGCGTCCGTCCTCCGAGCTGAGCACGACCTCCTCGTCGTCTGAGCTCTCCAGGGTGCCGTCGAGGCCGGGGTGCATCCCCGCCTCCTTCAGGTAGTGCAGTAGCTCCTCGGCCTCGTTTTCGAACCGGAGCACGTGCACGCTGGCGCCCGGCTCGACGTCGGCGAGCAGCGCTCCCTGCTCGCGCGCGCCCTCGACGATCGGGTGGCCATGCGGACAGGTCTTGGCGTCGCCGATCGCGGCCAGCATCCGCTCCTCGAGCACCGGCGACATCGCATGCTCGAGCCGCTCGGCCTCCTCGTGGACCTCGTCCCAGGGGATGCCGAGGATGTCGGTGAGAAAGCGCTCGATCAGCCGGTGACGCCTTACGATCGATTGCGCCTCGTCGCGACCCTGGTCGGTGAACGAGAGCATCTTCTCCTCGTCGCGGGTGACGTAGCCGTCGCGCTCGAGCCGGACGATCATCTCGTGCACGGTCGGTGGCGAGAGCTGCATCGCCCTGGCGATGTTGGCGCCCGTCATCGGTAACCCCGCCTCCTCCAGCCAGAACATGATCTGGAGGTACTCCTCCTCGGCGACGGTCGCGTGCTCGGAAGTCATCCCGATCGATGCTACCGGCAGGGTCAGCCCCGCTCGGCGAGCGTCGAGACGACCGCCTCGTAGAAGCCGTCGCCCATCCCGCCCTCGGTCACGGTCGCGTTCGGGTAACGGGGCAGGGCCTCGCGCAGGGCCTCGTCGCGCTCGGGCCCGTTGGCGACGACGAAGAAACGCCCGACTACGGTCGCGGCCTCGAGATCCTCGATCGAGTCGCCGATCGCGATGCAGGAGTCCGGGTCGTAGCCACGCGCGCGCAGGTGGAATGCGACCCCCTTGGCCTTGCTTGCCCCGCCGGGAACGAGGTGGTAGGCGTGCGCGCGGCCCTCGATCCCGTCCATGCGCCGGCCGATCGCGCCGTTGTCGAGAAAGCGCAGGTCGTCGTGGCCGCGCTCGCGCAGCAGCGCGTTTGCCTCCTGCACATCGACCTTGCCGCGCATCAGCAGCGAGAGGTCGCGACCGGTGTGCCAGGGCTCGTGCCACTCGAGCCGGCCCTCGAAGCGCGCGAATAGGAGCTCCGGGATCCCGGCGGCGAGCATCCGCTCGGCGGGCGTGCCGGCGTCGTCGATCTTCCAGTCGCCCGTCAGCAGGGTGCGCTCGCCGTCGATCATCACCGCGCAGCCGGCCTCGTAGATGTAGGAGCTCTGGCCCAGTAGTCGCGCGTCGGAGCGGACGGTGGCCTCGCGGCGCCCGGACATGATCACGACCTCGACGCCGGCGCGGTGACACGCCTCGAGCGCGCGGGCCTGGCGGAGGGTGAAGTTGTCCTCGGGATCGCGAAACAGCGAGCCCCGGGGCCCGAGCAGGGTCCCGTCGAGGTCGGTGTAGACGCAGCGCAGCGACACGGGCGGCACTAACTTAGACGGGCATGTCCGTGTGGCGCCTGACCGGCACTCAGCTCGAGTTCCCACCCCCGCTGGGGGCCGGGATCGTCAACGTCACCACCGACTCCTTCTTTGCCGGCGCCCGCAGCGAGACCCCCGAGCGGGCGCTCGCCGACGGGCTGCGCTTGGTCGAGGCGGGCTTCGACCTGCTCGACGTGGGCGCGGTTGCCGCGGCCAGCGGCCCCCCGGTGCCGGCCGAAGCCGAGGCGGAGCGGCTCGTTCCGGCGGTCGAGCGGCTGGCACGCGAGTCCGGGGTG
>DAIRGH010000097.1:0-10739 GCA_036794585.1 Solirubrobacterales bacterium | reverse complement strand
GTGCACGTACACGCTCGCGCCGGCCGCGTGGCCGCCGAGCGAATCGGCGCCGCCGAGTCGGTGATCGCCACAGACGTGATCGAGTCGATCCCGGCCGGGTTGAGGGTTTGAAGCGCGCCGTCGCCGTCGTCGACACCGGCGCGATCGAGCGCAACTGCGCTCGGCTGGTCTCCGAGCTCGACGGCGCCGCGCTGTGTGCGGTGGTCAAGGCCGACGGCTACGGCCACGGCGCGGTCGCTTCGGCGCGGGCGGCGCTCGCCGGTGGCGCGAGCTGGCTCGCGGTCGCGACCGCCAACGAGGCGGTCGAGCTGCGCGAGCACCTCCCGGAGGCGAGGCTGCTGGTGATGGGCGCGCTGACCGATGACGAGCTCGGGCTGGCGCTGGACGCCGACGCCGACATCGCAATTTGGCGAAGCTCCATGCTCGAGCTGGCCGCTCAGCGCGCTCGGGGCGGCGGTCGCGACGTGCGGGTGCACATCAAGTACGACACCGGCATGGGACGCCTGGGTGAGAGCTATCCAGAGGCGGTGGAGGGGCTGGTCGACGCGGCCGCCGCGGCGGCAGGCGTCGAGCTCGCCGGCTTGTGGACTCACTTCGCCACCGCCGACGAGCCGGGCTCGGCGTTCTTCGACCGGCAGCTCGACCGCTTCCGCAGCCTCGCCGAACCGCTTCGTGAGCGGCACCCCGGCCTGCTCCTGCACGCGGCCAACAGCGCCGCGACCCTGCGCGAGCCCGCGGCGCACTTCGACCTGGTTCGCTGCGGCATTGCGATCTACGGGCTCGATCCGTTCGGCGAGGATCCGGCGCCGCGGCGGCTCGAGCCGGCGCTCGAGCTGCACTCCTACGTCGCCGACGTAAAGCCCTTCGAGCCCGGGATGAGCGCGGGCTACGGGCGCACGTGGAAGGCCGGCGAGCGGACCTACGTCGGGGTGCTGCCGATCGGCTACGGCGACGGGGTGCGCCGCGCGCTCACCAACAACGCCGAGGTCCTGGTCGGCGAGCGCCGCCGGCCGCTGGTCGGCACGGTCTCGATGGACAACGTGACCATCGACCTCGGTCCCGAGCCGGGGGTCGAGCCCGGGGCGCCGGCGGTGTTGATCGGGTCCCAGGGCGACCAGCGGATCCTGTGCGAGGAGGTGGCGCACCGGCTGGCGACGATCAACTACGAGGTGACCTGCGGGATCTCGGCGCGGGTCCCGCGCGAGTACGTCGGCTCGTGAGCGCGGGGATCGGCGACAGCCTGCGCGCCGCGCCCGCTGCCGCCTGCGTCGCCGAGGCACTGGCCCAGTCCGGCGAGGCGTGGATCGTCGGCGGCGCGCTCCGCGAGGCGCTCGCCGGCCGGGAGGTCGTCGACCTGGACCTCGCGGTCGGCGCCGACGAGGAGGCGGTGGCGCGGCGGATCGCCGACGCCGCGGGCGGCTTTGCCTTCGAGCTGTCGGCCGAGTTCGGAAGCTGGCGGGCCCTGGCTCCGGATCGCTCTTGGCACGTCGACGTGACCCGCCTGCGCGGCGACCGGATCGAGGCCGACCTCGAGCAGCGCGACTTCACGGTCAACGCGATCGCGGTCCCGGCGGCCGACCCGGACGCGGCGCCGATCGATCCGTTCGACGGTGCCGCCGACGTGGAGGCGCGGGTCCTGCGGGCGGTGTCCGAGCGCAGCTTCGACGACGACCCGCTGCGTCTGCTGCGGGCGGCTCGGATCGGGGCCGAGCTCGGCTTCGAGCTCGAGCCGGACACGGTGCAGCTTGCGCGTCGCAGCGCCGGCCGCGCCGGCGAGCCCGCCGGCGAGCGCCAGCTCGCCGAGCTGCGGCTGCTGATCGCCGGCCCCGAGCCGCTGCGGGGCCTGGAGCTGCTCGACGAGCTCGGGGCGACCGAGGGCGTCCTGCCCGAGCTGGCAGCGCTGCGCGGCGTCGAGCAGAACCCCAACCACCACCTCGACGTACACGGGCACACGATCGAGGTGCTCGCCAATGTGCTCGAGATCGAGCGCGACCTCGATCGGTTCGCGGGCGAGGCGGCGCCGGCCGTTGCCGAGCTGCTCGCCGAGCCGCTCGCCGACGGCTTCACCCGGGGCGCCGCCCTGCGCTTCGGCGCGATCGTCCACGACGTCGGCAAGCCCGCCACGCGCCAGGATCGCGGCGGCGGCTGGGCCTCGTTCATCGGCCACGACCGCGAGGGCGCGGCGATGGTGCGCGAGCTCGGCGCGCGGCTGAAGGCGAGCCGGGCGTTGTCGCGCCATCTCGAGCTGCTCACCCTGCATCACTTGCATCTCGGCTTCATGGCGGCCGAACGCTCGCTCTCGCGCCGCCGCCTGTACGAGTACCTGCGGCTGACCCAGCCGGTGGCCGCCGACGTCACCCTGCTCACCGTCGCCGATCGCCTCTCCGCGCGCGGCGGCGGTCCGACAGCTACTCCGGAGATGATCGAGGCCCACCTCGAGCTCGCCCGCGGGGTGCTGCCGGAGGCGATCGCCTGGCATCGGAACGGGGCTCCGCGGGCGCCACTGCGCGGCGACGAGCTCGCCGCCGCGATCGGGATCGAGCCCGGTCCCGAGCTCGGCCGCCTGCTCGCCGAGGTGGAGGCGGCGGTGTTCGCCGGGGAGGTCGAGAGCGCCGAGCAGGCGATCGAGTACGCGAATAGGCTCCGCGCCTGATGGCGGACGACTGCGTGTTCTGCGCGATCGTGGCGGGCGGCGCGCCGGCCGAGATCGTCGACTCGGACGAGCACACGGTGGCCTTCATGGACATCGCGCCGGCGACCCGCGGACACGCGCTGGTGATCCCGCGCCGGCACTCGGAGGATCTGATGGAGATCGGCGCCGAGGACCTCGAGCGCACGATGGACGCCGCCCAGCGCCTCGCGCGGAAGCTGAAGGACGCGCTGGACCCGGACGGCTTCAACGTGATCAATGCCTGCGGCGCCGCCGCGTGGCAGACCGTCTTTCACTTTCACCTGCACGTGATCCCGCGCTACGACGACGATCCGCTCGAGCTCCCGTGGGTGCCGAGCCCGGGAGACCCCGCTGAGATCGCCAGCGCCGCTGCGCAGATCCGCGGCGACAGCTAGGCGATGGCCGAGCGCACGATCACCCTCGAGCGCGACGGCGCGGTCGCGTCGATCGTGCTCTCGAACCCGCCGCTCAACCTCTTCACCGACACGGCCTTCGACGAGCTCGTCGACTGCATCGGCGAGGTCGAGGGTTCCGACGCGCGCGCCCTGGTCTGGCGCGCTGAGGGCGAGATCTTCACCGGGGGCGTCGACGTCCACGGCTTTCAGCGCGTCGTCGACGCCGGGCCCAAGCACGCTGACCGCTTCGCGCAGCCGCTGATCGACACCGTCCGCCGGCTGGAGGCGCTCGAGATCCCGACGCTGGCGCTGATCCACGGCCTGTGCCTCACCGCCGGGCTCGAGGTGGCGCTCGGCTGCGACATCATCTGGGCCGAGGAGGGATCGAAGTTCGGCCTGGTCGAGGCGGTCGTCGGGCTGACCCCGGGAGCGGGTGGTACACAGCGGATGGCCGAGCGGGCGGGCCCGGGGCGGGCGCGGGAGTTCGTGATGACACAGGGCCTGTATGACGCGGCGACGCTCGAGCGCTGGGGCGTGCTCAACCGCGTCGTCGGCGACGGCGAGGTGCACGAGAAGGGGATGCGCTTCGCCGAGCGTCTCGCGAGCGGCCCGACCAAGGCCCACGCCGCAACCAAGCGGATCGTCCGCGCCTACCTCGAGGGCGGAGTCGACCGTGCCGACGAGGTCACGCCGGGCCAGTTCGCCGACCTCTTCGCCACCGAGGACCTGCAGAACGCGGTCAAGAGCTTCCTCTCGGAGGGGCCCGGGAAAGCCACTTTCCAGGGGAAGTAGCCGCTACCCTCAGGCTGCCCAGATGCCGAAAGAGGAAAAGATCGAGATGGAGGGCGAGGTCACCGAGGCCCTCCCGAACACCATGTTCAAGGTCAAGCTCGACAACGACCACGAGGTCCTCGGCCACATCTCGGGCAAGATGCGCCGCCACTACATCCGCATCCTCCCGGGAGACCGGGTGAAGATCGAGCTCTCGCCCTACGACCTCGACCGCGGCCGGATCACCTACCGCTACAAGTAGCTCCGCCACGGGCGGTCGGTGTGGGGTTGGGGCTGGGTAGGGGGTCGGTCCCGGCCGAAACGGCGGCCGATGGCGGATTATTGGCGCATAGCGCCAAGAACCCGCCAGGTGGCGGCTTTTTCGTCCATATGACGAGTTTCCCGCCAACGCGGCGGGTTTCGCCGCCGGCGCCTGGTTCCCCTACCTGCCCAGTCACTCATCAGACGCCCGGTTCATCCCGCGCAGCGCCAGCGCGCCGAGCAGACCAAGCAGCCCGGCGAGCGCGGCCAGCGCCGGCCAGGTCTCGGCCCAGGTGATCGGGTCGCCGACGAACCCGAGGCGCGCCGCCTCGACGACCTGCGTGAGCGGGTTGATCCGGGCGACGTCCTGAAGCCAGCCGTCGAGCAGCTCGAGGGGGGCGTAGGCCGTGGTGGTCAGCACGAGCACGAACATTCCCGCCTGCATCAGCGGCGCCGCGCTCTGGGTCCGATACCTGAGCGCCAGCATCACGCCCCAGCAGGCGGCGACCGCCGCGGTGGCCATGACGCAGACGATCGCGATCGCCAGGGCCCCGGGCCCCGGCCAGTCGACGCCGATCGCAAAGGCGACGGAGAGAAGGACCGCCGCGGGAATCAGCGCGCGCAGGCTCGCCGAGCAGACGAGCCCGGCGAGCAGCGCCGTTCGCGAGGCGGGGGAGACGATCAGCCGGTCGAACCAGCCCTGCTCGATGTCGCGCGCGAGGTTGACCCCGGTGGCGGCGCCCGTGAAGCCCGCCCCCTGCAGCAGGCTGACCGGGATCAGGAAGCTCTGGTAGCTCTCGGTGGTGAAGCCCGGCAGCAGGGTGAGGTTGCCGAAGACGGCGGTCAGGCCGAGGAAGAAGATCGTCGGCGCCAGCACGCCCGGGATCGCGGCGCCGGGGACGCGGAGGATCTCGTTCGCGGCACGGCGGATCAGCGCCCGGACCGTGGCGATCTCGGCGGCGATCCCCATGGCTAGCCGATCCGCAGCCGACGCCGCAGCGCGATCGCGCTGAGCGCGGTCGAGATCCCGCCCACGAGCGCGATCGCGGCGAGCGCCTCGGCGAAGGACTCGAGCGTGAGCGACGAGATCACCGGCTCGCGGATCCCCTCGACGATGAACGACAGCGGGTTGTAGTCGGCGACCGAGGAGGCCGGCTCGAGGAGCAGGTTGGCGGGGAAGAAAGCGCTGGAGAGAAAGAGGATCACGAAGATCAGCGGAAACAGCCCCTGGACCACCGACGCCGTGCCCGTATAGAGCGCGATCGCGGCGCTGATGCCCCCGAAGGCGATCGCCGACAGCGCGGTCAGCACGACCATCACCAGGACCCCGGGCACCCCGGCGGCGAGCGAGGCGCCGAAGATCAGGCCGATCGCGACGAACCAAAGCGCGGTCGCGGCGCCAAGCGCTCCGACCCCGGCCAGCCGCCCGAGCACGATCGCAAAGCGCGAGATCGGCGCCGCGAACAGGCGGTCCGTGAATCCCATCTCGAGATCGACCGCAAGCGCGATCCCGCCGGTGTTGCCGGCGAGCAGGCATGACTGCACGATCGCGCCGGCGAGCATGAAGCTGAGGAAGTTGTCGACTTCGGGAAAGCCCGCCAGGTCGACGGCGCGGCCCGCGCCGCCCGTCTGGATCGCGAGCAGCAGGGTCGGAAAGATGATGATCGGCGCCGCGAGCTGCGGGCGGCGAAAGGTCTGCTTGACCGAGCGCGCGCCGAGCGCGCCGACGATGCGCAGGTTGGCGAGCAGACTGCTCACGTCGGATCGGCTTCCAGCGGCTGCTCTTGCGGCTCCTCGGTGGCCCCCTCGAGGTGCTCCCCCGTCTTGTTGACGAAAACGTCGTCGAGGGTGGGCTCGACGAGGTCGAGCGACTCGACCAGGAGGCCCGCCTCGTCGAGGCCGCGCACGACGGCCGGCACCGCCGCCGCGCCCCGGTCGAGCTCGACCAGGATCTTCCCGTCCTTGCTCGGCAGCAGCCGTCCGAAGCGCGCGAGCACCTCCTCGCAGAGCTCGGGTGTGCCCTCGGCCAGACCGAGCTCGAGGTGTGGCTTGCCGACCTCGGCCTTCAGCGACGCAGGGGTGCCCTCAGCGACGATCTTGCCCTTGGCGATGATCCCCACCCGGTCGGCGAGCTGGTCGGCCTCCTCCAGGTACTGGGTGGTCAGGAAGACGGTGGTGCCCTCGCGGTTGAGCGCCTCGACCTCCTCCCAGATCGCCTTGCGGCTGACCGGGTCGAGCCCGGTCGTCGGCTCGTCCAGGAACAGCACCCGGGGCTCGTGGACCAGCGCCGAGGCGAGGTCGAGGCGGCGGCGCATGCCGCCCGAGTAGGTGCCGACGCGGCGGTCGGCGGCCTCGCTGAGCCCCACCCGATCGAGCAGCGCGTCGCCGCGGCGCCTGGCCTCGGTCCCGGTCAGGCCGTGCAGCGTCGCCTGCAGGCCGATCAGCTCGCGCCCGGTCATCAGCGGGTCGAGCGCCGCCTCCTGCAGCGCGACGCCGATCGCGCGGCGCACGGCGGCGGCGTCGGTGACCACGTCGTGGCCCGCGACGGTGGCTCTCCCGCCCGTCGGCCGCAGTAGCGTGGTCAGCATCCGCACAGTCGTCGTCTTGCCGGCCCCGTTGGGGCCCAGGAAGGCGTAGATCTCGCCTGCGGCGACCTCAAGATCCACACCGTCGACGGCTCGGATTCCCCCTGAGAACTCGCGTTCGAGCCCTGTGACCTCTATTGCAGGCACCTTCGGGGAATCTACCGTCGCGCTGCCGCCCGCCTAAGCTGTTCGGTCGCCGGGCACCGAAACCCGGCCACGGAATGCGTGTTCCAGCTTCCCCGATGCCATCCACGGGCACCCGCCCCCACCTCCTGTCTCTGATCGCCGCAATCTGCGCGGCCCTCGCGCTCGCCGCGACCGCCTCGATCGCGGCGTCGGCCGACAAGGCCGCCGCCACGGTCCTGGGACGGACGGCGAACACGCCAAAGCCGAACTGCCCGACTCCGGACGGCGACAACGTGCCGGCCGACCAGCGGTGCCAGGCGATGGGCCGGGTGACGGGCTTTCAGATCAGCGCCGACGGCCGCCGCGGCCTCTACAAGATCCGCGAGGCCGGCCGCATCGTCGCCTGGAGCGTCGGCCTCTCCCGGCCGGCGAAGGACGAGCAGGAGTTCTTCGCCGAGGTGCTCGACAAGAGCGGGCCGCCGGAGGCACGGCTCTCGATTCTGAAGGCGAAGGGCGGCGGGGCCTTCAAGCTCGTCAAGCAGAGCCCCGTGGTCCAGCTTCAGCCGCTGCTCGGCCACCGGCCGGTGTTCACGCTCAACGACCCGCTCCGGGTCAGGAAGGGCCTCGTCGTCGGCCTGACCACGCCGACATGGATTTCGAACCTCGCCGACGCCGGCGCCGCTAACTCCGACGCCTGGCGCACCAGCCGCGAGGAGGGTCAGTGCGGGACCGAGACCAACGACACCGCCGAGGAGAACGAGGCTGACCTGACCCGGCGCAGCAGGCCGCAGCAGAAGGTCGGCGGCACCCGCGAATACGCCTGCAAGTACACGGGCGCGCGGATCCTCTACCGGGCGTTCCTGGCGCCGAAGGCCGGCGAAGCCGGCTAACCCAAAGCGGGCTGGCGCAGCCCGCAGTACGGACAGTCGCTGACGTCGAGGCCGATCAGCTGGTCGCAGCGCCGGCAGATCCGCAGGTTCTCGGGCGCGCGCAACAGCGCCGACTCCGAGGGGGCGAGCGGCAAGGTCCGCGTCACCGGCTCCATCTCCTCGCCCGTCTCGCGGTCGCGGTAGACGCCGTTGGCCTCGACCGCCGCGTACGCCTCGCGGCCCGAGGCGCGAGCGCGCAGCCTGTATGTCTGGCGCGGGTTCTGCACGGCGGGCGCAACGATATCCGCTGCGCTTGCACATAGCCTGCCCCGCGTGAAGGTGCTGATCTTTCACGGCTACCTCCTGCGCGGGACCGGCTCGAACGTCTACAACGCCAGCCTCGCCCGGGCGCTGGCCCGGCTTGGGCACGAGGTGCACCTCGTCTGCCAGGACCGCGAGGCGCCTGACCTCGCGGCCGGAACAGAGGGCTCGGTGACGATCCACAACCCCGAGATCGGCGGGCTGCTGCCGGTCTTCGTCCGCGACGCCTACGAGGGCTTCGAGGTCAAGACCTACCTCGAGCTCTCCGAGGCTGAGCTCGACCGCTACCTGGCGACGAACGTGGCCGCGGTCGAAGAGCTGGTCGGTGAGCTCGGCGGCGTCGACGCGGCGCTCGCCAACCACCTGATCATGGGCCCCGTGATCCTCGCCCGCGCCGGCCTGCGCTACGCGCTCAAGGTGCATGGCTCCGATCTCTCCTACACCGTGCTCGCCGACCTCGATCGGTTCCGGCCTTATGCCGAGGAGGCGTGCGCGGGGGCGAACGGGATCCTGGTCGGGTCCGGGCACATCGCCGAGCGGCTTCGACTCGCGGTGGACGAGCCCGAGACGAACGCGAAAGTGCGGCTTGGGCCGCCCGGGGTGGATACGGAGCTGTTTTCGCCGATCGCGGTGGCTGACCGCGCGGGGCGGTTGCGCGAGCTCGCGGCGCAGTTGAGGCTGGGTGGGGAGGGGGCGGAGGGCCCGGATGGCGCCAAATGGGTCCATATCACCCAAAGGGCGCCAAGCAGCTGGGACCGCGACGCGGTGGCGGCGGCCGACGCCCTGGATTGGTACGCGGAGGCGCAGGGGCCACGGGTGATCTTCGTCGGCAAGCTGATCGTCTCCAAGGGGATCGACCTGCTGCTGGCCGCGTGGCCGCTGGTGCATGTCGCTAACCCCGACGCGCGCCTGCTGCTCGTCGGCTTCGGCGAGCTGGAGCCGGTGCTGCAGCGGGTCTGGGCCGGGCTGGGCGAGGGCGACCTCGGCCCGCTCCGCGAGCTCGCCCTGCGCGGCCGGGGCCTGGAGGGCGCCGGGGACGACCGTCTCCCCATCCTCACTGCTTTTCTCGACAACTTGCCCGCCGACTACCGCGAGCTTGCCGCCGCCAGCAGGAGCTCGGTCAAGTTCGCCGGCCGCCTCGAGCATGACGAGGTCGCGGTCCCGGTCGCGGCCTCGGACGCGCTCGTGTTTCCCAGCACCTTTCCGGAGGCGTTCGGCATGGTCGCCGCCGAGGCCGCTGCGGCCGGTGCGCTGCCGGTCTCGACGGCGCACTCAGGAGCCGCCGAGGTCAGCGCCGCGCTTGCGCGTGAGCTGACGCCGGCGGTACGCGGGCTGGTCTCGTTCGACCTCGACGAGGACGCGGTCGCCGCGATCGCCGAGCGGCTGCGGGCCTGGCTGGCGTTGCCGACTGGCGAGCGCGAGGCCGCGAGCTCGACCCTGCGCGAGACGGTCGAGCGGCTCTGGAGCTGGGAGGGCGTCGCGCAGGGAGTGGTCGCCGCCGCGGCCGGCGAGCTCGCGGGCATCGAGCGTCCTAGTGGCGCCTGATGCAAGCTCGCCGCGGGCCGCTCGGGCGTTTTCGCGATGAATAGAATCGCGGGCCGGTGAACCGCCAGACGTACCTCCGCCTCGTCCTCATGATGCTTGCGCTCACCGTCGTGAGCTCGGTCGTGCTGCTTCAGTTCGAATGGTTCGGCGAGGCGGCCTCGGAGGAGCGAGGCCCGATCGACACGCTCTTCGACGTGATGATCGTGCTCTCGTGCTTCGTCTTCTCGATCGTCGTCGTGATGCTCGGCTACGCGATCTGGAAGTTCCGCGCCAAGCCCGGCGACGAGTCCGACGGCGAGCCGATTCACGGCAACACGGCGCTCGAGATCACCTGGACGGTGATTCCCACGATCATCGTCCTCGCAGGCGCGGTGTACTCGTGGATAGTGCTCAACGACATCGAGGCGAAGGCCGACGACCGGATGTCGCTGCACGTGACCGCGCAGCAGTTCAAGTGGACCTTCGAATACCCGGAGGAAACGACGGGAACGGGTGCCGAGGCAGAGCCGCTGAGGACCAACGAGCTGCACGTCCCGGTGGACCGCCAGCTCGACATCACGCTCGAGGCGTTCGACGTGATCCATTCCTTCTGGGTGCCGGAATGGGGGATCAAGCGCGACGCGGTTCCGGCCGGGCCCGGCGGCGACGAGATCGACGACCAGTTCGTGGTCACCCCCAACACCGAGGGCACCTACAGCCTGATCTGCACCGAGTTCTGCGGCATCGGCCACTCGACGATGCGCGCGCCGGTCATCGTCGAATCCCAGGAGGAGTTCGACCAGTGGGTCGCCGAACAGCAGCAAGCGGCGAGCGGGTCCGACAGCGGCGGCGGGACGTAGGCTTTCGAGGTAGGACGAAGTGGCAGCGGCAATCAAGAATCCAGGGTTGGGACGGGCAGGGCTCGGCTTCCTCGTCGGAGGCGCCTTCGGCTTTGGGCTCGTGGTCGCGCTGCGCGCGATCTCCGGGCTGGAGATCTTTCAAACCGAGCAGACCGGCTATCCGCACCTGATCGTCCCCGCGATCACGGCCCCGCTCGGGTTCCTCGTCGGGCTCGGGGCGTTCGACTACTGGTTCCGCTGGGCGGCGGGCCGGCCGACCGTGCCCGAGGACCACTCCCAGCACGGGGCGACGTCGTGGCGCGACTACTTCAAGTTCAACACCGATCACAAGGTGATCGGGATCCAGTACATCGTCA
>DAIRGH010000096.1:0-10770 GCA_036794585.1 Solirubrobacterales bacterium | reverse complement strand
AGCTCGACGACCTCGGCCGGCGACGCGGGGCCGCGCCAACGGAGGCCCTGGCGCCCCTTCGGCGTGAGGCCGAGTGAGTCCATGCGCAGCCGCACCTCCGTCGCCAGCGTGATCGTGCCGCTCCGGCGGTACTCCTCGAGCAGATAGGCGGTTTCGAGCGCGTAGGCGACGTCGCTCGGCGTGTACTGGCCCGTCGCCGGGTCCTTCCGCCACGCCGACCACGTCCTGCGCGTCTGCACCGACCAGGGGCCTTCGCTCTTGGTCCGCCGCGGCAGCTGCGGCAGCACAGGGGCCTTCAGCGGTTCGAGCTCGATCCAGTCGCCTCGCGCCGGGACGCTCACGCGTCGCCGGCGGCTGTTCGGGGGCGGCCCAGGGCTCATCGCGCGGATCCTCGGATCCCGTAGAGATTGCGAGCGTCCCGGCTCGCCGGTCCGCAAAGACGCGAGAAAGGGGGTATGGCCCCCATCGAAGGCTCGACGCCGGCGAGCTCGCGCGCAACCGACCGCGCGGCCCGCCAGCGCCGTGACGCGCCCATGGCTCGCTGCGCGCCGTCATCGCCGGACCCCGACCGGCGACTCGTCGCGCGTGGGAGGCCGCGCTCGGTCGGCTCAAGACTGGATCGGGTTGAGTGGAGCACCACTCCACCTCCGGGGTTGGGAGACGGTGGGTCGGGGTTTGTGTCGCCCTGCGGCGGTGGTGCGGAGGCCCTGCGGCCGACCGGTTCCTGGTGGCGGGCCATGCGGCTCGGGCCACCGGGAGTGGTGAAAGTGTAGACGGCTCGCTGTCCCGAGAGCTGTCCCATCGACGCCCCGTGAACAGCGAAACCCGCTGCATAGAGCGGGTTCCGTCAGCACCGCTACGGGGATTCGAACCCCGGTTTCCGGACTGAGAATCCGGCGTCCTAGTCCCCTAGACGATAGCGGCGTGCGGGCGCCATTTTAGCGAGCGGGTTCGCGTGGTTCGAGCGCGATCGTCTCCTCCTCGGGGACGCCCGCCTCGAGCTCGCGCGAGCGCTCGAGCTCGGCGTTGAGCTCGGCACCTAGCAGCATCGCGACGTTCGTCAGCCAGAGCCAGACGAGGAAGATGATCGGTCCGGCCAGGGCGCCGTAGGTCTTGTTGTAGGCGCCGAACTGGCTGACGTAGAACGCAAACAGGGCCGAGACGATCACCCAGATGACGACCGCCAGCACGCCGCCGGGAGTGATCCACTTGAAGCCGGGATGGCGCACGTTCGGCGCCGCCCAGTAGAGGATCGCGAACAGCGAGACGACGACGAACGCGATCACCGGCCACTTGCCGATGTCCCACACCGCCACCGCGGTGTCGCCCGCGCCGACCACGTCTCCCACCCTCTCGGCCAGCGGCCCCGTGACGACTACCGCCAGCGCGCAGAGCGCGAGCAGCGTGATCATCGTCGCGGTGGTCAGGATCTGAAACGGCTTCAGCTTCCAGAACGGCCTGCCCTCCTCAACCTCGTAGATCGCATTGGACGCGCGCGAGAAGGCGCCGACGTAGCCGGACGCCGACCACAGCGCGCCGGCGACGCCGAAGACGAGGGCGAAGCCGGCGGCCGCCTCGTTGGCGGTGATGTTCTCGATCGCGCTGGTGATGATCTCGTTCGCCGGCCCGGGGGCGAGCGCGGCGAGGTTGTCAAGCAGCTCGTCGGTCGCCGACTCCCCCACGAGGCCGAGGATCGAGACGAGCGCGATGAGCGCCGGGAAGATCGCGAGCACGCCGTAGTACGTGAGTGCGGCCGCCCAGTCAGTCAGGTTGTCGTCACGAAACTCGCTGACCGTGCGCTTGAGCGTCGCCCACCACGACGTCTTCGGCAGCTCGGTCGGGTCGTCGATCGTCACGTAGGACGTCGCCTACCCGAGCGCGGGCGCGTTATTCGTCGAGCCAGCGGTCGGCCAGCCAGCGCGGCAGGCCGTCGATCCCGGCCTCGGCACTCGCCCTGCGCTGGCGGATCGCGCCGTTCTCCTCGCAGAGCGCTCGCGCCTCGGCCAGCTCCGCCTCGCAGCCGATCCGCGCCGCGACCGCGTCGAGCTCGACGATCAGCTCCTGCAGACGCTCGCGGGTGGGGCGTCGCTCGCCGCTCTCGAGGTCGGCGAGGGTGCCGTCGACGCCGTCGCGAAGCGCCGACCACCGATTCTCGGCGATCCGCCAGCTCGGCGCGACCGGCAGCCGCTCACCGTGCTCGAAGAGCTCGCCCAGCAGCACCACGAGGCACTGGCAGAAGGCGGCGATGCCGGCGGCTTCGGCGAGCGTCGTCTGGGCGTCCGGGACGCGCACCTCGAGGGTGCCGAAGCGCGGGTGCGGGCGCAGCTCCCACCACCAGGCGTTCGGCAGCGGGATCATCCCGGCGCGTTGGCCCCAGCGCAGGTCGGCGGCGAACTGCTCCCAGCTTGCGATCGGGGGCGGGACCCCCTGGCGAGGCAGGGCCTCGGCGACCTTCGGCCGCGCCGAAGCGAGGTCGGTATCGCGACCGAGGTGAAACGGCGCGTTGGCGGCGAGCGCCGCGATCTCGGGCAGGTGGGAGCGCAGCGCGTTGTAGATCGCAAGCGCCCGCTCGGCGCTGCCGGGGGCAACGTGCACCTGGAGGGCGAAGACGAGCTGGCGCCTGGCGATCGGGCCGAACTCGGCGACGGTGTGCTCGTAGCGAGGGCCGGGATTGACCTCGCCCTCGGCCGGAGCGATGGGATGCAGGCCCGCTGTCGCCAGCCGCAGCTCCCCGGCGGCAGCCGCGAGGTCGGTCCGGCCCTGGCGCAGCTCCGCGATCGCCTCGCCCACCGTCGCCCGCGGGCTGGTGAGGATCTCGAGCTGGGCGGCGGGGAGCTCGAGCTTGAACCGCGGGTCGGAGTCGAGGCGGGCGATCACCTCGGCGGCGCGTGGCGCGAGATCCCACGTCTCGGGATCGAGCAACATCAGCTCCTCCTCCAGGCCGACCGTGCCCGCCGTGCCGGCGTCGAAGGCGGCGTGGACCTCGGCGGCGCTCGGCATCGGCGCGTCCACGATTACGTCGCCCCCGAGCGGGAATAGGCGTGCGCGATGCGACTGTTCACCGTCCCAGGCGTTTTTCGCCCGCGCAGCGACAGCGTGATGCTCGCCGAGCTGGTCGGTAAACGCGCCCGGCCGCGTTCCGCCGCGCTCGATCCGTTCACCGGCAGCGGCATCCTCGCGATCGCCGCCGCGCGGGCGGGAGCGCGGACAACGGCGGTCGACGTCTCGCGCCGCGCGATCGCCTGCACGGCGATCAACGCGCGGTGGAACGGCGTCCGGGTGCGGGCGCTGCGAGGCGACATGTTCGCCCGGGTCGGCGCCCAGCGGTTCGATCTCATCGTCGCCAATCCGCCCTATCTACCCGGCGCGGTGGACGGCCCCGCGCGCGGCGCCGCCCGCGCCTGGGAGGGCGGGCGCGACGGGCGCCAGCTGATCGACCGGCTCTGCGCCGAGGCTCCCGCCCATCTCTCGCCGTTCGGGGAGCTGCTGCTCGTCCATTCCTCGATCTGCGGCGAGGCGGAGACTGTGGCGCGGCTGACCGCCGGCGGCCTCGCGGTCGAGGTGCTCGAACGCCGGCGCGGGCCCCTGGGGCCACTGATGTCGGCGCGGGCGGGCGAGCTCGAGGCGCACGGCCTGATCGCGCCCGGCGAGCGCGAGGAGGAGCTGCTCGTGTTCAGCGCCCGCGCCGCGGGTAGTAGCCCTTCGCGATGGCAACCCGGCTCACGCCATATCGCAACGGCCCCTACCTCGTCCGCGGCGAGTTCGAGCTGACCGACCAGGACGGCGAGCCGATCGAGACTCTGCGCGGGACGATCGCGCTCTGCCGCTGCGGCGCCTCGCGCACCAAGCCGTTCTGCGACGGGACGCACAAGTCGATCGGCTTTCGCGCCGAGAGCGCCGCGTCCGATCAGCCGCTGCGCTGAGCCAGTGCCGGCTCCGGCTCGCCGGCGGCGGCGTCGACCGGCGGCAGCGAGCTTTCGCCTCGCTCCCAGGCGTCGAGGATGTGGCCGGCGAACAGTCCCTCGGTGACGAGGAGCGAACGGACGCCGAACAGGATGTCGCCGGCAAGCGCTGGCTCCTGGCGCGCGAGGCCGCCGGCGAGGTCGTAGGCGGCGATGTTCTCGTGCACGGAGTCGGCCTCGACGTGCTCGTCGTAGAAGTCCGTGGCGGGCGAGCCGTAGCCGAGCCGCCGCAGGCCGTTGGCGTAGCGACGGTTCGGCTCCGGTGAGGCGATCTCGAAGCAGGCGAGGTGACCGACCAGGGCGCCGCGCCAGCGCCGGCGCAGGGCGAAGAGCGAGATCAGGTTGACGGTCGCGAGGGTGCTCGCCGGCAGCCGGCCGACGTAGGCGCCGGGCGTCGGATCGAGGTCGAGCGCCTCCATCGTCCTGGCGAACATCCGCGAGTGCATGCGCTCGGGGTCGCCGCCGCCGTACTCGTCGGCCTGCACCTCGACCATCGCCGCCTTCGGCGCGCCGGCGATCCGCGGGATCCCGAACGTGTGCGGGTCGGCCTCCTTTAGCTGGTAGGCCGAACGATGGACGACGAACTCGCGAAACTCGTCGAGGGACGCTCGGGTGGCGATGTAACGCGACAGCGACGGCGCGTCGTCGGCCTCGACGAGGGCGAAGATCTCGTCGCCGACCGCGCCGGTAAACGGCTGCGGCGGGCCAGCCTCCTCGATCAGCCGCGCGAACATCGCCTCCTCGAGCGCCGAGCGGAACGCGATCAGCGACGGCCGCCACTCCCAGGCGTCATCGACGCCCTCGAGGCCGCCGTAATGAAGCTCGTAGCAGAGAAAGAGCGCCAGCTGCAGGTCGTCATCGGCAAGGGCGTTGTCGGTCTCGACCGGCGCGATCGCCGGCAGCTCGCCTTGCGGATCAGGCAGGTGCTCGGCGAGCAGCGCGGTCAGCGGGCCTCGGGGGGTGGGGATCTTCACGGGTCGTCTCTACCCTGAACCCACAGCCAAAACGCGCCGAGAAGAGTGCGGCTGAGAGGATTCGAACCTCCACGCCCTTTCGGACACATGCACCTGAAGCATGCACGTCTGCCAGTTCCGTCACAGCCGCTGGTGAGTCAAATCTAGCGACTGATTATGTCTTTCTGCCGACGTGTTCGAGCACCAGCGCGACGCTTCGGCGCTGGTTGATCCGCACATCCCAGAGCGGCCGCCGCGCGTTGAAGTTCGTGCGCGTGGTGACGCCGACTTGCTCACAGGACTGCGTGAAGAGGCGAATGATGTCCTCGGACCTGTTAGCGAAGCCGTAACACAGGTCCTCGTAGCGGCCACCGCCATGGCGATTGACAAAGCAGCAGCCATCCGTGCGGATGCAGGCTTTGATGAACGGCCACGGCGCCGCTTCGAGGAGAGTCGTTTGCCACGGCTCGAGCGCGATTACTCGCTCGTGCTTCTTGCCTGGTCCGTGCTGAGGCAGCAGGCACGGCAGATGCTGTGAATAGAGCGAGACGTTCGCGCACTGCCCCTTGACTCCCGCGGTCGTCACATCCACCTTGTTGAACGGAAAGCAACGTCTGAGGAGCGTCTCTGCGTCAGATATCAGAGCCGGGTACTTGAGGTCGAGAGCGATTCTGAGTCTGAACGTGCGCGGGCCACGCGAGATGTAGCCGTCGCCGAGGTACATCCCGAGCAGCTCGGCGTAATCGTCTGCGTTGAACCGCATCGGCTTCGCGGGCCGCCAGCAGCGGGGGCAGGTCTCAATCTGGAACTCGCGTCTGGAGACGTAGCTCGGCTGGCGCCAGTCTCGGATGGTCGTGCGCGCCACCCCGACCCGCCGGGATATCTCGCAGTCGTTGAACCCGGCGGCGATCAGGTCGAGAGCTTGTTGCTTGACCTGCGGCGGGTGCATTCCCGCACGTTGCGGGAAAAGATCTGGCCCGTGGCGCGGGGAATGTGCCGAGTTTGTGACGTGTTCGCGGCTGCGAGTGGCGCGCGCGGGGCGCGGGTATGGTCGAAGCGACGGCGCGGGAAGGAGAGGCGATGACGACGAGCGAGACCGCGATCGGCTCCTACGAGCAGGCCTGCGCCGAGCACGAGTGGCGGGTGCCGGAGCGCTACAACATCGCCGCCGACGCCTGCGACAAGCATCCGCGCTTAAAGCCGGCGATGGTGTGGGAACGCTTCGACGGCGCCACGCGAGAGCTCGAGTGGGGGGAGCTGCAGGATCTCTCAAACCAGGCGAGGCACCTGCTGGCAGAGCACGGCATCGCCAAGGGTGACCGAGTCGCCGTCGTCCTGCCCCCCACCCCGGAGACCGCGGCGATCTTCTTCGGCACCTGGAAGCTCGGCGGCATCCTGCTCTCGATGTCGGTGCTCTACGGCGACGACGGCATCCGCCACCGGCTCACCGACTCGACCCCGAAGGTGCTGGTCACCGACCGCGCCAACGCCGGACGCTTCGACGCCTCACTCGTCGACGAGCTGCTGGTGCTCGACGACGGCCTGCTCGACGGCCGACCCACCGACCCGATCTGCGAGGACACCTCGGCCGACGACCCGGCCCAGCTCTACTACACGTCCGGGACCACCGGCAAGGCGAAGGGCATCGTCCACGCCCACCGCTACATCCTCGCCCACGAGGAGTTCGTCTACTGCCACGACATCCACGACGGCGAGCGCTTCCACGGCATGGGCGAGTGGGCCTGGGCAGCGGGCATCTCGCCCCTGCTCGGCCCCTGGCGACTTGGCGCGACGCAGTACGTCTACCAGCGCGAGGGCGGCTTCGACCCGCACGAGCAGCTCGACTTCCTCTCCCGCCACAAGGTCGCCAACGTATTCACCACCCCGACCGCGATGCGCTCGATGATGGCCGTCGAGGACGCCGGCGAACGCTACCCGCAGGAGTTCCGAATCGTCTGCTCGGCCGGCGAGCCGCTGAACCCCGAGGCGATTCGCTGGTTTCGCGAGCAGTACGGCGTCACCGTGCTCGACTACTACGGCCTCACCGAGTCCTATCCCCTGTGCGCGAACTACCCGTTCATGGAGGTCCGCGAGGGCTCGATGGGCCGGCCGATGCCGGGCTGGGACGTGCAGATCCTGGACGAGGACGAGAACCCCGTCGCGCGGGGCGAGCGCGGCGAGATCTGCCTGCGCGCACGCTCCAACCCGCACTATCCCCTCGGCTATTGGAACCTGCCCGAGGCGAGCGAGGAGACCTTCGGCGGTGAGTGGTTTCACACCAAGGACGCAGCCGAAGCCGACGAGGACGGCTACTACTGGTACTCGGGCCGCGCCGACGACGTGATCATCGCCGCCGGCTACCGGATCGGCCCGTTCGAGGTGGAGTCGGCGTGCATCGAGCACCCGGCGGTCCGCGAGGCGGCCGCGGTCGCCTCGCCCGACGAGGTCAAGGGCAACGTCGTCAAGGCGTTCATCGTCCTCGCTGAGGGCCACGAGCCCTCCGACGACCTCGCCGACGAGATCAAGCGCTTCGTTCGCGAGCGCCTCTCGGCCTACGCGTATCCACGGCGGATCGAGTTCACCGACGAGCTGCCGAAGACCCTCACCGGCAAGATCCGCCGGATCGAGCTGCGCGAGCGGGAGAGCAAGGCCGCGTGAGCGCATAGGCTCGGGGCCGTGACCACGCCGCCCGAGAACGCGCTCGAGACGATCCACGAGCGCTACGGCGCCCATCCGGGCCGCCGCGCCCTGCACTCCAAGGGAGTGATTTGCGAGGCGAGTTTCACCGCGACCGCGGAGGCCGGCCGGCTGACCCGCGCTGCGCACATGAGCGGCGAGCCGACCCCCACCTACGCCCGCTTCTCCAACGGCGGCGGCGATCCGACCCTGCCCGACTACGCGCCCGACGTCCGCGGCCTCGCGGTCAGCTTCCACCTGCCCGACGGCTCGCGCACCGACATCTCCTCTCAGACCCTGCCCCGCTATCCGTTTCGCGACCAGGAGGGGTTCATCGCCGCGCTCAGGGTCTCGAAGCCGTCGCTGAAGTCGGCGCTGCGGTTTCCTGGATTCATCGCCCGCTACCCGGGCGCACTGAAGGAGCTGCCTGAGGGAAACAAGCTGATGAACAGCCGCGCCGGCTTCGCCTCGCGGTCCTACTACGCCTTTCACGCCTACAAGTGGGTGAGCGCCGACGGCGGCGAGCGCTTCGTCCGCTATACGTGGCTGCCGACCGTCGACGAGCCCGAACCGTCGCGCGCGGAGGCCAAGCGCCGCGGGCCCAACTACCTGTTCGACGACCTCGCCGACCATCTGGAGCGCGAACCGGTGCGGATGCAGCTCGAGCTCCAGATCGCCGGCGACGGAGACGACCCCGACGACCCGTCCGACGTCTGGCCCGACGAGCGCGAGCGGGTGATTGCCGGCACCCTGGAGGTGACCGCGATCGATCCCGATGCCGACGACTCGATCGTGATCGACCCGATGCGGATCACCGACGGCATCGAGCCGTCGAACGACCCCGTCCTGCGCTATCGCCCGCGCGTCTACGACCTCTCGCACCAGCGTCGCGCCGGCGGCTGATCGCCGTGGCCGAATTCGGCGACCCGAGGACCTACCACCGGGTCCGGCCCGGCTACGCGCCGGCGGCGATCGCCCGGGCGAGCGAGCTGCTCGGCCTGACCGAGTCGGCGCGGGTGCTCGACCTCGCCGCGGGAACGGGCAGGCTCTCGGCCCTGCTGCGCCCGCTCGTCGGGCAGATCGTCGCCGTCGACCGCTCGCCCGAGATGCTCGAGGTGGCGGTGCAGGAGAATCCCGGCCTCGACGCCCGCCTCGGATCGGCGGAGGCGATCCCGCTCGACGAGCCGGTCGACGCCGTGCTGGTCGGCGAGGCCTTTCACTGGTTCGACCTCGCCGCAACCGTGCCCGAGCTGCGGCGCGTGCTGCGGGACGGAGGCGGCCTGGCGCTGTTCTTCAACCGCGAGCGCTGGACGGCCGATCCGTATGCGTGGCTGCCGCGCTTCGGCGAGCTCGTCGGCCCGGTATTCGAGGCCGCCGGCCCGCACCCGAGAGAGCTCGGCGCCTGGCGCAACGAGCTCGCCGGCGGCGGCTTCGAGCCCGTGGCCAGGGAGGAGTTCGATCACCTGCACCGCCTGGACGCCGATGGCTTCGCGTTCCTGATCGGCTCGTGGAGCTTCGTCGCCCGGCTCGAGCCGGCGCACCGGGAGCGCATCGTCGACGGCGTTCGAGCGCTGGTCGCCGACGAGGGCGAGCTGGCGCTCCGCTACGGGACCGAGCTCGAGGTCTTCCGCCTCACAGCAGGTCCTTCTCCCGCAGCCAGCGTTCGGTGACCTGCATCCCAGCGTCCAGGTCGTTCGCCGGCTCGTAGCCGAGCACCTGGCGCGCGCGGCTGATCGAGTAGGTGCCGCGGCGCATGAAGTAGTCGATCGCGGCGGGCGTCACCTCGTTGCGCCGCCCGCGCAGCCGCTCGAACGAGTCGATCACGCCAGCCGCCCGGCGCACGACTCCGGCGGGCGCGCTGCGCGGCAGATCGATGCCGAGCATGCGGCAGTAGTGCGCCGTGAAGTCGCGGAACGGCGGGTGCTCGGCGCCCGTGAGAATGAACGTCTGCCCTGCCGCCTCTGGCGTGCTCGCGGCGCGGATCACGCCGTCGACCAGGTCGTCGACGAACACCGGGCTGTGCACGCCCCGCCCGCCGCCCGGCAATATCAGCTGGCGCGCCTTCAGCAGCCGCACTGGCTCGAGCGTCCACGGGCGCGACCCGGGGCCGTAGACGTCGCCCGGCCGCACGATCGTGCACTCGATCTCGCCCTCCGCGTGCGCCGCGAGCACGACCCGCTCGCTGGCGATCTTGGTGTCGACGTAGCTGACGCCGTTCGGCCGCACCGGGCTGCGCTCGTTGACCTCGCCGTCGAAGTCGAAGCCGTGCACGACGATCGATGACAGGTGCACGAACCGCTTCGCCCGACCTTCAATCGCGGCGTCGAGCGCGAGCCGCGGCGCAAGCACGTTGCCCTCCCAGTAGCCGGTCGGATCGCTGTAGAAGCCGACGATCGCGGCGGTGTGGATCACGACGTCGCAGCCCTCGGCCTGCCGCTGCCACTCGCCCGGCTTGGTGACGTCGCCGCGCATGACCGCCGGGTCGCCGGCGTCGAGGAGATCGACACCATTGACCTCGCTGCCGAGGTCACGCAGGCGCTCTACGAGCGCCCGGCCGATGAACCCGGCCGCGCCGGTGACGAAGACACGTCCGGGTGCCGCCGGCTCGCTCACCGCCCGAACGCTATCCGGCGCCGGGCCCGCAGCTACGGTTTGCGCCGTGAGGATCGGTCTCGTCCTCGGGGCAGGAGGCGTCCAGGGCGGCGCGTGGCTGACCGGTGGGCTCGATGCGCTCGCCCTCGAGACCGGTTGGGACCCCGCCAGCGCGCACCGTGTCGTCGGCACCTCGGCCGGGGCGATGCTCGGAGCTCTGCTGGCGTCCGGCGTGCCGCCTTGGTTCATGGTCGCCCACTCCAGCGGCGAGACCTTCGAGGGCCTGCTCGACGCCGAGGGCCGGCCCGCGGCCCAGGCGGATCGCACGGGCGGCGCCGTATTTCGCCTCCATAGGGGGCCGCCGCCGATCGGCCCCGGCTCCTGGTCGCTCGCGCTGCGCACCCTGCGCGAGCCGACCCGCCACACGCCCACCGCGGCGATCAGCGGCTGGCTGCCCCGCGGGCCGATCGACAACGAGCCACTTCGCGATCAGATCCGCCGCGTCGTGCCGCACGGCTGGGGGCCGCACCCCGGACTCTGGATCGTCGCCTGCGATTACGCCACCGGCCGGCGGGTCGCCTTCGGTC
>DAIRGH010000193.1:0-2488 GCA_036794585.1 Solirubrobacterales bacterium | reverse complement strand
GCGGCTGCGCCGCGGGGTCCGGCGCGAGCGTGCTGACCGAAGGAGCGACGAGCAGCGTCGCCAGCGCGGCGAGGATCGCGGCGAGCGCCGCGCCCAGCGCCAGCGAAGCGGCCTGCGCGAGCGGCGTTGCCAGCAGGGCGAACCCGGGCAGTGCGGCGATCGCGCCGACCGCGAGCGCCAGGCGCGGCTCACGCTCAGGCGCGTCCGGCGACCGCAGCGCGCGCAGCGGCAGCTCGAGGCCGAGCACGAGACCCACGGCGGCGGCCGGTGCGACCGCGAGCAGCGAGACGTCGGCGAAGCTGCCGATCAGTCCCAGCCCCGCGAGCGAGCCTGCGATCGCGATCGCGGCGCAGAGCGCGGGCGCAAGCACCATCCGTACGCCGACGGCGAAGATCAGGGCCAGGAGGGCCAGCGGAACGACCAGCACCTCCTTGCGCCAGAGCTCGTCCTCGAGCTCCTCGCGGTCGTCGAGCTGGCGGGGTACCTCGCCGCCGACTCGCACGCGCAGCGCGCCCGGGTCAACAGCGCCCGCAAGCCTGGTCGCCGCCTGCTCGCGCTCGGCCGAGGAGGCATCGCCGAAGCCGGCGACCAGGACCACCGCGTCGCCTTGCTCAACCCGCCTCACCGAGGTCACCGCCGGGTCAGCGGCGAGCTGCGCCGCGACGACCTCCTCGGAGATTCGAAAGGCGCGATCCTCAGGCGCCGGGTCACCGCCGCCGGACAGGACCAGGTAGAGCTCCGCCTCAGCCGGCTCGGGCGCCTGCGGCCGGTCGGCAAGCCGCAGCGAGCCGATCCCGAGGTCGCCGACCGTGGCGACGGCGACCGCGACCAACGTCGCCAGCAGGATCGCCGCGAGTGCAAGCCCCACCCAGGGACGCGTCCATGCGCGGTCGGAACGTGCCTCCTGCACGCGGCCACCTTAGCCCCCGGCGCCGGTCGTGCGCACGCCAACCTGCATTGCCGTTTAACCCGCTCCCGTAGGCTTCTCGGCTCTCATGGCGCTCACGACGGACCAACAGGCGACGCTTCAGCTCCTGCTCGTGCGGGGGCAGCGCTATGCCGATCTCGCCGCCCTGCTGCACGTCGACGAGGCCGAGGTTCGCAGCCGTGCACGCGCCGCCCTCGCCGAGCTCGGAGGCGCCGACCCAGACCGCAACGTCGGGCTCACCGACTACCTGCTCGGCCAGGCCGACCCGATCGGCCGCGCCGACGCGTCGCGGCACCTGCGCGAGGATGCCGACGACCGGGCACTGGTTGACGCGTTGGCCGAGCGGCTGCGAGAGCTGTTCCCGGGCGCCGAGCTGCCGCGCCTGCCGGGCGAACCGCGGCCGTCGCGGGGCCTGCTGAGACGCGGTGCCCCCGCCGAGCCCGGAGCGCCCGCAGGGCCGCGGTTGGGAGAGCGGCTCGGCCTGTCGCAGCGCCAGGGGCGTCTGATCGCGATCCTCAGCGGGGCCGCGGTGCTGGTGATCGCGGTGGTGCTCGGGATCACGGGGGCGTTCAGCGGCGACGGCGACGACTCGTCGAGCGCCGCCGCCACGACCACCACCAGCACGCCCGCCGACGAGAGCGCCGTGCCCGTTCAGCTCCGGGCCGAGAAGGGCTCGAACGCAGGCGGCGTGGTCGTCTTCGGCTTTGCCACCGCCGACCAGCCATTCATCGAGTTTCAGGTCCGCAACCTCGAGCCGCCGCCGAACGACAAGGCCTACATCCTCTGGTTCCTGTCCGGAAACGACGGCTTCCCGCTGCCGACGGAGCTGCCGGTGCAACCGAACGGCACCCTCGACCAGCGATTCGCGGTCCCGCCGGAGATCCTCTCGTTCGTGCAGCAGGCCGACTCGATCGCGATTGCGCTCAACGAGCGGGCGGGGCTCAACCGCGACATCCAAGAGGCGATCGAGGGCGGGCAGGGCGCGCTGCGCTACCCCGGCGGAACCGTGCTCTCGGCCCGGATCACCGGCGGAGGGGGAGGCGGCTCAGCCAGCTCCGGGTAGGAGCTTGCCGGGGTTCATGATCCCGGCCGGGTCGAGCCGCTCCTTCAGCGCTCTCAGGGCCTCTACGCCGAGCTCGCCGATCTCGGCCTTCATGTAGGGGGCGTGGTCGCGCCCGATCGCGTGATGGTGGGTGATCGTGCCCTCTGCGGCGACGATCGCCTCGCAGGCGGCGGTCTTTACCGCCCGCCACTGCTCCAGCTCCTCGCCGGCGCGGCTGCGCGAGATGAACGTGTAGTACAGCGACGCGCCGTCGCGGTAGGCATGGGAGAGGTGGCACATGACGATTCCGGGGGTGCCCTGCGCGCGCATGGCCGCGTCGATCGCGCCCTGGACGCCGCGGTAGAGCTCTTCCAGCCGCGACCAGGTGTGCGCGGTCTCGAGGGTCTCGATCAGGTAGCCGAGGTCCATGAGCTCGTCGCGCAGGTACGGCCCGTCGAAGCGACCGTGCGCCCACGCACGCCCGGGCGCGGCGCCCAGGGCCACCGCGCCGCCGCGGC
>DAIRGH010000095.1:0-10843 GCA_036794585.1 Solirubrobacterales bacterium | reverse complement strand
AGGCGCGCCAGCAGGCCGCCGCCGCCGTCGCCGCGGTCGGCGCGGGCCTTCGAACGCGCCCACTCCTCGGGCGGGATCCAGCTCTCGCGGGGCGTCGCGGTCTCGTAGCCGAGCTCGTCGAGGATGTAGCCCGCCGCCTCCTCGAACTCTGCGTTCTCGGCCTCGCTCATCTCGCGCTTCCAGACGTCGACGCGGTCGCTGCTCGGCGGCTCCATCGTCATCGCGTGCGCGGCGATGCGCTCGCCCGCCTCGCGCTCGGGCCTGCCTTTCTTCGCCGGCAGCGCGCCGGCCATCTCCTGCAGTCGCTCCTCAGCGCGCTCGTGGTAGCTGAGCATGGCCGGGTCGTAGTCGAGCTCGACGTGATCGCAGACCCGGCGCAGGACGGTCTCGGTGTCGGTGACCAGGTCCTCGTAACGGACCTCGATGTAGTTCTCGACCTCGGCCGCGTCGTCGCGCGACTTGATGATCCGCTTGCGCCACCGGCGCGCCATCTCGCGCGGCTTCACCGGCTGCTTGCCGCGCTTGGCGATCCGGGAGTTGTGTGAGAGCCCCGCGTCCCGCCCGTCGCGGATCACGTGGATGAACCGCGCCTCGGGCAGGGTGTTCTGGATCTTCTTCATCTTGCGCACGTAGTCGGGCGTCTTGTCGCCCCAGCGGCTCTTTCCATGACGCTTGGCGTAGAGCGCGTAGAAGGCCCGCAGCGCGTCGGCGGTGTTGAACGGGTCCAGTCCCTCGAGCTCGGCCCGAAGCTCGGCGGCGTCGAGACCGAAGTCGTTCCAGCGCCGGTTCTCGTCGGTGGTGAGCTGTCTGACCGCGCTCCGCGGGTTGAAGCGCAAACGGCCAGACGCCTGGATGAACTGGGGCAGGAAGTGGGTCTCGGGCGGCATCGCCAGCTCCGGATGCGCGTCGAGCATCATCCGCAGAAGCGTCGTGCCCGAGCGTCCTACGCCGACTACGAAGGGGGCCGGGTGCGCGGGCTCCGAGCGGCCGCTGAGGCGGCGGCGGCGCAGGTATCTGATCGAGTAGTCGATCATCGGCGCGAGCAGGATGGCACGTCGAGCCGGAGCCCGGCGAGTAGGGCGCTCAAGCCGCCGCGGCGGCCCTCGTGCGGACCAGGCTCTCGAACAGCGCCAGCCCGTCGTCCGAGCCGGTCAACGCGTCGACCGCGTGCTCGGGATGCGGCATCAGGCCGACGACGTTGCCGCGCCCGTTGGCGACGCCGGCGACATCCTGCACCGATCCGTTCGGGTTCTGCCCAGGCGCGTAGCGAAAGACGATCTGGTCGGAGGCCTCGAGCTCGGCCAGCATCTCCGGCGGCGCGAACCAGCGCCCGCTCATGTGCTTGACCGGGATCGAGAGGCGGTCGCCCGCTGCGAGCGAGGCCGTCGCCACCGTGGACGCGTTCACGACCTCCAGCTCAACCTGCCGGCAGACGAAGCGCAGGCCCGAGTTCGGCAGCAGCGCGCCGGGCAGCAGGCCGGCTTCGCACAGCACCTGAAAGCCGTTGCAGATCCCGAGCACAGGTCCACCGGCGTCGGCGAACTGGCGCACCGCCTCCATCGCCGGGGCGAAGCGCGCGATCGCCCCGGCCCGCAGGTAGTCGCCGTAGGAGAAGCCGCCGGGGATGACGACCGCGTCGAGGTTGCCGAGGTCGCGATCGCCATGCCAGACCAGCCGCGCCTCGCCGACCCGCTCGCAGGCGAGCACCGCGTCGCGCTCGTCGCAGGAGCCGGGGAACTGGAGGACGCCGATCACTCTGCGTCCCTCACAACCTCGTAATCCTCGATCAGTGGGTTGGCGAGCAGCTTCTCGCAGAGCGCCTCGAGGTCGGCGCCGTCCTCGGCCTCGAGCTCGACCATGCGGCCGATGCGCACGTGCGAGACGCCGTCGAAGCCGAGCGCCGGCAGGGCCCGCTCGACCGCCTTGCCCTGCGGATCGAGGATGCCCTCCTTGGGCCGGATCAGCACGCGCGCCTTCACCAGTACGAGGCTAGTCCCTGAGGCGGCGCTTGGCTCGGCCGACCATCCCCGAGAGGCGGGTTCTGTCGGGGAACGGCGACAGATCGAGCGGTTCGCCGTCATCGGGCTCGAGCAGGTCGTCGTAGCCGGCAGCGGCAAGCGCCTCGTCCATCTGCAGGAAACGCATCGCACGCGCCCACCGCGGGTCGTCGGCGAGGTGCACGGGAGAATCGCGGCGGACGTTCTGCGCCGCCCACCTGCCGACCGCCGAGGGCATGTCACGCCTCAGCAGTGTGTAGATGCGCGCGAGCTCGGCTGGCGCATGAGCGCTCAGGTCCTCGAGCCGCACCAGGGTGTAGCGGTCGCCGAACAGGCGCGCGCCGTCGGCGGTCGTCCTCGCCGTCGCCGCCCGCCAGACAAGCAGCGGCCTCAGGAAGTCGGGGATCTCGGCGGGCAGGTCGGGTCCGCGACCGCGATGGATCAACTCCTCGGAGATCGCCCGGCTCGACCAGAGCCGCCGCTCGGTCCGCCGTGTGAAGAAGGCGTCGGCGTCGGGATAGACGTCCGTGCGCCGCCGCCGGCCGAGCAGCATCGAGGCGCAGACCGCGCGCGGGTCGCGGACCAGGTGGACCACCGCGGCCCCCGGATCGACAACGCAGACCTCCTGGAGCTTGTGGTGAAGCCGCGTCTCCTTGATCGCCACGGCGCCGTCGCGCTCGACCAGGTGAGCGAGCAGCTCGCGGCAATGCGGCGGCAGCAGCGGCTCGAGCTCGACCTCGGGCAGGCGCGGCCCGCCCCAGTTGAAGAGCTCGATCGGCAGCTGCGGGAACCGCTCGGCGCGGAAGCGCTCGCGCTCGGCCCGCGTCTCGGCGAAGACGTCCTCGTCGCGGGCGCCGCTGCCGCCGCCGATCGTCTCGCCCTCCTCGCGCAGGGGCTCGTAGAAGCGCTGGAGCTCGGGGTCCTCGCCGAGCGCGTCGAAGAGAATGGTCGTGCCAGAGCGCCGCAGCCCGACGACGAACAGGTTCATTGCGCCAGAGTAACCTCGATGGCGTGGCGCGCCCGGGCCAGACCATCTCGAATCCGGTCACGGGCGAGATCATCACCTTCATTCAGACAGCGGCCGACACCGCCGGCGCGCTGCTGATCCTCGACGACCTCTGGACGAGACCCGGTCAGCGAGCCGCTCCGCACGTGCACCCGCGGATGGAGGAACGGTTCGAGGTCGTGAACGGCCGCGCGGCGCTGGTGGTCGACGGCGTCGAGCACGAGCTGGAGCCGGGCGAGGCGCTTGCGGTCGCTCCCGGGACGCCGCACATCGCCTGGAACGCCGGCGACGGCGAGACGAGGATGAGGCTCGAGTTCCGCCCGGCGCTGCGCTGGGAGGAGGTCGTGGAGCGGCTGTTCGCGCTCGCGCGCGATGGGCGCACCGACGCGTACGGGGTCCCCGAGCCTGGGCCCTTCGGCGAGCTGCTCGCCGAGTTCCCCGACGAGATCGCGCCCGCGTCGCCGCTCAGTTCAGCCCGCGGCCGCTGATTCGCTCGTAGGCCTCGACGTACTTGGCGCGCGTGTTGGCGACCACCTCGTCGGGCAGCTCGGGACCCGGTGGGCTGTGGTCCCAGCCGGACTGGTCGAGCCAGTCGCGCACGTACTGCTTGTCGAACGAGGCCTGCGATCGCCCGGACTCGTAGTCGTCGGCGGGCCAGAAGCGCGATGAGTCCGGCGTCAGCACCTCGTCGCCCAGCACGACTTCGGCGCCGGGCGAGGATCCGAACTCGAACTTGGTGTCGGCGATGATGATCCCGCGGGCGGCGGCGTGCTCGGCGGCATGGGCGTAGAGCTGGAGCGTCGCCCGGCGCAGCTCTTCCATCAGCGCCCGGTCGCCGATCAGCTCGACCGCGCGCTCGAAGTCGATGTTCTCGTCGTGCTCGCCGATCTCGGCCTTGGTCGCCGGGGTGAAGATCGGCTCCGGCAGCCTGTCGGACTCGCGCAGCCCCTCCGGCAGCTCGATCCCGCAGACGGCGCCAGTCTCGCGATACTCGCGCCAGCCCGAGCCCGACAGGTACCCCCTGGCGACGCACTCGACGGGATACATCTCCAGGCGCTTTACGCGCAGCGCCCGGCCCGCGACCTCGGCGGGGACGTCCTGGGAGACGTAGTGGTTGGGAACGATCTCGCGCGTGGTCTCGAACCAGAACACCGACATCTGCGTCAGCACCTTGCCCTTGTCGGGGATCGGGGTGGGCAGGACCACGTCGTAGGCCGAGATCCGGTCGGAGGCGACCATCAGCAGGTCGCCGTCGACCTCGTACATCTCCCGGACCTTCCCGGAGGAGTGGAGCTGAAGGTCGGCGAGGGCGGTGCTCATCCGGCGCGACTTTAGTCCAACGATTTCGCGGCAAATACCCCCACCGGGTATAGTCCAGCCAAGAGATGTCCGCAACTGCCGGATATGTCGAGGACAAGCAGGCGATCCTGCGGCGCCTCGCACGAATCGAGGGCCAGGTCCGCGGCCTGCGCGGGATGGTTGAGGAGGAGGCGTACTGCGTCGACGTGCTCACTCAGGTCGCCGCGGTGACGCGCGCCCTTGAGGGCGTCTCGTTGAAGCTCCTCTCCGATCACACCAATCACTGCGTCCGCGACGCGGTCGAGAGCGGCGGCAGCGAGGCCGGCGCCAAGGTCGACGAGCTTCTGGCCGCGGTCGAGCGCTTCGCGCGGACGAAGTAGCGATGGAGGCGGCGACAGCGCAGCGGCCCGTTGCCGTCAAGGCAGGTTCGCCGCCGCTGGTGCCGCTGCCGCGGGTCGTCCAAACCGGCCGCTTCATGGTTCGCCCGGTCGCCTTCTTCGAGCACTGGCGCCACGAGCTCGGCGAGACCTTCGCCGCGCGGCTGGTGGGTCCCGGCGACGTCATCTTCGTCTCCGATCCGGAGTCGATGAAGGCGCTGTTCTCCGCCGACCGGGTGAACACGATCGCGCCCGGCCGCAACATCGTCCTGCGACCGCTGCTCGGACCGCAGTCGCTGCTGCTGCAGGAGGGCGAGGAACACCTGAAGCGGCGGCGGCTGATGCTGCCGCCGTTTCACGGCGAGCGGATGCGGGCCTACGAGCAGACGATCGTCGACGTGACCGCGGCCGAGCTTGCGCGGTGGCCGCACGGCACGCCGTTCGCCATCCACCCCAGCATGCAGGCGATCACGCTAGAGGTGATCATTCGCGCCGTCTTCGGCGTCAGCGACCCGGCGCGCCTCGACGCGCTGCGCGAGAGCCTCGTCGCAGTGCTCGCCGAGTCGGGCTCGCCCTCGGCGATCGGTCTGCTGGTCGACCCGGTCCGCCGCCTGCCCTACTACCGACGCTTCCTTCGCCACGCGACCCGCGCCGACGAGCTGCTCTACGCCGAGATCGCCGAGCGCCGCGCCGACTCCGAGCTTTCAGAGCGCGAGGACATCCTCTCGATGCTGGTCGCCGCCGAGTTCGACGACGGCTCGCGGATGAGCGATCGCGAGCTGCGCGACCAGCTCATGACCCTGCTGCTTGCCGGCCATGAGACCACTGCCACCGCGCTGGCCTGGACCATCGACCTGCTGCTGCACTCGCCGGCGGCGCTGGAGCGCGCACTCGACGAGCTCGGCTCGGGTGACGGCGCGTACCTCGATGCCGTCGCGACCGAGTCGCTGCGGGTGCGGCCCGTGGTGCCGATGACCGGGCGCCTGCTGCGCGAGCCGGTGACCCTCGGCGGCTACGAGCTCGCGCCGGGCCAGGTCGTGCTCGCCGCGATCTACATGGCGCACACCAACGCCGACACCTATCCCGATCCGTTCGCCTTTGTGCCCGAGCGCTTCCTCGACGGCGGGCCCGACACCTACTCGTGGGTGCCCTTCGGCGGCGGCACCCGGCGCTGCATCGGCGCCGCCTTCGCGCAGATGGAGCTGCGAGTTGCGCTGAAGACGATCCTCGAGTCGGTCCGCCTCGAAGCTGCCGACCCGCAGCCCGAGCGCATGGTCCGCCGCAACGTCACCCTGTCGCCCGCCAACGGCACCCGCGTGATCGTCAGCTGAGCCGGTCGAGCCGCTCGATCACCTCGGGAACGTGCGCGAGGTAGGCCTGCGGGTCCAGCACGGCATCGAGGTCCAGCTGCGGTGCCGCCTCGGCAAGCAGGTCGCGAAACGGGGTGCCCGTATCCCAGGCCTTCTGGGCCGCCTCCTGGACGAGCCGGTAGGCATCGTCGCGGGTCATGCCCGACTCGATCAGTGCGGTCAGCGCGCGCTGGCTGAACAGGGCGCCGTGGGTGAGCTCGAGGTTGGCCCGCATGCGGTCGGCGTGCACGGTCATCCCCTCGACGATCCTCAGCGCCAGGTGCTGCATGTAGTCGAGCAGGATCGTCGCGTCGGGCAGGACGACCCGCTCGGCGCCGGAATGTGAGATGTCACGCTCATGCCAGAGCGCCACGTTCTCGAGCCCGGTTTGGGAATAGCCGCGCAGCACCCGCGCCAGCCCGCATATGCGCTCGGCGGTGATCGGGTTGCGCTTGTGGGGCATCGCCGACGAGCCCTTCTGAGCGCCGCTTGCGAACGGCTCCTCGACCTCGCGCACCTCGGTTCGCTGCAGGTTGCGGATCTCCTGGCCGAAGCGCTCCAGCCCGGCGCCCGCCAACGCCACGGCCTCGAGCACGTCGGCGTGGCGGTCGCGCGGCACCACCTGGGTCGAGACGTCCTCGGCGCGCAGCCCGAGCCGGTCCATGACCGCGGCCTCGACCGCGGGCGGGATCGAGGCGTAGGTGCCGACCGCCCCCGAGAGCTTGCCGACGGCCGCCTGCTCGAAGGCCCGCCGGAGCCGGGCGCGGTTGCGGTCGGCCTCGAAGGCAAACCCGGCGAGGCGCAGGCCGAACGTCGTCGGCTCGGCGTGGACGCCGTGGGTGCGCCCGACGCAGAGCGTCTCGGCGTGCTCGCGAGCCTTCGCCACCAGCGCGTCGCGAAATGCGGTCGCGCCCTGGACCACGATCGTCCCCGCCTCCGTGAGCTGCAGCGCCAGCGCCGTGTCGAGGACGTCGGAGGAGGTGAGCCCGTAGTGGACCCACCGCCCGTGCTCGCCGACCGCCTCGGCGACCACGTCGACGAACGCGGCGACGTCGTGGTTGGTGGTGCGCTCACGTTCGCGCACCGCCTCGACCGTGAACGCCGCCCGCTCGCGGGCGCCGGTGGCCGCCTCGGCCGGGACCCTGCCCTCGCCCGCCCACGCCTCGAGCGCGGCCAGCTCGACCTCGAGCCAGCCCTGCATCCGGCGCTCGTCGCTCCAGACGGCACCGATCTCCTCGCGCGTATAGCGCTCGATCACGCGTTGATTATCCGCGCCGCCAGGAGTCCGGCGTTCTTCGCGCCGTCGATCGCCACGCAGCCGACCGGAACCCCCGGCGGCATCTGGACCGCAGAAAGCAGCGCGTCGAGCCCGCCGAGGCTCTTGCCGAGGATCGGCACGCCGATCACCGGCAGGTCGGTGTGGGCGGCGGCAACGCCCGGCAGCGCTGCCGACATCCCGGCGCCCGCGATCAGCACCTTCAGCCCCCGCATCCGCGCGGCGTGGCAGTACTCGCGCACCTTCTCGGGATCGCGGTGCGCGCTCATCACCCTGACCTCGTAGCGGATACCCGCGTCCTGCAGCGCCTGGCCGGCGGGCTGCATCTTTGGCTTGTCGTTCTTCGAGCCCATGATGATCCCGACGCGAGGCGCGTCGACCTCGATCTCCTCGAACGCTGCCTCGACCTCGGGCATCGTGTCCGGCGGAGCCGCCGTCGGCTTGAGCTCGGTCTCGGTGTTCGGCTCTCGGATCTCCACGCCGCTCCTTTTTTAGGCTATGAGCCGGTCGCGACCCGCTCGGCCGCGCGCTCGGCAATGTCGGTTCGCATCTGCTTGCCCTCGAACTCGATCAGATCTGCGGCCGCGTAGGCGCGCTCGCGCGCCTCGGCCGGGGTCGCGCCCAGCGCGGTCACGTTGAGCACCCGGCCGCCCGCCGTGACGATGCCCTCGTCTGTGCGCGCGGTGCCGGCGTGGGTGACCTCGATCCCCTCGGCAACCGCATCGAGTCCGGCGATCAGATCGCCCGTAGACGAGCTCTCGGGATAGCCGGCCGAGGCGAGCACGACGGTCACCGCCCAATTGTCTGAGAAGCTCACCCCGGCGCCCGCGAGCCCACCGGGCTCGCGCGACGCGACAAACAGGTCGAGCAGGTCGCTCTCAAGCCGCGGCAGCACGGCCTGGGTCTCGGGGTCGCCGAACCGGGTGTTGAACTCGAGCACCTTGGGGCCGTCGGCCGTGATCATCAGGCCGGCGTAGAGCACGCCGTGAAACGGCGTCCCGCGGCGCCGCATCAGCTCGACGATCGGTCGGTGCACCACGTCGGCGATCTCCTCGACGCGCTCGTCGTCGAACTCCGGCACCGGCGAGTAGCTGCCCATCCCGCCGGTGTTGGGCCCGCGGTCGCCGTCGAAGATCCGCTTGTAGTCCTGCGCGGGGGCGAGCGCGACCACGTTCTCGCCGTCGCAGACGGCGAGCAGCGAGAGCTCCTCACCGTCCACGTACTCCTCGAGCACGACCTCGGTCTCGCCGAAGCGCCGTTCGACGAAGAAGGCGTCGACGGCCGTCCGCGCCTCGCCCTCGTCGGCGGCGATGATCACGCCCTTGCCCGCGGCGAGCCCGTCGGCCTTGAGCACCGCCGGGTATTCGGTCGAGGCGAGCTGCTCGAGGGCCTCCTGACGGCTGCGCAGCACATGGTGCCCGGCAGTCGGCACCCCGGTCGCTTCCATCAGCTCCTTGGCGTGCACCTTCGAGCCCTCCAGCCTCGCCGCCTCGCGGCTGGGGCCGAACGCCTGCAGTCCCGCGGCCTCGAGCGCGTCGACCAGGCCGTCGACCAGCGGCGCCTCGGGACCCACGACGACTAGGTCGCACGCCTCCGCGGTCGCAGTGGCGACGATTCCGCCGACACCCGGTTCCGTCTCGATGCACCTCGCATCGGCGGCGATCCCGGCGTTGCCCGGGGCGCAGAGGACCTGCGGCGCCTCCGGCGAGCGCGCGAGCGCGCGCACGATCGCGTGCTCGCGACCCCCGCCCCCGACCACCAGCACTCTCATAGGGACTTGGTGAACTCCTCCGCGTCGATCGCGGTCATGGTCTCGTTCATCACCGTGCCGCGCGATCCCATCTCGACCGAGAGCTTGGCCATCGCCTTCTCGTCAGGCGCCTCGACGACCGTGACGAAGTCGTACTCGCCGAGCGTCGCCCACTGGCTCAGCACCTTGATCCCGAGCTGCTCGACCTCCTTGTTCACCTCCTGCACGCGCGAGGGGTTGTCCTTGACGGTCTTCACTCCGTCCGAGGTCAGCCGGGTAAGCATGATGTAGGTCGGCATCGTCTGCGTCCTCCTCTGGTCTGGGCAGCGCGCACCGCCATCGGCGGTCGTAGCCCTCTTTCTTTCACGTCGCGTCCCCGCGCGCAAGTCCGCGCGCCCGCAGCGGGTGCGCGATCATCCGGCGCATGGCCGGTCATCCCGTGTTCGCCGCCGTCTACGACAGGTTGATGAGCCGCGCCGAACGGTGTGGGCTCGGCGACCGCCGGGCCGAGTTGCTGGCGACCGCCTCGGGCCGCACCCTCGAGCTCGGCGCCGGAACCGGCGCCAACCTGGCGCATTACGCGGTCCCCGTCTCGGCGCTGGTGATGACGGAGCCCGACCCCCACATGGCAAGTCGCCTGCGCGCGAAGGTCGCCGCCGAGCCGCCGCCGTTTCCGGTCGAGGTGATCGAGACAGGCGCCGAGCAGCTCCCTGTTGACGACGCGAGCTTCGACACGGTGGTCTCGACGCTCGTGTTCTGCACGGTCGACGATCCGGCGCGCGCGGCGGCTGAGGTCGCGCGCGTGCTCGCTCCCGGCGGCCGGCTGCTGCTGTTCGAGCACGTCCGCGACCCGGGCGAGGGCCGGAAGGCGCGCTGGCAGGACCGCCTCGAGCGCCCGTGGGGATGGTTCGCGGGCGGCTGTCATCCCAATCGGGGCACGACCGCGACCCTGGGCGCGGCCGGTTTCGACGTCTCCGGGCTCGACCCCGACACGTTTCCGAAGGCGCCGCCGCTGGTCAGCGACGCGATCAAGGGGGCCGCGATCCGCAGGGAGGGGTAGGGGAGCGCCATGCGTCGCCTGATGCCGTTGGTGCTCAGGCCGTGGGCCCTGCCGCTGATCGTGCTCGCGCTGATCGTCCCCAGCGTCGCCGCGTTTTCGATCGCCGGACCGCAGCTTGGGCTCGCGGTCGGTGCGCTCACCGTCGCGGCGTTGATCCTGGTCGCGGCGCGCGCCCGCTTCGAGGAGGAGATCGAGGTCGCCCCGCAGACCGACGCGCGCTACCGGCTGCTGGTGGTCGCTCCGGACCCGGTGGAGGACCCCGGGACGGTCGAGCGGATCGCGGCCGTGATCGAGGAGGGCCGCCGGCACTCGTCCGGAGAGCCGCAGCTGCGGGTGCTGGCACCGGCGCGGATGTCGACCCTGGACCGGTGGGCGTCCGACGTGCGCTCCGCCCGCCTGCATGCCCAACGCGCGCTCGCGCTGTCAATTGCATCGCTGGCTGCCGCCGGATTCGACGCGACCGGCAAGGTCGGTGACGCCGACCCGGTGCAGGCGATCGAGGACGAGCTGCGGACGTTCCCGGCGCGCGAGGTCGTGCTTGCGGGCGACTCGAGCTTCGAGCCCGGCGAGGTCGAGGAGCTGCGGCGCCGGCTGGACCGACCGCTCAGACAGCTCTAGAGGCCTAGAGGCCGGCGAGCAGCGACTCGAGGTCGCTGACGGTCCGCTTCCAGGCAAGCCGCTCGCGCGCCGCCGCGACCCCGCGGCGAAGCTCGGCGAGCCGCTGCGGTT
>DAIRGH010000028.1:0-31711 GCA_036794585.1 Solirubrobacterales bacterium | reverse complement strand
TCACGTCATCGCCGCCGCCGGAGTTGATCGTGTCCTTGAGGTGGGTGCCGAGGATCACGTCGGCGTCGTCGGTGCCGTTGGCGACACCGTTGACGCTGACTACCGTCGGCGCCAGGCCGTTGCACAGCGGAATCGCTTCGACGGCGCCGATGTCGGTGGCGTCCGAGCCGGCCTTGTTCGCGACCGGCATGTCGAACGTCCGCGGGAACGCCCGCTGATCGCCCGTCAGGCCGTTGGCGATCCCCGCGTCGATCGCCGGGCTGGTGTCGGTCGGCAGGTGCGTCTGCGTCGGGCCCCCGTTGTCGGCCAGCGGGCCGAGCGCCGGGTCGGTGCCGAGCAGGTTCGAGCCCGCCGGGTTCTCGGTTACCGGAGCATCGCTCTCGATCGTCTCGATCAGGCTGAATCCGAGCTCGAAATTGCCGTTCACGAGCTGCCCTCCGTCGTGGACGCCGAGATCCGCTCCGGAAGTGGGTCCCGCCGGCTGCTTGTCGGTGTTGTTGGCGACGATGGTGCTGCTCAGCTTGAGCACGTCGTCGGGCCCACCGGGATTGTCGTAGAGGTAGGCGCGAATGCCGCCGCCGTCAAAGCCCGAGTTGTCGACGATCGTCGAGTTGCGGATCGTCCGCTCATGGTCGCTGTCGGTGGTTCCCGAGGTGTCGCGGTTGTAGCTCGCGATCCCGCCGCCGTAGCCAGCGTTGTCGTTCTCCGAGTCCGCGACGTTCCCAGAGACCGTCGTGTTCTCGATCAAGACGTTGCCGCCGATTCCAAAGAGCTCCATTCCGCCGCCGCCGCCCTCGGCCTTGTTGGCGCTGAAGGTGCTGCCAGCGATCGTCACGTCCCTGACCTCGGGGCCGTAGAGGACCAGCCCGCCTCCGTAGCCGTTCTCGGTGGCCTCGTTGCCCGAGAACGTGGAGTTGGTGATCGTCAGCGGACCGCCAGTACCATCGCCGCTGACGTTGGTGGCGTAGAACCGCAGACCGCCCCCGTGGCCGGTCGTCTTGTTACCGGAGATCGTCGAGTTAGCGATCACGGTGCCACCGGTCGGCTCGCCCTGGTAGACCCCGCCGCCATCGTCGTTGCCGGCTGCGGTGCTGGCGGTGTTGTTGGAGATCGTGGTGTTGGTGACCGTCAGGGCGGCGGGAGCGGTGCCGTCCTGGTTGGCCTCAAAGAGGTAGACGCCCCCGCCGTGGTCGTCAGCCTCGTTGTTCGTGATCGACGAGTTCTCGATCACGAACGCGGCGTAGAACGTGTACAGCGCGCCACCCACCTCGGCCTTGTTGCCGGTCAGCACCGAGTTGCGCACGATCACGTCGAGGGCGAAGGTCCCGCTGTCGATGTCCGACGCGATCGCGCCGCCGCTCTTGCTCGAACCCGTAGCGGCGCTGCCATTGCCGTTGGTCAGCGTGAGGCCGCTGAAGATCACCTGGTCGGTGGTGGTGTCGGCGTCGACGAGCTCGAAAAGGCGGTCGCTGCCGCCGCCGCGGATCGTCAGCGCCGAGGCGCCTGGACCCTGGATGTCGAGGCTGTCGCCGTAGATCTCGATGTCGCCGAGGGTCGGGTTGACGGTGTCGCCTGTATCGAAGGTCGCCGCCAGCTGGATCGTGCCCGTGAGCCCCGACTGGAAGACGATCGTGTCGTCGCCGTCGGCCACGTTGGCGTCGGTGATCTCCTTGCGCAGGGTCCCGTCGCTGCCGTCGTCGGCGAGGCTCGTGACCGTGAAGGTCGCCGCCTGAGCCCCCGGCGCGAACAGCACCGTCGCTCCGAGGCCGGCGCCGGCCGCCGCCGCTGCCTTGCCCAAGCCCACCCGGCGCTCGTCCTGCCTGATCCCTCGGTGTTGCTCGGTCAAGACGTGCCTCCTTGGTGGCGCGATCGGTGTGCCCCTGCGCCCACCCTATGCCGCCGCTCGCGAGCGTGTCAACTGATTCGCCCCGTGCTCCGCCGAGGCGTAGGCTTCCCCCGTGAAGCTCGACACCGAGTTCACCAAGCTGCCCCTGAGGTTCGACGTCGAGCGGATGCGCGCCGAGGTCGAGGCGATCCCCGAGTCGGACTGGCGCCCGCACCCGCAAGGGCATCCCGGCAACTCGGCGCTGCCTCTCATCGCGCTCGACGGCGATCCGACCAACGACGGCGTCGCCGGCACGATGCTTCCGACCTCGCATCTCGAACGATGCCCGTACCTCCAGCAGGTGCTGGCGAGCTTTCAGACGGTCTTCGGACGCTCCCGCCTGATGCGCCTGGAGGGGCAGTCGGAGGCAACGCTCCACGTCGACACGAACTACTACTGGGCCGACCGGGTGCGGATCCACGTGCCGATCCTGACCAGCCCGGTGATCGAGTTCATCTGCAACGAGAAGTCGCTGCACATGGCGGCTGGGGAAGCCTGGATCTTCGACGCCTGGAAGCTTCACAACGTCCTCAACCCGACCGGCGAGCAGCGCATCCATCTGGTCGGCGACACCGTCGGCTCGGCGGTCTTCTGGGACCTCGTCGCGCGCGGCGAGCGTCCGTTCGCCGACAACGGCGCCGCTCCGGCCGAGGCGCGCCTGGTGGAGTTTCGCGACGACGCCCAGGTGAGGCTCGAGACCGAGCGTTCGAACTACCCGGTGGTCATGAGCCCATGGGAGCAGGCGCTCCTGCTGCGCGAGATGTTCGACGACCTCGCGCCGAACGGGGCCGGGGCGGCGATCCAGGAGCTGCGCGCGGCGCTGGACGAGTTCGCGCGCGACTGGCGGGTCGCGTGGGCGCGCTTTGGCGACTCGCGCGAGGGCTGGCCGGTCTTTCAGCGACTGCGCGAGGCGGCGGACCAGCGGATCGACCCGCTGGCGGGCGCAATCGCGCTCACCAACCGCACGGACGCCGTCGAGATCGCGCGCCAGATGCTGCTCCGTCCCGCGCTCAACCCGCAGCTCGCGCCGCAACCCGGCGCCAACGGCGGGGCGGCGGCGCCACCTCAGCAACCGCCGCCTGTGCGGGCTGAGCGGGTCGCGCCCCGCTCCTTTAACGCGCACCGCTTCGATCGCCCGATCTTCATCGTCGCCCCGCCCCGCTCCGGGACCACCTTGCTGTTCGAGGCCCTCGCCAGGTCGCCGAGCGTGTGGACGGTCGGCGGCGAGAGCCATCACGTGATCGAGAGCTTGCCCGGCCTGCAGCCGGCGAACCGTGGCTGGGACTCGAACCGCCTGACGCCGACCGATTCGACGCCCGCCGCCGCCGAGCGCCTGCGCGAGGCGTTCGTCGCCGAACTGCGCGACCGCGAGGGAAACCGCCCGGCCGACGCCCGGGACGCGCTGCGGATGCTCGAGAAGACGCCGAAGAACTCGCTGCGGGTTCCGTTCTTGAACGCGATCTGGCCGCGAGCGCTGTTCGTCTACCTGTATCGCGATCCGCGGGAGTGCCTCTCGAGCATGATCACGGCGTGGGAATCAGGTCGCTTCGTCACCTATCCGAACCTCCCGGACTGGCCCGGCCCGCCCTGGTCGCTGGTATTGACGCCCGAATGGCGCCAGCTGGCCGGACGGCCGCTACCCGAGATCGTCGCCGACCAGTGGAGCAAGGCGACGCATCTGCTACTGGGCGACCTCGACCGCATTCCCGCCGCAAGGGTCCTGTCGGTCGCCTACGACGATCTCGTCGGCTCGCCGCAGAGCGTCGTCGAGCGCGTCTGCGCGTTTGCGGAGATCGAGTTCGACGAGGAGCTCCCCGCCGAGCTGCCTCTCTCTCGCTACACGCTGACTCCGCCGGAGCCCGAGAAATGGCGCCGTCACGAGGAGGAGCTGGCGCCGCTGCTGTCGCGCATCGAGGCACTCGACGAACGCGCTCGTCGGCGGCTGGAGGCGGAGCCCGAGACGCAGGCGCCGAGCGAGGAGGCGGTCACGCCCGGAGCGGGAGCCCATCCGCTGCGCAGCGTGAACACCGCGAACTTCCACGAGATCCTCGATCAGCTCGACAGCTCGCTGCTGATCACCACCTACCAAACGGGCAGGCTGATCTGCGCCCGCCATACCGAAGAGGGCCTGAACACGCACTTCCGCGGCTTTGACACGCCGATGGGGCTCGCCTGGAATCCGCCGAAGCTGGCGATCGGCACCGGCTCGCAGGTCTGGGAGTACCTCAACGTTCCCGACGTCGCCGCCAAGCTCGAGCCGGCGCCCGAGCGTCACGACGGCTGCCTCATCCCACGCCGCGTCCACTACACGGGCGACATCCGCGTCCACGATGTCGCCTACGCGGGCGACGAGCTGTGGGTCGTGGCGACCCGCTTCTCCTGCCTGGCGACGCTCGACGACGAGCACAGCTTCGTGCCGCGCTGGCGACCGCCGTTCATCACCGGGCTCGCCGCCGACGACCGCTGCCATCTCAACGGCCTCGCGGTGATCGACGACCAGGTCCGCTATGTCACCGCGCTCGGCGCGAGCGACGAGCCGGGCGGCTGGCGTGAGCACAAGGCCGCCGGCGGCGTGTTGATCGACGTCCCCAGTTCGGAAACCGCGATCAGCGGCCTGTCGATGCCGCACTCGCCGCGCTGGTATCGCGACCGGCTCTGGCTGCTCGAGTCCGGCCAGGGAACGCTCGTCGTCGCCGATCTCGACGCCGGCACGGTCGAGACCGTCGCCGAGTTGCCCGGCTTCACCCGCGGGCTGGCCTTCGCCGGCCCGCTGGCGTTCGTCGGACTCTCCGAGGTCCGCGAGGCGACGACGTTCGGAGGCCTGCCGCTGACCGGCAGGCTCGAGGATCGCCACTGCGGGGTCTGGGTGGTCAACATCGAGACCGGCACCGTGATCGGCTTCCTGCGCTTCGAGGATCAGGTCCAGGAGATCTTCGACGTCGCGATCCTGCCCGGTATGCGCTTCCCGGAGGTGGCCGAGCACGGATCCGACGTGGTCAACCTCTCCTACGTCGTTCCCGAGGCTACGCTCTGAATCGATGCGCCGGCGCCGTACCACCCCCTACTCGGTCCTGGTGGTCGCGCTTGCCGCGCTCGCGTTCAGCTCTCCGGCGAGCGCGGCCGTGACAGTCACCCAGGACGACTCGCCCGATCCGGTGACGAGCGGGAACAACGTCACCTACTCGATCACCGTCACGAGCTCCGCCGACCAGCCGGAGCTCTGGCTCAGCACGCTGACGACCAAGCCCGACAGCGACGCGGCCGTTGCGAATCCGTACGTCGCGATCAGCGCCTCGCAAGGCTCCTGCACCGTCGATTCCCTGAGTCACGGCTACAGCGGCGGAAGCTGCTCGTTCGGGCCAGTCGCGGCGGGCGCCAGCGTCTCCGTACAGGCGGTCGTGCAAGCCAACTACTCGATGAAGCACCTTGCCACACTCCACTACTGCGACCCCAACTCAGGGAGCAACATCTGCGGTCCCGTCAATGCGAGCGGCGAATGGACCGGGGTCATCCACCCCCCGAGCCTGAGCGGCTCGCAGAAGATCAAGGTGAGCGGCTTTCCGCCCGGCTGCGTGACCGACCCGTTCACCGCCAAGGCGAGGGCGAAGGGTGAGGGCGTGCGAAGCGTGAGCGCAACCCTGAGCGGTCCGAAGAACGAGTACGGTGGGCCGGCCGAAGGCGCGAGCGGGAGCGGGAGCGAGCGGATCGCCAAAAAGCCAGGCAGGAAGGTAAAGACGGAGATCGCCGATCTCGAAGCGGGACTCTGGGAGCTCACCTTCCTCGCCCTGCGCAAGGGGGCGCCGAACTTCAAGCGCACGCTGACGTTCCAGGTCTGTTGAGCATCGCCATGGGCGTCCTGCGCGTCATCCCGCTCGGGCTCGCCATCGCGCTCATCGGGACCGCGACCGCCTCCGCGGGTCCTCTCGGCCTGGACGACTGCGAGACCGCCGGCGGGCTCGAGCAGTGCTCGGGGCTGGTGCACACGTGGGACGGCATCCCGCTCGACACCACGGTGACCCGGCCCCAGGGCGCAACCGGCAAGCTGCCCCTGGTCGTCGAGATCCACGGGTTCGGCAACTCCAAGTACGAGTACCTGAACCCCGACGACACCGCATACACCGACAACGCTTTCGCCTGGGCACGCGACGGCTACGCGGTGCTCACCTACACCGCCCGCGGGCTGTGGGGCTCGTGCGGCACGCCCGAGGCGCGCGCTGCGAATCCCGCCGACTGCGCCGACGGCTACATCCACCTCGCCGACATCCGCTACGAGGTCCGCGACACGCAGGAGCTCGTCGGCCGCCTGGTCGACGAGGGCGTCGCCGACCGGCGACGGATCGGCGTCACCGGCGACAGCTACGGCGGCGGGCAGTCGCTGATGCTGGCGGCACTCCGCGACCGGGTGATGCTGCCCGACGGCACGCTCACGCCGTGGCGCAGCCCGCAGGGCACGCGGCTGCGAATCGCGGCCGCGGCGCCGGTGATCCCGTGGACCGACCTCGTCTACGCCGCGGCGCCGAATGGCCGCGTCTCGGCCAACGGCGTCACCCCGCGAGGCGCCGCGATCTCGCCGGTGGGAGTCGAGAAGGCGACGTTCGTCAACGCGATCTTCGCCGCCGCGCAGTTCGCGATCGGGCCCGGCCAGCCGGTGGGCGAGCCATTCGTGCCTGGCCGGCCGATGGGCTTCCTGGCGCCGCCGGGCACCGACCCGCAGGCCGATGTCGCCGCCTGGGTTGCGCGCACCGACCAGGGCGAGCCCTACGACGACGCCTCCACGCAGGAGATCGTCGAGCTGCTGACCCGCTTTCACTCCGCCTACTACGTGCCGCCGAGCAGCCGCCCGCCGGCGCTCTACCTCGCCTCCGGCTTCACCGACGACCTGTTTCCGGTCGACGAGGTGCTGCGCTTCGCCAACCGCACCCGCCGTCGCTACCCCGGGGTGCCGCTGGCGCTTCAGCTCGGCGACTTCGGCCACCAGCGCGCCTCGAACAAGAAGCCCGAGCGCGCGCTTCTCGTGCGCTCGATCCACCGCTGGTTCGACCACCACCTGCGCGACCTCGGCCCACCCCCGCTCGAGGGCGTGACGGCGTTCGCTCAGACCTGCCCCCGCGACGCCGACCCGCTCGGCCCCTACCGGGCATCGAGCTTCAGGCGGTTGGCTCACGGGCGGCTGAAGCTGCGCTCGGCCGAGGTGCAGACCGTGAGCTCGAGTGGCGGCGACCCGGCGGTCGGCGCCGCGATCGATCCCGCGTCTGGCGGCGGCGACGGGTGCGTCACAGTCGCGGCCGAGCGCGCCCCCGGCACCGCCGTGTACAGCCGCGAGGTCACGAAGCGCGCGCTGACCCTGATCGGCGCGCCGGTGGTCAAGGCCGACCTCGCGGTCAGCGGCACCCAGCCGACCAGCAGCCAGCTCGCATCCAGGCTCTGGGACGTCGACCCCGAGACCGGGACCAAGCGCCTCGTCGCCCGCGGCCTCTACCGGCCCGAGTCCGCGACCCGCCAGCGCTGGTATCTGCATCCGGCCGCGTGGAAGTTCAAGCCCGGCCACACAATCGAGCTCGAGCTGCTCGGAAACGACGCCCCCTACGCCCGCCCCTCCAACGACCCCTTCGAGATCGAGGTCGCCAACCTCAAGCTCCGCCTCCCCCTCCGCCGCCCGCGCTAGATCCCCGGGCCGACGTTCGGCCCGATGTCGCGCATCGCCGAGGAGCGCGGGTCGTCGGCGGTTGGCGGCTTCTCCTCGGCCCGGGTCTCCGGAGTTCTCGCGCCGGTCGGCGGCAGGGCGATCTTGACCACCGACCAGGAGCCGTCGGCCTCCTGGCGCGGGCGCCATTGATGCGTTTCGCGGTCGGGATGCTCGGCGGCAAGCCGGGCACAGGCTTGGCGGGCCTCGGCCTCGGTCATCTCACTCCAGCCATTCGGTCTCCATCCGCGCCACCGGGTGAATGCTGATCTGGCGGTGGGTCTCGCCGCGGCTGAGGAACTTCGTAGGGATGGCGGTGCAGGTCGGGGCCGGTGCCCGGCTTGTTGTGGCTCAGGAAGAAGCAGATCGAGGCGCCCTGCTCGTGGCCGTAGAACACCTCGGAGTTCTCGCCGCCTGCGAGATCCGCGGCCTTGATCACCCGTCCGCTCACGCCAGGGATTCTGTCAGTCGGGAAGCGGCGCCTCGGCGCCCGGGAACCAATGGACACGGACGTGATCGCCGCGCTGGTTCTCGCCGATGAACGGCCACTGGGGCCCGTCCCAGTCCGCGCCCGGGACCAGCCAGATGCCGTGGCTCCAGCGCTGCTTGATGGCCTCGTTCTCGATCTGCATGACCATGCCCGGCGCACGGGTGTCGCTGCCGGAGACGAACCGATCCTGGAGCGCGAGGGTGGTCCGGAAGAGAAGGTGGCGGGCAAGGTTCTCGTGACGGTGGTCGGCGCTCACGAAGGTTCGGTAGTGCCACATCTGCCCGCGCAGCTGGTCGCTGGGCGCCAGGTAGGTCGTCGAGACGCCGACGAGGCCCGCGTCGTTCTCGATAGCCACGCACTCGAGTTGCGCCAGTCGCTCCTCGGCGGGAGCGCCGGTCAGGACGCCCTCACGCGCCCAGAGGTCGAGCACCGCCTGCTCGTCGACCTCGTCGGTCTCCGCGAACCGCAGGACTCTGTATCGCTCGTCGAGCCGCACGCTAGACGTGCCCTCCCACGAAGTACGCGATCCGCACCTGCTCGCCGGCCTCGGTGTAACCGGCGTAGACGAACCCGTTCTCCCAAACCGCGTCGCGGTCACGCTCGATCACCGCGCGATCGGTGACCACGGCGCAGAGCCCGATCGGTCCCTCCGGCGTCTCGGCGAAGCGTCGCGCGAGCTCGTCGTAGGCCGCTTTCAGCATCGCCTGCTCGACGTCGACCGGCACGCTCGGCAGCAGGAATCGCCGGTAGATCCAGAACGGGCGCCGGACCAGCGGGGCGATGCCGGCGTACGAGGAGTTCACGCCGACGATCTCGCCCTCGGACCCGAACGCGACGCAGAGCACCTCCGGCAACCGCCCGCGAGCCGCGTCCTCGTCGAGCGCGCCGTGACCGGTCCAGAATCCGACCAGGCGCTCGGCCAGCTCTTCATCGGGCGGGCCCTCGAGGACCTGGATGCGGTGATCCGAGATCGCCGTCACTACAGGATCGACAGGAAGCGCTCGATCTCCCAGGGCGTGACCTGGACCCGGTACTCCTCCCACTCCTCGCGCTTGATCTCGATGAAGCGCTTGAAGGTGTGCTCGCCGAGGATCCGCAGCACGAGCTCGGACTCGGCCGCGATCTCGATCGCCTCGCCGAGGTTCTCGGGCAGCTGCTCGATGCCCCGCTGGTGGCGCTCCTCGGGAGTCAGGTGGTAGAGGTTCTGCTCCATCGGCTCGGGCAGCTCATAGCCCTTCTCGATTCCCTCGAGCCCGGCGTGCAGCATGCCGGCGAAGCAGAGGTAGGGGTTGCAGGCGGGATCGGGGCAGCGCAGCTCGGCGCGGGTGGCCTGCTCCTTGCCCGGGTGATACAGCGGCACCCTGACCAGCGCCGAGCGGTTGCGCCGCGACCACGCCAGGTACACCGGTGCCTCGTAGCCGGGCACCAGCCGCTTGTAGGAGTTCACCCACTGCGCGAACAGGGCCGAGATCTCGCGCGCGTGGCGCAGCTGGCCGGCGATGAACGCCTTCGCGGTCGGCGAGAGGTAGTACTGGTCGTCTGCGTCATAGAACGCGTTGCGCCCGTCCTTTGACAGCGACTGGTGCACGTGCATCCCCGAGCCGTTCTCGCCGAACAGCGGCTTCGGCATGAAGGTCGCGTGCCAGCCGTACTTCATCGCGTACTCCTTGACCGTGATCCGGTAGGTCATGCAGTCGTCGGACATCGCGAGCGCGTCCTTGTAGCGCATGTCGACCTCGTGCTGGGAGGGCCCGACCTCGTGGTGGGCGTACTCGACGTGGATGCCGAGCTGCTCGAGCGCGAGGATCGTCTCGCGGCGCACGTCGGAGGCGGCGTCGAGCGTGGTCAGGTCGAAGTAGCCGCCCTCGTCGAGGATCTCGGGGGTGCCGTCCTCGGGCCGCGCGTCCTTGAAGTAGAAGTACTCGAGCTCGGGCCCGATGTTGTAGGTGTCGAAGCCCATCTCCTCGGCTCGCTTCAGCGCCCGGCGCATGATCCAGCGGGGATCGCCCTCGTACGGCTCGCCGCCGGGGACTTGGACGTCGCAGAACATCCGCCCGGTGGCCTTTTCCTCGGGCCGCCACGGGAGGATCGCGAAGGTCGAGGGGTCGGGCATCGCGATCATGTCCGACTCCTCGATCGGGTTGAAGCCGGTGATCGAGGATCCGTCGAAGCCCATCCCGCCCTCGAACGCGTCGTCAATCTCGGAGGAGTTGATGGAGAACGACTTCAGCTGGCCGAGCACGTCGGTGAACCACAGGCGGATGAAGCGGACGTCGTGGTCTTCGACCGCCTTGATCACATCGTCGGCGGTCTCCGGGCGCTTGTCAGCCATCGCTTCTCCTCTCTTGGCCAGGCGGGTCGAGCGCAACCTTATCCGCGCGACAGTCTCGTACGTATGTACGAGTGGCGCGCATTCTTGCGCCAGATTCGATAACCTGCTTACTAGCGGTAAGTAACCCTCTAAAAGTAAAGTAACGGCAGGGTAAGGCGCGGCTAAAGGCCTCGGAGGACACGATGACGGTGAAGACAGACATCAGCCGGTTTCACATCCACGACGAGCTCACCGCGCCCGAGGGCTCGCTGACGATCCTCAAGGGCGTGCAGTCCGGCGGCGAGGTCTCGAAGTTCATCGGCGTGCTCGCCGGCTCCCCCGCGGCCCTGCGCTCCTACGCGCGCATGCGCCACGAGCTTCGCTCGGGCACGCTGCCGCAGGCGACCAGGGAGCGCATCGGGCTGGCCGCGGCCGAGCGGCGCGGCGACCCCTACTCGATCGCCCAGCACGCGAAGACCGCGCGCGCGGCGGGCCTCGGCCTGGACGAGATCTCGCGTGCGCGCAGCTTCAAGTCGGCCGATCCGAAGGAGGCGTCGCTGCTCATCTTCCTCGAGGCGCTGATGGATACCGGCGGGCGCCCGTCCCAGCACCTCGCCGAGGAGGCACGCGAGCACGACTGGACCGACGAGGAGCTGCTCGAGGCGGTCGCGCACCTGGCGATGAACGAATTTCAGAGCCTGATCGCAAATGCCGCGGCGCTGCCGCAGGATCAGGCCGACGCCGGAGTGTTGCCGAAGGCGGCCTAGCGACCGAGGGTGGCGACGGCGACGTCGTCGGTGTACTCGAAGCGAAGCTGCTTGGCGGCGGCCTGGGTGAGATCCCACTTGGCGCCGTTGGAGAACGGCCCGCGGTCGATCACGGTCGTCCGCACATAGCGGCCCCTGTAGCGCAGCACCACCTTCGAGCCACACGGAAGCGTGCGATGCGCGACGCCGACGGTCGAACGCTTGAGCGTCTCGCCGCAGGCGGTCTCGTTGCCGAAGAAGCCGGGGCCGTACCAGGTCGCGACCTGGCTCCGCATGCCCTCGACCAGCGCCGCGCTCGTCCTGGAGTCGACGACGCCGGTCGCCTGGATCGCGGCGCGCTGCTGAAAGGCGCGCACCGCCTTCGCGGTCGGCGACTGGAACTGGTCGACGAGGGGCGCACGGCCGGTGTCCTCGGACTTGAGCAGCCAGTTGAGCGTGGCGACGTCGTCGCCGCAATCCCCGACCTCGAGGGGCGCACGGCCGGTGTCCTCGGACTTGAGCAGCCAGTTGAGCGTGGCGACGTCGTCGCCGCAATCCCCGACCTCGAGGGTGCGGCGGCCGAACTCCCTGTTGGGGCAGCCCGGGGTGCCCAAGTCGTTGCCACCTGCGGCGGAACCGCCGCTGTCTGCGGTCGAGCCGCCGATCCCGCCGGAGGAGCCGGCGTGGGCGCTGGCGGCGCCGGCAATCATCGCGACCACGGCGAGCACCACGGCCCAGAGGGCGACCCGGTCGGGGTTCGCCAGCAGGCGCGAGGAGGGCGGGATTTGATTGTTGTCGGCCGCGACGCGGCGAAAACGCGAGTCGTACATAGCTCTTTCGAGTGCTTGCGGGGTTAGCTGACGGGCTCGCGCCGAAAGAGATGGCGCTACGCGGCAGAGGCCGGCGATTCGCCCCGTGAAAAAGGGAGCCCCCTTCCGTGTGGGTCCCCCGCTCCCCGCGGTATGCGGCGGGGATTCAGCGAGGCGGCACCCTAGCAGGAAATGAAGCGCGCGTTTGCGCTTTGTGAGGAGATTGTGAGCGACGAAACTAGGCCACGCCACTTCGATCGACGCCAGCAGGCAGGCTTTCGATTCGTGCATGAGTCCGGCCCTCCCGGTTGGTGGCGGCTCGCCGCCGCGATCCTGCCGCTGCCCTTCGCGGCGACCGTCGTCATCCCCGGCCTGATCCTGGTGCTCGGCGATGGTCCGAGCTGGCCGTTCGAAGGCGTCGCGCGGGCGGCCGCGATCGCTGCGAGCGCACTGCTGCTGGCCGGTGGGCTTGCGCTCTTCATCGCCACAGTGCGGCTGTTCGCCACCCGCGGTCGCGGCACGCTCGCCCCCTGGGACCCGCCCGAGCGCCTGGTGATCGCCGGCCCATACCGCTATCTGCGCCACCCCATGATCAGCGGCGTGGCGCTCGTCCTCGCGGGCGAGGCGCTCGTCTTCGGCAGCGCCGCGATCGCCTACTGGCTGGCCGGCTTTGTCGCCGTCAACGCGGTCTACCTGCCGCTGGTCGAAGAGCCGGCGCTGGTGCGCCGCTTCGGCGCCGACTACGAGCGCTACATGGAGGAGGTCCCCCGCTGGCTGCCACGGCTTCCTGGCGGCAGGCGCTAGGCGGCCACGGCGAGAGTCCGGCGCCTGGCGAACGCGATCGCGGTCGAAAGCGCGGCGAACCCGCAGGCGATCGCGAAGGCCTCGTCGGTGCCCCAGTGGTCGACGACCGGGCCGGCGACCGCGGTCCCGATCGCGACCCCGGCCGTGTAGGCCGTCGTGATCCAGCTCACGGCCTCGACCGCGGTGCCGGCGGGCGCGATGTCGTCGATCAGGCCGAAGAACAGGGCGGTGAGTGGCGCGACGACGAGGCCGGCGACCGCGACCACGACGCTGAGCGAGACCAACGAGTCGGCGACCAGCATCGGCAGCAACAAGACTGTGAAGGTGGCGAGCAGCAGCACGTTGCGCCGTGCGCGGTCGCGCATCGCCGCCGCCCGGGCGCCGAAGGCAAGGCCGCCGAGCATGCTGCCGACCGCGAGCGCCGCCAGCACCACACCGGCCGCCGCCGCGCTGCCGTGCGCCTTGGCGAACGCCGGCACCGCGACGTCAAGAACCCCGAACAGCGCCCCGAACGGCACGTCGGTCATCGTCAGCGTCCTCACTCCCCTGCTCTCCAGCGCGCCCAGCCACCCGGCGCGGCTCGGCTCGCCGCGCCAGCGCCGCGACGCCGGGATCGCCGCGAACGCGTACACGCCCACCAGCTCGCAGCCCGCGAGCGCCAGGACCGCCGCCTGCGGCGAGCCGACGGCGATCAGTGCCGCAGCGGCGAGCGGGCCGCCGATGAAGAACGTCTCCAGCATCACTGCATGCAACCCGTACGCCGCGGGGAGCTGGTCCGGGTGGTCGACGAGGTCGGCCCAGAGGCTGCGAAGGCTCGGCAGCACCGGCGCCGTCGCGGCGCCCGCCACCGCGCCGAGCGCGATCAAGAGCGCCAGCGGCGCGCCGCTCTCCGTCGCGACCACAAGACCGACGAGCGCGACGACCGAGACCGTGGCGAAAAGCGGCAGGATCCACTGGCCGCGGCGGTCGACCAGGCGGCCGCGAAACGGCCCGAAGATCGATGCCGCGATCGCCACCGCCGCCGTGACCGCTCCAGCCGATGCGAACTCGCCGGTCTCGCGCTCGACCATGAGCACGATCGCCAGCGGCAGCCCGACCGTGAGCCCGGAGACGATCGACGCCGCGACCGCGACCTGGATCTGCCGGTTGCGAAGGAGCTGCGCGTAGAGGCGGACGGCCATCCGCGCACCCTACGGAGACATAGAAGAGCCCCGTTGCCGGGGCTCTTCCGTAGCTGGCCTGTAAGCCGGATCTTGTCGTGTGCAGCCATCCATCTCGCCGGTCCTAGGAACCGGCGGGGCTTTCGCCCTGCGGCCTACCTGGATCTCGCCGGGCCGGGTCTCAGATCCTGCTTGGCCTTGCACCGGGCGGGGTTTGCCTGGCCGCCGCGTCGCCGCGACGCCGGTGCGCTCTTACCGCACCATTTCACCCTTGCCTGTGCGCGACTTAGCTATTGCCGCGCCATCGGCGGTGTGTTTCTGTGGCACTTTCCCGCGGGTTTCCCCGGGTGGGAGTTACCCACCGCCCTTGCCCTTTGGTGTCCGGACTTTCCTCGAGGGGCTTTCACCTCCCCGCGACCGCATAGCCAGCCCGATGGATTTTACCCGGTGGCCACCGGACGCCTGGCTGCCCGCCGGCCGATCAGCAAGATGATCGCCACGGCGCCCAGCGAGACCGCCAGCCCGACGACGAGCAGCCCGAGCCCGGCCCAGACGGCCCAGTCGAGCTCGATGCCGGCGTCGGCCTCGACCGTGACGCTGCGCGATCCGTCCGCGTTCATCACCAGCGCCGTGAAGCGACCGAAGTCGGCGTCCCAGTTCAGCGTCTGCTCGCCGGCACCCTCCGCCTGCGCGACCCAGAAGTCCTCGTCGCCCGGCGGCCCGCTGGGAGGCCCGCCCTGTTGCGGCTCCAACTGCGGCTCTCCGCCCTCGAAGTCGGTGAGCACGTCGTGGGCGACGCCTCCGAGGTATCGACCGACGTCCGCATCGGAGCCGATGCCGATGAAGATCGGCGCGCCGCCCTCGGCCCGGATGCGCACGTCGCCCAGGATCTCGTCAGGGGCCCAGTCGGCCGCGTCCACTCCCAGGTCGATTTCGTCGGTCGCGATCGCGAAGGCGGTCGTCTCGAGCGTCTCCCGATCCGAGGTGAAATAGCCGTCGTCGTCGCGACCGAAGGCGTACGCGGCCAGCACCGCGATGCCGCCGATCAGCAGCGCGAGGCCGATCAGGCCCCCGACCGTGGCGAAGATCGTCCCGATGACCCGCCCGGCGGTCCATTTCGACTGGTAGGCGGGCGGCGGCTCGTTGGCCTCGGGTGGCTGCTCCGCAGTGTTCACGGCATCTACGTTAGTCCGGCGACCAACGGGATGCCGACGACCAGATCGGCGGTCGCACAAAACGGTGAGTACCAGGTCTTGACCTCGGTCGGCCCGTGGTGTTCATGGTGGAGCGCATCCCAAAACCCGTGGGTGATCCAACCGGCGCCGATCAAGACCTGTGAATCCTCGACGACGCCGATGTAGGCGACGACGGCAAATGCAAGCATCGAGACCGCCTGGATCGCGATTGCCGAGGGCCTGCCGTCGGCAATGGCAAAGCCCAGATAGACACCGCCGACCGCCGCCAGGCCCGCGCCGGCAGTGACGGTCGACTCGTAGTCGTCAAGCCCAAGGCTGAGCAGGCCACCGATCGCAGCAGCGGCGAACCCGACCAGGATCGCTCGCCAGTGACGCTGAAACAGCGTCACGCCGTCTTAGGATCGGTGGCCGGCGCGACGTCGAAGCTGAACATCATCCCGCTCTCGGTGTGCTCGGCGATGTGGCAGTGGGCCATCCACAGGCCCGGGTTGGTGACGTCGAGCAGGATGTCGATCGTCTGACCGGCGCGCAGCAGCACCGTGTCCTTCCAGACGAAGTTCGTCTCGCGCTCGCCGTCACGTGAGAGGACCAAGAACCGCCCCGCCCCGTGGATGTGGAACGGGTGGTGCATCGGATGATCCTGATCCATCTCGTTGGCCAGGCGGATCTTGATCCGGTCGCCGACGCGAAAGGCCCAGGTGATTCCGGCGTTCTCGGCCCCGGTTTCCTTGTCGATCAGCTGCCAGATCATGTTGCTGGTGTTGGTCTGGCGGTTGATCTCGGGCATCAGGTCCTCCCACTCCAGCCCGTCGGCGTGGTCGTGGGCCTCGTGATCACCCTCAGCTGACTCCGCAACGTTCTCTGCGGGCACGAGCTTCATCCCGCACTTCGGGCAGGTGGCCGGCTCGGAAGCCGTCACCTCCGGATGCATCGGGCATGCATACGAGGTCGGCGCCGACCTGTCGGGGACCAGCTTCATCCCGCACTTCGGACAGCTCGATGCTTCGGTGTCGGTCACGTCCGGATGCATCGGGCATACGTAGGACGACGCCTGCTCGGCCTCGCCGCCGTAGAGGATCGGCATCTGCGAGACAAAGGCCAGGGTCTTGTCGGGCTTTCGCTCGAGGTCGCCCTGAACGCGCTCGCGCTCGGCGGAGAGCTCAGGATCGACGCGGAGCTCGTTGAAGATCGCCGCAGCCTGGCTGGTCGCTTCGCCTGAAACCGTGAAGTGGCCGAGGTCGTACGCGTGGTCGGGTGTGCGGTTCTCGAGCCTGACCTCGCCCGGCTGATCGAAGAGGACGTCGACGATCGCCCGCTCCGAGGGCGAGAGGAGGACCTGGTCGATGAACTCCTCACGCTCAACCCGTCCGCTATCGCCGCCGACGAGCTTCATCCGGGCGCCGGTGAGGCCGAAGTTGAAGATCCGCGTGTTGGCCGTGTTGACCAAGTGCAGACGAACGACCTCGCCGACCTTGGCGTCGACGCGGTAATCGGTCTCGCCGTTGATCAGCATCACGTTGCCGAAGCGGCCCATGGCGGTGAAAGTCGGCCCGGAGCGCTCGAACGGGGCCATCCGGCCGTCCTCGATCAGGACGTCGTCAAGCGTGATCGTCAGCTGGCGATCAACCGGCGGAAAGTAGTCGGCGTTGGCGGGCTCGACGATGATCCCGCCATAGAGGCCCATCTCCTGGGCGAAGTCCTCCCGGATATGGGGGTGGTACCAGTAGAAACCGGGGTCTGGGAACTGGAGCCGGTAGGTGAACCTGCCCCCGTGGGGAATCGGCGCCTGTGTCTCCTCGGGGACGCCGTCAAAACGGTTCTCGAGCCTGAGGCCGTGCCAGTGCAGGGTCGCGTCGACGTCGCCGAGATTGGTCGCCTCGATGGTGACCTCACTGCCCTGATCGACATGCAGGGTCGACCCTGGAATCGAGCCGTTGTAGCCGAGCATCCGCACCTCGGCGTCGCCGATTCGCTTGCGGACGGGCTTGATCGTGATCTCGTGCGTCTCTCCATCGCGGAGGCGAACGACCTCCGGGGTCGTTGCCTCCTCGAGGCCTTCGGTCTCGGTGCTGAAGTGCTCTTCGCTTCTCGTTTCGCTCATCGCTATTCCTCGTAGGTCATGTAGTTGCGTGTGCCAGCGGCTGCGCGTCGGCCTTCGCCGTCGCAGCCGTCTCGATCTGATCTGCCAGGTAGGTGGCGTCGTCGCCGACCCAACCGAGCAGCGCCGAGGTCCGCGTGTATTGCCAGGTCATCCCGAGCAGGTAAAGCCCTGGGGACTCGGTGACGCCACGCACGTGGCGAACTGCGCCGCGCTCGTCCTTGACCTCGGGGACATCGATCCACGAGTGGTCGATCCTGAACCCGGTTGCCCAGACAACGCCGTCGTAGTCGGATGAGGCGCCGTCTTCAAAGGTGATGGTCTGCCCGCTTGCCTCGACGACACGCGGGCGAACCCCGACGCCGCGCCGGCGCAGCTCCTTGAGCCCGCCACCGATGACCACGTCGCGCTGGGACAGCCGCTGGCCGAGCCGCGATGAGACCGGCACCCGGGCCAGCCTGGTCGCCGTCAGCCACCACCAGATGTCGCGCCCCAGCGGACGCTGAGGCAGCGTCGGCAGCTTCCCGCCGACGGCAATGTCCACCTGGCGAGAGCCGGAGAGCTCCAAGGCGATTTGCTGGCCTGAGTTGGCTCCACCGACAACGAGAATGCGGCCGGCCGGGAGGTCGTCAGGGTTTCGGTATGAGGCGCTGTGGAGCTGGGTCAGCTCCGGATCGAGCTCGCCGGCCATGTCGGGAACGAACGGGACCTGGAACGGCCCGGTGGCGACGACAACGTTGTCAGCCTCGATCGGACCGGTGGACGTCTCGGCCCGGTAGCGACCGCCGTCGCGGCGACTGAGGTGAGTCACCGTCGTGCTCAGCCGCACGGGGAGCTCGAACTTCGCCGCGTAGGTCTGCAGAAAGTCGGCAACGTCGTCCTTGCCCGGGTATGTGTCCCGCGCAGCCGGAAAGGACATGCCGGGAAGGTCGTTGTACTGGCCCGCGGTGAACAGCTTGAGCGACTGCCAGCGCGAGCGCCACATGTGGCCGACCTCGGGGTTCGAGTCCGCGATCAGGAACGACAGGCCGCGCTCGGCGAGGTGGTAGCCCATCGCCAGCCCGGCTTGCCCCCCACCGATCACCAGGACATCGACCCCCTCGGTAGCGACCGAGGTGTCGTTTGTCATGCCCCGAATGTAGCGGCTTCGTTTTCAACCCCGGCCGTGCTGCGCCTCCACCCCCAAGTGGCTTGGAACTTGCCCCGCGCGGGAAGATTCAACCTGTGAGCGCAAACCCCGCCTCTGCCGCCCTGGATGGCCTCGAGCGCGAGGTCCTCGCGGTCGGCCGCGACATCGCCGAGCGCTTTCCGAAGTCGGTGCGCCATCCGATCCGGGCGCTCGACGAGCGCGCGATGCAGGCGACGACCCGCGACCGCGAGCTGCGCGCGGCGCTGTTTCGGCTCGTCGACGTCACCCCGGCCTGCAACTCGCTCGACGACCTCGCCCGCCATCTCGCCGGCTTCGCCGCCGAGGTCGAGGACCGCCCGGCGCCGCTGGAGGCGGCGATGCGGGCCGCCAACACCAAGCCCGGCCGGGTCGCGCTGGGTGCCGCCGTCGCCGCCGGGGTGCGGCACATGGCGCACCGGTTCATCGCCGGCGAGTCGCCGCAGGAGGCCACTGACGAGCTCGCCCGGCTGTGGAAGGGCGGGATCGCGAGCTCGGTCGACCTGCTGGGCGAGGCGACCGTAACCGCACCCGAGGCCGACCGCTACGCGGGCCGGTGCAGCGAGGCGCTCGAGGTCCTTAGCGAGGCCGCAAGGGATTACCCGGAGCGTGCGGTGCTCGACCGGGACCGGGCGGGACGGCTGCCGCGGGCGAACCTCTCGGTAAAGGTCACCGCGCTGACGCCGCTGATCCGCCCCGAGCACCCGCGGCGCGGGATCGACGATGCCGCCGGGCGCCTGCGCCCGCTGCTGCGCGAGGCTCGCGAGCTCGGCGCCCATCTGCACATCGACATGGAGTCGGTTGACACGCGCGAGACCACCCTGGAGCTGCTCTTCGAGCTGCTCGCCGAGAGCGAGTTTCGCGCCGGCCCCTCGGTCGGAGTCGTGCTTCAGGCCTATCTGCGCGACTCCCCCGCCGAGCTCGACCAGCTGCTCGCCCACGTCGATGCGAACAAGCGGGCACAGCCGCTGACGGTGCGCCTGGTCAAGGGCGCGTACTGGGACCACGAGGTGGTCGAGGCCGCGCAGCAGGGCTGGACCCCGCCGGTGTTCGAGGCAAAGGAGGACTCGGACCGAAACTTCGAGCAGCTCAGCCGCAGGCTGATCGACCGCGCGAGCACCGACCCGGCGGCGGTCCGGGTCGCGATCGGCTCGCACAACCTGCGCTCGGTGAGCCATGCGATCGCCTACAGCCGCCTGGTCGCGGGCGAGGAGGTCGCGGCGCTGGAGGTCCAGGTGCTGCGCGGCCTCGGCGACGACCTCGCCCACGCGCTCGCCGACGCCGGGGTCAGGACCCGCGTCTACTGCCCGGTCGGCGACCTGGTCGCCGGCATGGCCTACTTGGTCCGCCGGTTGCTCGAGAACACCGCCAACACCTCGTTCCTGGCCGACCAGGCACAGGGCGCCCCGATCGAGGAGCTCTTGGCCGCACCGTGAGCGAGCTGCGCGAGCTGGTCGCCGGGGCCGCGGCCTCTCAGCCGTTTACAAACGAGCCGCCGCTCGAGCTGCGCCGCGCCGCCAACCGCGAGGCGCTGAGCGGCGCCCTCGCCGAGCTCGACCGCACCCTGCCGCTCTCGGTCCCGGTGCTGATCGGCGGCGACCGCCGCGAGGGCGAGGACTTCGCCTCCACCGACCCCGGCGACCCTGAGCGAGTCGTCGCCCACGCTGCCGAGACGAGCGCCGATGAGGTCGACACCGCGATCGAGCTGGCGGCGGCCGCGGGACGGCATTGGGCGCACCGCAGCGCGGCCGAGCGCGCGCACCTGCTGATCGACGCCGCCGAGATCCTGCGCGGGCGGCGACTGGAGCTCGCCGCGCTCGAGGTGCGCGAGTGCGCCAAGCCGTGGCCCGAGGCCGACGCCGACGTCTGCGAGGCGATCGACTTTCTCGAGTACTACGCGCGCGAGGCGATCCGCCTGGAGGCAGGGCCCCAGCTCGGCCAAGCGCCGGGCGAGCGCAACACGATGCGCTATGTCGCCCGCGGCGTGGTTGCCGTGATCTCGCCGTGGAACTTCCCGCTCGCGATCCCGACAGGGATGACCGCCGCCGGCCTCGCAGCCGGCAACGCCGTCGCGCTGAAACCGGCAGAGCAATCGCCCGCGGTCGCCCTCGCTCTGGTCTCGGCCTTGCTCGAGGCGGGGCTACCCTCGGGAGCGATCTCGCTGCTGCCCGGACACGGCGACGTCGGCGCGGCGCTTGTCCGCCACCCCGCCGTGCATGTGATCGCCTTCACCGGCTCGGCCGCCGTCGGACAGCAGGTCGTCCGCGAGGCCGCCGAGCCCCGCGACGGCCAGGCGCATCTGAAGCGGGTGGTCGCCGAGATGGGCGGCAAGAACTGCGTCATCGTCGATTCCGACGCCGACCTCGACGAGGCCGTGCCCGGGATCGTCCGCTCGGCGTTCGTCTATGCCGGTCAGAAGTGCTCGGCGGCGGCGCGGGTGCTGGCCCACGAGCAGATCGCCGACGCGCTCGCCGAGCGTCTCGCCGGAGCGGTCGAGCTGCTGCGCGTCGGCCAGGCGGCCGAGCTCGACACCGATGTGCCGCCGGTGATCGACGCGGAAGCCCAGCAGCGGGTGCTCGGCTACGCCCAGCGGGCAGCGCAAGACGGCACGGTCCTCGCCGCCGCGCCGACTCCCGACGGGCCGGGCTGGTTCTGCGCGCCGACGTTGGTCGGCGAGCTCGACCCGTCCTCGCCGGTGCTGCACGACGAGATCTTCGGGCCGTTGCTGGCATTCGAGCGGGTCGCCTCGATCGCCGCCGCCTGCGACATGGTCGAGGCGCTGCCGTTCGCGCTCACCGGTGGTCTGTTCTCACGTCACCCGGCGACGATCGAGGAGGTCGCGCGGCGGCTGCCGGTCGGCAACCTGTATGTCAACCGGCACACCACCGGCGCGATGGTCGGCCGCCAGCCCTTCGGCGGCAACAAGCTCTCGGGCTCGGGCTCCAAGGCCGGCGGCCCTGACTACCTGCTCAACTTCGTCGAGCCCCGGGTGGTGACCGAGAACACGACCCGGCACGGGCTCGTGGTCGAGTAGTCCGTTAGGGCGTGGCCGCCGGCGCAGGCTCGGGCGCGCGCGTCGCCGAGGGCCCTCGGACGAGGAGCCCGCTGATCACGGCGATCCAGATGAACCCGATTGCCGGGCCGATGGCACGTGCGTACGCGCCGTCCGGCGCCCAGAACCCATCGCTCGCCCACGTCGTGCCGCCGAGCAGGACCAGGATCACGGCTGCGACCCCGAAGCCGAAGAACCGGTTCGAGATGATCCCCGCCCGCCAGAGCCCGAACGCCCCGGACATGACGAACATCGCCAGCGGGAACGCGACGATCACGAAGCCGGCCCAGTGAAGGTCGTTGATCCCGGACGTGAACGATTCGTTTCCGGAGCCGGCGATCGAGTACGCGGGGGCTGCGGCCAGCAGCATGAGCACGAAGAGAACAGCCCCGAGCGCCGCACTGGAGGCGGTCGCGGCCGCTCCCCACCCGCCCTGCCCGGCATCGTGCAGCACGCTCCTGAGCGCCGCTCCGAACCACATCAGGTTCAGGAACGCCATACCGAAGAAGAACGTCGCGATCAGGATCCGCGTGCGATCGCCGTCGTAGTACGAGACGAGATCGTCGGTCGAGGCGCCGATCTCCGGCCGACCGCGATAAAGGGCCGCGGCGATGATCGCCAGGACGAAGAATTGAATGCCGGCACTGCGCCACAGGCGCTGCCACATCGGGTCGTCGGTTGAGCTCATGAGGCTTCCTCTCTATCCGAAGGTGAACGCGTAGGCCTCGACGCCCGAGGCGTCGAAGGTGATCTCGATCGTGCGGTCGGCGATCGCTCCCCGCTGCCGCACAAGCTGGTAGAGCCGCTGCTGGTCCAACGTCCCGTGCCCCCGCTCGTCGACGTCCAGCCCGTGAGCCTCCTCAGGGGCAGCCCCGTCGATCAGCACTTTGAACGGCCCGATCGGGTCGCGCGGTCGGGGGCTCATGACGAGGTGGACATCGCGAGCATGGAAGCGGTACGCGAGCCGTCCCCCGGCTTCGTTGAGCACGATCGCCCCCGCCTCGACCGTCCAGTCGCCGGTCAGCGACCACTCGTTGAGCTCGGGCGCACCATCAGAGAAGCTCTGGCCCCGCTCATAGCCGAGGTAGGTCTCGGGAGAGCGCAGGTTGTCCAAGTCGGCCTGCGCCTCGAAGCCCTCGCCGGCGACCGAGACGAAGTCGTCGGGAACGTCGTCGGCCCCGGCCTCGCGCAGCAGCCGCTGGATCACGCTCTCGCACTCCTCGTATCCGCCCTCGCCGAACTGGTGGTGGCGGATCCGGCCCTCGGCGTCGCCGATGTAGACCGCGGGCCAGTACCGGTTGGCGAAGTCGGTCCAGACCCCGTAGTCGTTGTCGAGCGCGATCGGATACTCGACGTTCAGCTGGCGTGCGGCCTCGCGGACGTTCTCGACGTCGTGCTCGAACGGAAACTCCGGGGTGTGGACGCCGATCGCGACCAGTCCGTGATCGAGGTACTTGTCGGCCCAGGCGCGGACGTAGCCGAGCGTGCGCAGCCAGTTGATGCAGGTGTAGGTCCAGAAGTCGACGAGGACGACCTTTCCCCGCAGATCCGCCTGAGTGAGCGGCTCCGAGTTGAGCCAGCCGGTGGCCCCGTCGAAACCCGGTAGGTGACCCTCGACGGGCGGCGGCGCAGCCGCGGCGCCGGAAGGGCGGTGAAACAGGCTCAGGTCAGCCATCGCCCATCGACGGCAGGAACTCGCCGGTCCTCCCCCGTAAAGCCCCGTCCCGTCCCGGTTCGGGAAGGCGGTTCTTCATAGGCTGAACCCATCCTAAGCCCGCCGCGGCGGATATGCGAGCAGCGCCGAAATTCCGCGGAACCGTGACGCTTACGCGACAGTCAGCTGAGTGAGGAGCCGCAGTCGGGGCAGCCGCCGCGATGCACCCGCCCGCGATGCACAACAATCCAGCCCGGGCCGGTTTGGTGAGAGTGGGATGCGACCATGTTTTCGGCCGGCTCTGATCAACGCCCTCGTGGCGGCACTCGCCGCGTCGACGTGGTGCGCCGCAGCCAGCGCCGCCGACGGCGATCTCGATCCGGGCTTTTCTGAGGACGGCTTCGCGTTCAAGCGGCCCGGGCCGCATACCGTTGCCCGCGCGGTCACGACTCAGGCCGACGGGCGAATCCTCGTCGGACTCCGGCAGTGGTCCGGCCTATGCCGGCTGTGCGTTCCGGACGTGACCGAGTACGTGGCCAGGTTCAACGCGGATGGCTCCGTAGACCGAACCTTCGGCGAAAGCGGGCTGGTCCGCCTCCGCCCGACCTACAAGTCGCTTCAAGATCCTCACATCGACGTCGCGGTCCAAAGCGACGGGCGGATCGTGGTGTCGGCCGACGCCACTGGCGATTTCTTTGTCACGCGTCTTCTGAGCGACGGCGGGCGCGATCTGAGCTTCGGCGGTGGCGATGGCATCGTCGCCGAGATCCCGACCACTGCCAGGGTGACCTTGCAGCGGCTCGGCCTAACCGCAGATCAACGGATAGTCATAGCCCTCTCGACCTACTCTGAGGCTGACCGGCCCGGCGTAGCCGTTGCCAGGCTGCTCGGCGACGGCAGCCCAGACGCGAGCTTTTCCGGCGACGGCTTCGCCGCCGAGGCGACCGAAGCGGTGCTCGAGGACGCCGCGGTAGACCCGAGCGGCGCGGTCTTGATCCTGGCCCGTCCTGTCCAGGGTCCGGGTGAGCTCGCGTTGCGGTACCGGCCGGACGGAACCGTCGATCCGGCCTATGCCGAAGGCGGCGTCCGGCGTGTACCGATCGATGACCTGCCGGTCGATGATCTGGCCTTGGATGCAAGCGGCAGGGTGACTTTTGTGGGCTTTCAGGACGCGCGGCCGCTGGGCTCCTACGTCGGCCGGCTGAACCAGGATGGGGCGCTTGATTCGACCTTTGCCGCCGACGGTCTTGTCCGTCTTGATGCCCGCCGCTCGATCCTGAACCGCACGCCGCTTGCCTTCCAGAATCTGGTCGTCGACTCGAACGGGCGGACGATCGTCGCGGCTCAGGATCGCGGCGTGATAGTCGGGCGGCTGACCGAGACAGGCGCGATGGATCCCAGTTTTTCCGGCGATGGCTGGACGGAAAACCACGTCCGCGGCGCGTTCTTCCCGGAGGGACCGGTTGGCGAGATCGCGACTGCCGGTTCGGAGATCTTTGTCGCCGCTGCCGTGGGCGGCCGTCCTCCGAGCGAAGATCAGCCCGCCGGCGGCGGGGCCCTGCTCGACTACCTCGGCGCGGACTCTCGACCAGGCGATTCGGACGCCGACGGGATGACCGGAAGGGCCGACCGATGTCCGCTGCTGTTTCGCAAGTGTCCGGCCCTGGCGGTCCGAATCGGCGCGTCTTACCACCGCCGAAGCGACGAGATCCGCGGCTGGCTACATAGCGGTTACGACGCCTGCTCTGAGACGACTGTCTCGATCTACCGGCGCCAACCGGGCCGCAACCCCAAGGTCGCGACCACCGCCGCCCGCTCCTATTTCGCTGTCGAGTTTCACCCTCAGCCGAGAACTCGCTACTACGCTCGAGTCAGGCCCCACCAGCTTGGTTACGGAACCTGTGAGCGGGCGCGTGCGTCAGTTCGGCAGCTTGGGTCGGTATAGCTCTCGGGCTCGGGCAGCAAGGCCAGCGGCCCTGACTACCTGCTCAACTTCGCCGAGCCGCGGGTGGTGACCGAGAACACCACGAGGCATGGGCTCGTCGTCGAGTAGCGTCAATCTTCGAACAGGCGGAGGCACCCCAGGGCGCCGTACTTCTCTCTGTCGTCGCAGTCGGATGGTGGAGGTGGTGCGGGTAGATCGCTCGCGGCCTCCCTCGCACTCCGATCCATATAGCCGAAGATCCCGAAGCCCAGGGCGAGGCACGTCACCAGCGCAGCCACGCGGCGTCTGATCGGAGTCGCCACGCGATTAACCGTAGCCCGCGCTAGGTCAGCGCGGAGCCACAACCGTCACACCCGGCGGCGTGCATCCGCCCGCCGCAGACGGGGCACCCGGCCTCCCCCTGGCGGACGAGGTCCTCCCAGGCGCCGAGGATCGAGTCCTCGAGCGAAACCTCGCCGCCGGGCGGCTCGAAGAGCCGGGATGGCGGGCGCACCGTCGCGGGCGGATCGTCGACGCGAACGGGGCTGGTTGCGACCGCGCTCACGTCAAACCTTCCTGAAGACTCCGACCACCCGGCCGAGCAGGTGGACGTCGTTGGAGCGGATCGGCTTGTAGGCCTTGTTCGCGGCCTCGAGCCGGACCTTGTCCTTCTCGCGGTAGAAGCTCTTGACCGTGGCCTCGTCGTCGATCAGGGCGACGACGATCTCGCCGTTGTCGGCGACCTCCGTGGGTCGGACGACGACGAAGTCGTCCTCGAGGATGCCGGCGCCGATCATCGAGTCGCCCCTGACCCGGAGGATGTAATCGCCGGTTTCGCCGCCGATCACGTCGGGCACCTCGAGGTAGTCCTCGATGTTCTCCTCGGCGAGGATCGGCTCGCCCGCGGCGACCTGGCCGACCAGCGGCAGGCCCACCGGGCGGATCGCCTTCTTCGCCTTGTCGACGAGCAGCTCGATCGCGCGTGGCTTGGTCGGGTCGCGGCGCAGCATGCCGATCTTCTCGAGGTTGTGGAGATGGGCGTGCACGGTCGAGGACGAGTGCAGGCCGACCGCCTTGCCGATCTCGCGCACGGTCGGCGGGTAGCCGTACTTGGCCGCGTACTTGCGGATGAAGTCGAAGATCTCCTTCTGGCGCTTGGTCAGGTCCACTGCTCGCTCCTTCGTCAGCCGGCGTCGACGGGATCCGATGAACAGAACATGTGTTCGATAGTACGCCCCCCTCCGGACGGATGCAAGCGACGCGAGCCGTGCCTCTAGAATCGCCGCACCCTCAAGCGGCTGTGGCGGAACTGGTAGACGCGCAAGGTTGAGGGCCTTGTGGCTCGCAAGAGCCGTGGAGGTTCGACTCCTCTCAGCCGCATCACGATGGCATCGCAAGCAGGCGATCTGATCCTCGAGCTGAAGCGCCTGCTCCCCGCGGCCCCTTCGGTCGTGTTCGGGGCCTTCAGCGAGCCGAACGAGCTGGCGAAGTGGTGGGGGCCCCGGGGCTTCATCACCCCAAGCGTGGATTTCGACCCACATGTAGGCCGGGCCTACAGGATCGAGATGCAGCCACCCGAGGGCGATCCCTTCCATCTGACCGGAGAGTTCCGCGAGGTCGATCCGCCCGCACGCCTCGCCTTCACGTTCATGTGGGAGCCACCAGATCCCGACGACGTCGAGACCTTGGTCGCTTTGTCGCTCCGGGAGCTCGGCGGGTCGACGGAGATCGCCCTGACTCAGGGTGAGTTCAAGACCGAGGCGCGCCTGGCGCTGCACCGCGACGGGTGGACGGACAGCTTCGACAAGCTCTTGACGAAGCTCCCCGGCGCGGAATAGGCTCGCCGCGATGGTCCCGGATGGACCGCGATCCCCCCGGGCACGGCATCATCAGCTCAGGCTGGTACTGACTGTGGCCTGCGCGACGGCCGCGTTCGTCACCGCCGGCGGCATCGCCGCCGGCGCCGTCGGCGACCTCACCTACGTCGACTGCATCACCGGCGAGGAGGCGACCGGCCCCGCGCCCGGCACCGGAGCGTGCGCCGTGATCCCGAGCTACACCCCGAACGGAGCCAACTCCGGGATCGACAACCCGCAGGCGACGGCGGTGAGCCCGGACGGCAAGTCCCTGTACCTCGCTTCGGGCAACGACGCCGCGGTGGCTCGCTTCGACCGCGACACCACGACGGGGGCACTCACCTACCAAGGCTGCATCACCGGCAAGACCGAGAGTGGTCCGATGCCCGGCGGCACGGGCGCCTGTGTGGCGTCGCCGACATTGACGCCGAACGGATTCAACTCCGGTTTCGACAACCTCCGCTCGATCGCGGTCAGCCCCGACGGCACCTCGGTCTACGCCGTATCGGGCTTCGACGACTCCATCCTCCGCTTCAGCCGCGACACGACGACCGGCGCCCTCACCTACCACGGCTGCATCACCGGCGAGACCGAGAGCGACGCCTCCGCTGCCTGCGTCCCCATCCCGGACGATCAGCCCAACGGCACCGATTCCGGGCTGGACTTCCTCACCTCCGTCGCCGTGAGCCCGGACGGGACCTCGGTCTACGCCGGCTCGAGCGGCGACGACTCGGTCGTGCGCTTCGGCCGCGACCCGAGCACCGGCGTCCTTTCCTTTCAGGCCTGCGTCAGCGGCGAGGGCGAGACCGGACCCACCGGAACCAACGCTTGCTTTCAGTCGGCCGACGCCGCACCGCTGGGCGGCTTCGGGGACAACAGCGGCCTCAACGACGTGGTCTCGATAGCGCTCAGTCCCGACAGCGAGTTCCTGTACGCGGTCGCCGCCAACGATGACTCGGTGGCCAGGTTCGATCGCGACACAGCCACCGGCGCGATCACCTACCAGGGCTGTACGACGGGTGAGACCGAGGCCGCCAACCCGGGGACGGGACAGTGCGCCCCGATCCCGGCCACGGTCTCCTTGGGCGCCCAGACCGGCCTCGACAACCCGATCGCGCTCACGATCAGCGCCGGCGGCGGATCCCTCTACGTGGCCTCTCACGACGACGACGCGATCGCTCGCTTCACCCGCGACCCGGCGACCGGCGGCCTCACCTATGAGGGCTGTGTCACGGGCGAGGACGGGAGCGGACCCGCGCCGGGAAGCGGCGCCTGCACGGCGATTACCGGCGCGAACCCCAACGGGTTCGAGTCCGGCCTCGATCAGCTCTACTCGCTTACGACCAGCGCCGACGGCCGCTCCGTGTACGCCGTCTCACAGGGCGACGACGCCGTGGTGGCGTTCACCCGCGATCCCGCGAGCGGCGCGATCACGTTCCGCGGCTGCACGACAGGCGAGCAGGAGAGCGGACCGGCGCCGGGGAGCGGTGCCTGTGTCCTCGCCCCCCGCGTTACTCCCGGCGGCAACAACTCGGGCCTCGAAAAACCCCGCTCGCTCGCGGTGACCGCCGACAACAAATCCCTGTACGCCACCTCCCCGGCCGACGACGCCGTGAATCGCTTTGGCCGCGAGCTCGAGCCCGCGCCGGTCACGCCAACGCCTCCCGGCGAGGACGAGGTCTGCTTCGGGATCACGATCGACGGCTCGTCGATCACCGGTGACGGAAAGAACAACAAGCTCAACGGCACCGCGCTCTCGGATCAGCTGCGCGGCGGCGGGGGCAACGACAAGGTCCGCGGCGACGACGGGGCCGACTGCCTGTTCGGCAACGCCGACAAGGACAAGGTCAAGGGCCAGAACGGCGACGACGTGGTCCGGGGCGGCTCGGGCAACGACAAGCTCTCCGGCGGCAAGGACGACGACACGATCCGCGCCCAGGACGGAGACGACAAGGTCAACGGCGGCTCGGGCGACGACTCGATCAAGGCTCAGGCGCGTGGCATCGACAAGATCAACTGCGGCGCCGGCAACGACTCGGTGGTGGGCGACATCAAGGACACGATCTCGCCGAACTGCGAGAAGGTGAGGATCGTCGACCCGCGGTAGCGGGTCGGCTCACACCTCGAGCCGCGACTCCTCCAGGTCGAGCTCGCGCTCGATTCGGTGCATCACGTCGTTGCTGATCTCGCCGCCGTTGCGCAGCTGCACCAGGGCCAGGCGCTGCACCGCGTAGAGCTCGTGCATCAAGCGCTGGTAGGCGAGCGAGCGGTCCTCGATGCCTTCCTCGTCCTCGATCTTGCCGGCCCGGATCTTGACCCGGCGCTGGCGAAACTCGTACAGGCCGCGAAGGCGCTCGACCGTGTCGTCGAGGGTCCACTCCTCGAGCGCGAGCTCGTCGAGCCGTTCCAGGGCGGCGCGCGACACCGAGTGCCGCGCCCGCATCTCCTCGGCCTCCTCCTCGGTCCCGTCCTCCGTTACGCCGAGGCGGCGGATCAGGTACGGAAGGGTCAGCCCCTGCCCGACGACGGTGACGAGAATCAGCGCGAAGGTGATGAACAGGATCAGGTCGCGCTCGGACAGCGGCACGCCGGCGTCGGTCGCTACCGGCAGCGCCAGCGCGGCCGCGAGCGAGACTGCTCCCCGCATCCCCGACCACGCGGAGACGATCCGCACCTGCGGGCTCGCCCGCCGCTCGACCTGCTCAGGCCGGCGGTCCAGCGCCCGAATTAGGTAGGGAACGGTGAACACGAAGGCAAAACGGGCGCTGATCACGGTGGCGCACACGAGCGCCGAATAGCCCAGCACCTCAGCCGTCGTGTAGCCGTCGAGGCCGTCGGCGATCACCGGCAGCTGAAGCCCGATCAGGATGAAGAGGGTGGCGTTGAGCAGGAAGACGAGGACCTCCCATACGGCGAATGCCTGAAGGCGGGTCTCCGGGGACTGGAGCTCGGGGGCGCGCCAGCCGAGGTAGATGCCGGCGGTGACTGCCGCGAGCACCCCCGAGAGGCCAAGCTCGTCCGCGGGGATGAACGCGGCGAAGCCGGTGAGCAGCGAGATCGTGATCTCGGTCAGAGCGTCCTCGATCCGGCGCCGGATCTCCGCCACCACGTAGCCGACCGCGAGCCCGATCGCAATGCCGCCGGCGGCGGCGCCGATGAACTCGAGCCCGGCATCGAGCGCCGAGAAGCTTCCACCCACGGCGGCAGCGACGGCCACCCGATAGGCGACCAGCGCGGTGGCGTCGTTGACCAGGCTCTCGCCCTCGACGATGTTGACGAGCCGGCGCGGGGCCCCGAGCTGGCGCATGATCGCCGTGGCGGCCACCGGGTCGGTCGGCGAGACGATTGCGCCAAGCGCAAAGGCGAGCGGCCAGGAGAGCCCGATCACCTCGTGCCCTACCACGGCGACGGTGACCATCGTGAGCAAGACCAGGCCGATCGCCGAGATCGCGATCGGACGCAGGTTCGTGCGCAGCGAGCGCAAGTCCGAGAAGAAGGCCGCCGAGTAGAGGAGCGGCGGCAGGAAGATCACGAGCACCAGGTCTGGGTCGAGCTCGATCTCCGGCATGCCCGGAAGCAGTCCGATGACCAGGCCGCCCAGCACGAGCGGGATCGGATACGGCACCGAGAGCCAGCGCGCGAGCACGTTCAGCCCGGCGACCGACACGAACAGCGCCGCCAGCACGATCTCGAGATGCTCCATCGGGCAATTGTCGCGGCGATGGGAGCCCGGCAGCGACAAGCCCCCGCGTTCGGCGGGGGCTTGCGCGACCGGTCGCTGGTAGTTCCGCGCCTACTCGGCGTCAGCTTCGCTGCCGACGACGTTGAAGCCGCGATCGAGCTGCACGTCGACCTGGCTGCCGTCGTCGCGCGTGACCTCGACCTCGTAGTAGCTCTCCTCGTCGCCGACCTCGGTGTCGGTTACCTCGCCGCCACCGGTCTCCTGGAGCGCCGCGGCGCTGGCCTGGTCGAGGGCGCTGCCGCCGATCGCCTGATCGGGGCCCTCGTTGGCCTCCTGGCTCTCCGTCTCCTGCGGTGAGGAATCGGAGCCGTTGCCGCTCGCTCCCGCGATCGCCGCGCCGCCGATTGCCAGCGCCGCAACCGCCGCCAGCGCGACGGTAATGCCCTTGATCCTGTCCTTCATCGTGCTCTTCCTTTCGTCTGTTTCGCGGTCGAATGTGACCGTGCGCGAGACGGTAGGAAGCCGCGATGAAACGGCTGTGACATGAACCGAAAGGTGTCCTAAAGCCTCACTCGAACGGCTCGGTGTGGTGGCCCATCCACCACTCGCCGTCGAGCCGGGTGAGCCCCGACTCGCCGAGCGCGAGGGCCGCGGCCAGCTCGGGGTCGCGGGTGTGAAAGAGCGCCCTGGTGCCGTAGCGCAGCAGGCAGCCGCGGTCTGAGAGCGGCTCGTAGAGGGGGCGCTCGAGCCGTCCCTCGAGACCGGCGACGCCGCGCTCCCAGGCGTCGGCGAACAGCGAGTCGACCACCACTCCATGGGCGCCGCGGGCGGCGACGAGCTCGACGACCTCGCTCAGCCCGTCGTCCTTCAGGTAGGCGACGTACCAGCCGAGCAGCCGGCCGTCGCGGCGGATCATGCGCCTGACGAGCTCGCCGCGGGTGCGCACGGCGGCCATCTCGCCGAACAGCCAATCCACGTACGGCTCGTCGTAGTCGACCCGCACGCGAGCGCCGCCGAAGAGCTCGTCCTGGTGCTCGATCAGCGCGGTGGCGGTCAGCTCCTCGGTCTGCACGTCCGGGTGCGAGTCGGGCTTCGTCACCGCCTGTGCCGGCGCGTCGAAAAGCGAGAAGATCGGCCGCGCCGCCCGCTGCAGCCGCCGCCGCCCGCTCCGCTCCAGCCGCCGCGCGCCGGCGGCG
>DAIRGH010000192.1:0-2644 GCA_036794585.1 Solirubrobacterales bacterium | reverse complement strand
GTCCTCGGCGATCACGAGCAGGCCGGCGACCGCGCGCCCGAGCCTGCCCTCGGCGGCCGCCCGCTGTGGCGGCGGGCCCTGTTCGGCGACCGCCGCGCCGCGCGCCTTGGTGACGTTCTCGAACGTGTTGCGCTCGTGGGCGGCGTAGCCCCTGACCGCCTCGGTCAGCGCCGGGATCAGGTCATGCCGGCGGCGCAGCGCGACGTCGATCTGCGACCAGCTGTTCTCGGTCGCCAGCCTGCGGGCGACCAGCCGGTTGTAGGTCAGCCACACGAACCCCGCGACGATCACCGCGGCGACGACGAGCGCGATCAGCAGCGGACTCATCGCCGCGAACCGTATCTGCGCCTAAAGCGTCAGGACGTCTCGGCTGCCGAGACGGCCGGGTCCGGCATCAGCGCCCCACCCGGTCGCGGACGGAAGATCGCGGTGAGGTGCGCGATCGCCTCGGGGTCGCCCTCGGTTCGCAGCCGCCCCTCGGCGACCGCCCGGCCGGCGGCCTCAGGATCGGCGCCGAGCTCGTAGAAGGTCTCGGTGTCGGTGATGACCACGGCGTTGGCGTTGGGTGGCGGGCCGTCGAGCAGCCGCACCTCGCCGTCCGCGACCTCGACGGTGTACAGCTCATCGTCGATCCTGAACTCGTACGTCTCATCGACGCCCTGCGCGGCCTCGGCGTCGTGCTCCGCCTTCATCGCGAGCAGCGCCCACCGCGCGCTCAGCTGGTCGTCCTCGGCCCGCTCGTCCAGCAGCGGCATGCCCCAGCGTGCGAGCTCGAATAGCGCCGCCTCGAGCCGGCGGCCGTTCGCGGTCAGCTCGTACACGGTCGAGCCCGCCGGCGGAGGCAGGGTGCGGCGCTCGACGATCCCCTTCTCCTCGAGTTGGCGGAGGCGATCGGTGAGCATGTTGGTGCCCATGCCGGGAAGCCCGGTGAGCAGGTCCTTGTAGCGGCGCGGGCCAGGCAGAAGCTCCCTGATGATCAGCATCGTCCAGCGACCACCGATCACGTTCAGGGCCTTGGCGAGCGCGCAGTGCTGGCCGTAATCACGCTTCATCGCCGGCCTACTTTAAAGACGGCGCGTGACCGTGTACCAAAAAGACAGCGCTTACGGCGAATTCGGCTCGCGGAGCGCGGCCAGGGCCTCATCGCGGCCGTGGTAGGCGACCACCTCGGCCACGCGGCCGCCCTCGCTTCTCCACAGGTGGGCGAAGGAGAAGCAGGCTCGGGCGCCGGATCCGCGGGCCTCGGCGACGACCTTGCCGCTGACCAGGACCCGGTCGCCATGCTCGTCGATGCGGTCGGCGAGGTAGCGGCAGCTGACCCAGTCGTCCCGCGCTCGGTCGAATAGACGCATGGCTTCGGCGATTCCGAGCCGCTCGCGTCCGAGCTCGGAGTCAGGGACGAAGACCGCATCGGGCTCGGCGAGCTCTGCGAGCGCGCGCTCGAGTACCTCCTCCGGCACCGCCAGCCAATCCTGGCCGTAGAGCGCGCCGATCGTCGCTGCCTTCGCCTCCATGCGCTCGCGGAAAGTCGCAAGCACGACCGGCATCCAATCTCTTTGCTCGTCCTCACTACGTGCGCTCCGTCACACAGTTCGTTAAGGGTCCATGAAGACTTGCGGCGCGCGCTCGCCGCCGAACTCGGCGGGCTGGTCGCCGGCGATGATGCAGGGGGCGAACCCGGGCCCGACCGGCGGCGAGGAAGTGACCTCGCCGTTGCCCGGCTGGCCGGTGTTCTCGCAGTCCCAGTTCTCGAAGATCCCGGCGCTGGCCGAGGCCGGACTGCGAAGGCCGCGTGGCAGCGGATAGCCGTTGCCGCGGTTGGTCGCGAGCCGCTCGGGATGCACCGACAGGCTCTCGGCGCTGATGTAGCCGACCTGACGCAGCACGTGGCGCGGCGCCGGCTGTCCGGGCAGGTTCGGCAGGCTGCCGGCGATGCCGCCGGGCGGTCCGCTGATGAAGGCGACCAGCTCGTCGCGGTAGAACCGCAGGTAGTCGATTGTCGGGTTGAGGTTGGCCAGGAACGGGTCGAGCCGGTCGAGCACCGGGGTGAGGCCGTCGAGGAAGTCCTCGAGCGCCGGCAGGCCCTTGCGCGAGGACTTGTTGAGATCGTCGAGGTCGACGAACAGGCTGCGCAGGTTCGGCGACAGCTCGCGCACCGACTGAAGCGTGGGCGACAGCTCGCGCGCCACGGGAATCAGATCCTCGACCAGGGGGGTCGTATCGGCCTGGAACTCGTCGAGCCGCTCGAAGGTGAGCCGCGACTCCCGCTCGAAGGTGGGCAGGATCCGGAAGGTCTCGGCGAGCGCTTCGTCCTCGGAGGCGAGCGCCTCGAAGGTGTTGTCCGAGCCCGTGATCAGGCCGGCGAGCTCCTGATCGCGGGCCGTGAGCGCTTCGAACACGGTCCCGGTGTCGCGGACGAGTCCCTTCAGCGCCGCCTTCTGGCGCTCGAGGATGCCGACCACGTCCTCCGCGTCGGTGAGGAAGGGGCCGAGGTTGCCGAGCGAGTCGTTGAGGTCGAGCCCCCGATCGGTGATCGCCACGGCCGCGTTCGCCTGCCAGCGGCGGAACGACTCGCGCGTCTCCTGATCCAGGGCGTTGAAGATCTCATCGATCTGGGTCGCCTGCTCGGTGCGACCGACGCCCA
>DAIRGH010000094.1:0-11267 GCA_036794585.1 Solirubrobacterales bacterium | reverse complement strand
TCTCGGCGGTGCCCGTCGAGACCTACGACGAACGGCTGACGACGCGGATGGCGGTGCAGACCGCGCGTGGCGGCGCCAGCGCGCCGCCCGACGCGCTGGCTGCGGCTCACCTCCTGGAGAGCTATCTGCAGTCTCGGGGCGACGCCTAGTGGAGTGGCACGACCCGTTCGAGGAGGACGAGGCGTCGCGGGAGCGCGAGCGTCGGCGCGCCGAGCGCGAGGCGCGCCGTCGCGAGCGCCAGCAGTCGCTGGCCAAGAAGGTGGGCGCGCAGGGCGGCGACGTCGAGCCGAAGCCATCGCCCGAGAGCACGCCGGCAGCCCAGCAGCCGGCGGCGAGCCCGCGCACGTCGACCCCGACCGGCAGGGCTCTCATGGCGCGCAGGATCTTCGGGGTCGGAGCGGTCGTCGTGGCCGTGCTGCTGGTCTACTTCGGCGCCAAGGCCGTCAAGGGCGTGCTCGACGGCGGCGACGATTCGGCGCCGGCAGCGCCCAAGCCCCCTAAGGAGCAGGAGCTGCTGATCCCGGAGGGCCTCGACCGCCATCAGATCGCCGAGCTCGCCAAGGATGAGGGCCTGAAGGGCGACTACGAGCGCGCGAGCCAGGAGTTCAAAGGCTTCAAGCCGGCTAAATACGGAGCCGATGGCGCGCCGAACCTCGAGGGGTTCCTGTTCCCCGCCACGTATCGACTGCCGAAGAAGGGCACGGTCAAGGATCTGGTGGCGCGCCAGCTCGATGCGTTTCGCGCCAACCTCTCCGAGGTCGACCTCTCATATGCCAAGTCGAAGAACCTGAACGTCTACGACGTGCTCAAGATCGCCTCGATGATCGAGCGCGAGATCCAGGTGCCCGACGAACGCAGGCTCGCCGCCGCGGTGATCTACAACCGGCTTGCGGGGCAGACCCCACTCGGCATCGACGCGACGATCCGCTACGAGGATCAGAACTACGACGAGCAGCTGCTCGAGAGCCGTCTCAGCACGGACACGCCGTACAACACCCGCACCCACGCAGGGCTGCCGCCGACTCCGATCGGTAATCCGGGTCTGGCCTCGATCGAGGCCGCCGCCAACCCTGCCAAGTCCGACGTCTTCTTCTTCGTGGTCAAGCCCGGCAGCTGCGGCGAGCACGTCTTCGTCGAAACGCAGGCCGAGTTCGACGAGGCCGAGGCGGCCTACCAGCAGGCGCTTGCGGAGCAGGGCGGCTCGCCCACGGACTGCTAGTGGGGACTCACTAGTGCCGCGGCTCGCCGTCCTCGGCCAGCCCGTAGCCCACTCGCTTTCGCCGGTGATGCAGAACGCGGCGCTGGCGGAGCTCGGCCTCCGCGAGCAGTGGAGCTACGAGGCGATCGAGGTCGCGCCCGGAGAGTTCGCTGAGCTGGTGCGCGGGCTGCCCGGGCGCGGGTTTGCCGGCGTCAACGTGACGGTGCCGCACAAGCCCGCCGCGCTCGTCGTCGCCGACCGCGCCTCGGCCGCCTCGAGCGCGATCGGCGCAGCGAACACGCTGCGCTTCGAGGGTGGCCAGATCGCCGCCGAGAACACGGACGCGAGCGGGCTGATCGCGTCGCTGCCCGTGCCCCCGCGAGGCCTGCGGGCGCTGGTGCTGGGCGCCGGCGGTGCGGGACGCGCCTGTGCCTGGGCGCTGCGTGAGGAGGGCGCTCAGGTGAGCGTCTGGAACCGCACCCCCGAGCGCGCCGCGGCACTGGCCGCCGAGCTTGAAATCGCCCACGCCGAGCGCCCGGGTGAGTTCGACATGCTGGTCAATGCGACCACGGTCGGATTGTCCGAGGCGGCGTCAGGCACGGCGGCAGCGAACACGCCCAACCTAAAGCCGCTTCCCGTGCCTGCCGATGCGATCAATGAACGAAACGTCATCGTGGACTTGGTCTACGGACGTTCACCGACTCCGCTCGTTCAGGCTGCGCGCAGCCGGGACGCCCGGGTCGTGGACGGCATCGAGATCCTCGTCCACCAGGGAGCCGCGTCGCTTCGAATCTGGACCGGGCTCGACCCGCCACTGGAGACGATGCGAACCGCGGCTCGCAAAGCCCAGAGAGACTAGATGCCAACCGACAAGCGCCCCGGACACCTTCGACCTGTCTCGGCGGGCGCCAGCCAGGCGCTTGCGACCGAGCTGGAGCGCGACGAGCCGACCGGCGTCCCGGGTCTGACGCCTCCCCTCGGCCGCGGCAACTCCTCGATGTTCCTCACCGACGTCGTCGTCGAGCTCGGCTACGCGACGCGGGAGCGGGTCGACGAGGTGATCCAGGAAGCGCGGACCGCCGGCAAGCCCCCCGACGAGCTGCTCGTCGACAACAAGGTGATCGACACCGATCAGCTCTCGCGCGCCGTCGCCGAGCGGTACGGCCTCGACCACGTCGACCTCAACGCCTACCACGTCGACATGGGCGCGGCGAACCTGCTCTCGGTCGCCGCGGCGCGCCGCTACCAGGCGGTGCCGGTCGGCTACGTCGACCCCAAGACCCTGCTGGTTGCGGTCGCCGATCCTGCCAACGTGCTGGCGATCGACGACATCCACATGATCACCGGCCTCAACTGCAAGGTCGCGGTCGCCGCGGCCGAGGACATCGAATCGCTGGTCCGGCGCCTCAACTCGCTCGAGACCGCCGTCACCGAGGCGGTCGAGGAGGACGAGGAGACCGAGCTCTCCGACGTCACCGAGCTGCGCGAGTCGGCCGACGACGCGCCGGTGATCAAGCTCGTCTACTCGATTCTCGGCCAGGCCGCGACCGAGGGCGCGTCGGACATCCACTTCGAGGCCGGCGAGGAGGAGATGCGGGTGCGCTTCCGCGTCGACGGCGTGCTGCACGAGGCGGCGCGGGTGCCGAAGCGGATGATCTCGGGCGTCGTCTCCCGGGTGAAGATCATGAGCGAGCTCGACATCGCCGAGAAGCGCGTGCCGCAGGACGGCCGCGTAAGCGTGAACGTGCAGGGCCGGCCGGTCGACCTGCGGATCGTCACCCTGCCGACCCAGCGCGGCGAGGGGCTGACGATCCGGATCCTCGACAAGGAGCAGGCGCTGCGCACGCTCGACGAGCTCGGCATGGACGGCCACGGGCGCGAGGTCTTCGAGGGGTCGGTCTCCAAGTCCCACGGCGCCGTACTCGTCACCGGCCCGACCGGCTCGGGCAAGTCGACCACGCTCTACGCGGCGCTCGCGGCGCTGAACGCGGTCGAGAAGAACATCATCACGGTCGAGGACCCGGTCGAGTACCGGATCGACGGCGTCAACCAGATCGGTGTCAACCGCAAGGCCGGGCTCACCTTCGCCACGGGGCTGCGCTCGATCCTGCGCGCGGACCCCGACATCATCATGGTCGGCGAGATCCGCGACGGCGAGACGGCGCGGATCGCGATCGAGTCGGCGCTCACGGGGCACATGGTGCTCTCGACCCTGCACACCAACGACGCTCCGGGCACGATCTCGCGGCTGACCAAGATGGGGATCGAGAGCTTCCTCACCGCGTCCTCGATCGAATGCGTGGTCGCCCAGCGGCTGGCGCGCCAGCTCTGCGACCACTGCAAGAAGCGCGCGGTGATTCCGCAGAAGGCGCTCGAGGAGGCCGGGTTCCGCGTCGGCGGAGACCTCGACGCCTACGAGCCGGTCGGCTGTCAGCGCTGCAACCGCAGCGGCTACCGCGGCCGGATCGGGGTCTTCTCGGTGATGGAGATGACCGAGAAGATCAAGGAGATGACCGTCGACGGCGCCTCCGAGGCCCAGATCACCGAGGTCGCTCGCCAGGAGGGCATGGCGACCCTGCACGAGGACGGCCTCGAGAAGGTCAAGTCCGGGGTGACCTCGATCGCCGAGGTCGCGCGAGTCGCGAGCTAGCCGCCCGCTACGCGCTCATGCCGGCCATGTGGGCGCGGCCCTTGGCGGTCAGCCGGTAGCGCGTCGGCGGCTCGTCCGGCGCCCAGTTGCGGGGCTCGATGAACTGTGCCTCGCTGCGGATCCGCGGGATCGGCAGCTCGTCGCCGTCCGGGCCATCCGCGCAGAGCTCGATCCAGCCGCGAATCGACAGGTCCGTCAGCAGCTCGCGCGTGAGCAGGCGCGAATCGAGGTGTGCGCAGCCGGCCGCGACCACGCGATTGGCGTCGTCAAAGCTCGCGCTGCGCACGTTTGCGCGCTCGAGGATCGCTCCCATCAGCTCACGCTGTGTGCCCGACACCCTCGTTTGCTTCTGCCGCCGGGGCGCCTTTCCCTGCCTTGAACGTCGCCTGCAGCGTGCGTTGCGCCCGTGCGTCGCTCAAGGTTCGCCGCAGGCGTGACGAAGAGGAGAACGTGAGCATCGACTTCGCAGCGGTTCTCAGCCAGATGGTTGAGGTCAGGGCATCGGACGTTCACCTTTCCCCAGGGTTCGCGCCGGCGATGCGCGTGCGCGGCCAGATCACGCCGATCGAGGGCTTCGAGCCGCTGACGCACACCGACACCCGCGAGATCGTCTACTCGCTGCTCAATGACTCGCAGCGCAAGCGCTTCGAGAACGAGCAGCAGCTCGACTTCGCCTACTCGGTTCCGAGCGTCGCCCGCTTCCGTGTCAACGTCTTCTTTCAGCGTGGCTCGATCAGCGCCGCCTTCCGCCACATCCCGAACAAGATCGAATCCCTGGAGTCGCTCGGGCTGCCGGCGGTGCTCACAGACTTCACCCGCAAGCCGCGCGGGTTCGTGCTCGTCACCGGACCGACCGGCTCGGGCAAGTCGACCACGCTCGCCTCGATGGTCGACATGATCAACGAGGAGCGCCACGACCACATCCTCACGATCGAGGACCCGATCGAGTTCCTTCACCGCCACAAGAACTGCCTGGTCAACCAGCGCGAGGTCGGCGCCGACGCCAAGGACTTCGGCAGCGCGCTCAAGTCGGCGCTGCGCGAGGACCCCGACGTGATCCTCGTCGGCGAGATGCGCGACCTCGAGACGATCTCGACGGCCCTGACCGCGGCCGAGACCGGCCACCTCGTCTTCGCCACCCTGCACACGCAGTCGACCGCGCAGACGATCGACCGCGTGATCGACGTCTTTCCTCCTTATCAGCAGCAACAGGTGCGGATGCAGCTCTCTATCGCCCTGCAGGGCATCGTCACCCAGCAGCTGATCCCGACCGCCGACGGCTCCGCGCGCGTGGTCGCCTCCGAGGTGTTGGTGCCGACGCCGGCGATCCGCAACCTGATCCGCGAGGGCAAGACCCACCAGATCTACTCCGCGATCCAGACCTCGGGCTCGACCGGCATGCAGACCATGGACGGCCACCTGGCTCAGCTCGTGCGGACCGGCAAGATCACGCGCTCGCTCGCCGAGCAGCGCGCCTCGATCCCGGAGGAGCTCAAGCGCCTGCTCGGCGGCACCGAGTCGATGAGCGCCTCGCACAACACGGTTCCCGTGCGGGCCGCCTGAGGGGGCTGAGGCGTGGGCACGTTCGCCTTTCGCGCGGTTGACGTCGCCGGCGTTCCCGCCCGCGGCGAGCTCGAGGCCGGCTCCAAGGCCCAGGTCGCCGAGCAACTTCGCCAGCGAGGGCTGATCGTCCTCGACGTCGCAGAGAAGCGCGAGGCACTGAAGCTCGAATCCGTCTTCCAGCGCTTCAAGAGCGTCGACATGAGGAGCCTGTCGGTCTTCTCGCGCCAGTTCGCGACCCTGATCTCCTCGGGGATGCCGATGCTGCGCTCGCTCTACACGCTCGAGGAGCAGACCGAGGACGAGATGCTCAAGGCGGCGATCGCCGGGGTGCGCCAGGACGTCGAGGCCGGCAGCTCGGTCTCGGCGGCGATGGACTCCCAGCCCGGAGTCTTCGATCCGCTCTACCGCTCGATGGTCGGAGCGGGGGAGGGCGCCGGCCGGCTCGAGGAGGCCCTCGATCGGGTCGCGATCCAGCTCGAGAAGCTCGACGCCCTGCGCCGTCAGGTCAAGTCGGCGCTGATGTACCCGGCGGTCATCTTCGGGCTCGCGATCGTCGTGATGGTCGTGGTCGTCGCCTTCATCGTGCCCGTCTTCATCGGCATCTTCGAGGACATCTCCGGGAGCACCCCCGGCGCGGACACCGAGCTTCCGTTGATGACCAAGATCGTCGTCGGCGCCTCCGACCTGATCACCGGCAAGTGGTACATCCTGCTGCCGGGGACCCTGATCTCGATCTACCTCTTCCTGCGCTGGAAGAAGACGGAGAAGGGCCGGATGACGTGGGACCGCATGAAGCTGCGCTTCCCGATGCACATCGGCGACATCGTGCAGAAGGTCGCCCTGGCACGGTGGTCGCGGACCTTCGCCGGCACCGTCTCCTCGGGCGTGCCGATCCTGCAGGCGATCCAGATCTCCGGGGTGACCGCCGGCAACGCGGTCGTCGAGAAGGCGATGGTCGACGTCTATGACTCCGTCAAGCGCGGCGGCTCGCTCTCGCGCCCGCTCGCCGAGGCCGGGATCTTCCCGCCGATGGTCTCCCAGATGGTCTCGGTCGGCGAGGACTCCGGTCAGCTCGACACGATGCTCGAGAAGATCGCCGACTTCTACGACGCTGAGGTCGACGCCAAGGTCAAGGCGCTCACCTCGTTGATCGAGCCGATCATGATCATGTTCGTCGGCGGCGTCGTCGGGTTCATCGTGATCGCGATGTACCTGCCGATCTTCAAGCTCTACGACAGCATCCGCTAGCCGCACCAGTCCCTCCGCTCAGCGCAGGGTTGCTTTCACTCGCGCGCGGTGATCAAATCTGGTTCGTGCGCAGAATCGGGCTTGCTGCACTCGTCGCGATGATCGCCGCTATGGCAATCGCGACGACGACCTCCGGGGCGCCTTTCGATCGCCACTTCACCGTCATCTCGAGGTTCGTGTCCGGCGAGGAGAGACACGGGGCGTTCCACTTCAAGCTCAGGCTGGTCGACGAGCTCGACCACAGCGACAGGGTCGGCGGCGGGCGCGCTCGGTGTAATGACGTGGGCCGGAAGGTCAGGTGCCGCGTGCGCTTCCACTTCAACGGCGAGGTCGGCGGCCGCGGGGACCTGGCGATCAGGGGCAACGAGGGCCACGGCGATACCACCTTCCACGTCGCCTACGGCACGGGCGACTTCGCCGGAGTCGCCGGCAAGATGGTGATCCAGCCCGAGCCGGGGAGCAGAGAGGACAGGTTCCACTTCGATCTCGTGCGCTGAGCGGGGCAATCGTTCGTCCATATCCTTGACGCGTGGAGGGAAGCGAGCGCGAACGGTGGCGGGGAGCGCTCGCCGATCGGATGGAGTTGGCGATCGAGGAGCGCCTCGACGCCGAGCGCGAGATCGAGCGCGGGGAGGCCGAGGCGCAGCGCTCGGGCCCAAGCCTGCGGCGGACGGCGTTCTGGCTCGCGGTGACGGGGATCTCCCTGTACCTGGTCGCGCCCAGCCTGCTCGACGTGCTCGGGTCCTGGCGCGAGCTCGAGCGGATCGACCTCATCTGGTTTCCGGTGATGGCGCTGCTTCAGATCGGCAGCCTGGCGTGCCTCTGGCTGCTGCAGCGAATGGCGCTTCACCGCGCGCGCTGGCCCGACGTGGTCGAGTCCCAGCTCGCCGGCAACGCGCTGTCGAAGATCGCGCCGGCCGGTGGCGCGGTGGGGGCCGCGCTTCAGTACCGGATGCTGGTCGAGGCCGGGCACGAGCGCGGGCGCACGGTCGCGGGGATCACCGCGGTCAACCTGCTCACGTTCGCGGTCGTGCTCGCGTTGCCGGTGCTCGTGCTGCCGGCGCTGCTGCGTGGGACGGTCGACCGCACCCTGGTCGAGGCGACCGTGCTCGGCGCCGTGGTCTTCGTCGTGCTGCTAGCCGGCGGGATCGCGGTGCTCGCTTTCGACCGGCCGATCGAGCGCATCGGCCGTGGCATACAGTCGGTGCGAAACCGCCTCCGCCGCCGGAGCGCCCCCGTGCGCGACCTGCCCGCCAGGCTGCGGGGCGAGCGCGACAAGCTGCTGGCGACCCTGGGACCGAGCTGGCGCCAGGCGGTGCTAGCGACGGTCGGGCGCTGGGCGTTCGACTACGCGACCCTGCTGGCGGCGCTCGCGGCGGTCGGCTCGACCCCCGCACCCGCGCTGGTCCTGCTTGCATTCTGTGCCGCACAGGTGCTCGTCCAGGTCCCGGTCACGCCCGGCGGGCTCGGTTTCGTCGAGGCGGGATTGACGGCGATGCTGGCCCTGGCGGGCGTCGGCCCGGGCAAGGCGGTGCTCGCCACGTTCGCATACCGCCTGTTCTCCTACTGGCTGCAGCTGCCGGCCGGACTGGTCGGGTTCTTCCTTCACCGCCGTCGCTACGGCGGCGCCGAGGCGTCAGCGAGGTGAGCGCGGACCGGATCACCTACGTCGGGCACGCGACCGTGCTGATCGAGCTCGGGGGCGTCCGGGTGCTCACCGACCCCGTCCTCCGATCGCACGTGCTCGGCTTCATCCGTCGCCAGGCGCCCGATCCGGCTCCGCACCTCGCGGTCGGCATCGACGCGGTGCTCATCTCCCACCTTCATCACGACCATCTCGACTTCCCGTCGCTGCGCCGGCTCGGCCGCGACGTCCAGGTGTTCGTGCCCGCTGGCGCGAAGCGGGCATTCCGGCTGCGGCGCTTCGAGCGCGTCACCGAGCTGCGGCCGGGCGAGCGCGCGGCCGTCGGCGAGCTGGAGGTCACGGCCACGCCCGCGGTCCACAACGCGCGCCGCTACAAGTTCGGGCCCCGCGTCGAGGCCGCAGGCTATGTGATCGCTGGGCATGGGCGCCGCGTCTACTTCGCCGGCGACACCGACGTCTTCCCGGGAATGGCGTCGCTGTCGGGCGACCTCGACGTCGCCCTGCTGCCGATCGCCGGCTGGGGCCCGGACATCGGCGCCGGGCACATGGACTTCCAGCGCGCTGCCGAGGCGGCGGCGATGCTGCGTCCGCGAATCGCGATCCCGGTCCACTGGGGCACGTTCCTGCGTGTTGGCCTCGGTCACCGGCGGGCCGACGTGCTCGAGCGCCCAGGACGGCGCTTCGCCGCTCAGCTCAGCCAGCGCGCCCCGGCGGTGAAGGCCGTGGTGCTCGAGCCGGGCGAGTCGGTCGAGCTTCCGCCCGGCTGATCGGGGCCCGAGCCGCGTTGGCGCTCGCGGCGGCGAGGCTCGACGACGATCACGCCCACCTTCCGCTGCCTGTCGACCAGGCGAATCGCGTAGCGGCCGGCCTCGAACGGCAGGAGGTCGAAGCGCGCGGGTGCGTTCGGATCGACGTCGGCGATCTCGCCCATTGCCGGGATCTCCACCTGTTCGGATACCGGCGAGGTCACCTTCAGCGCGAGCTGATCGCCGAGCCTGATCTCAATTCGCTGGGGCTGCGCAGGTCCGACGCGCAGGGTCTCCGTGTGAAGCTCACCGCTTGGGCCGGGTCGGTCGACCGTCGTCTCGGTCTCGGTCGAGGAGTCCTCAGTACGGCTGTCCAGCGGCACGAGCGCAGCCGCGACGCTGGAGAGCACGAGCAGCACGATCATCGCGACGATCAGACGCCGAGCGGCCATTCAAAGCAGGGTATTGGCCCAAACATTCGTCCGGCCCGGCACGCCTCCGTGCCTGAGGGACATCTGGGGGCTGGACCCTAGGTTGCAGGGGTTCAAGTACCTGGGAGATGGCGTCGATAGGGCCCGAGAAAGGCCAGTTACCGATTCGCGCGGACCGTCCGCGTGCGTTTCGAATCGGAGCTCTGGCGCAAGTAAGTCCGGTACCTCCAGGGAGGTAACAAATGATCAACAGACTCCGCGTCAGGGCCCAGAGCGAGTCGGGTTTCACCCTCGTCGAGCTCCTGGTCGTGATGCTCATCCTTGGTCTGCTGGCCGCGATCGCGATCCCCGCGTTCTTCAACCAGCGCACCAAGGCACAGGACGCCGAGGCGAAGTCCACGGTGAAGACGGCGCAGACCGCGCTCGAGACGTACGCGACCGACAACAACGGTTCTTACGCTGGGGCGACCCGCGCCAACCTGAAGACGATCGAGCCGACGCTTTCGAGCGCCTCGAGCGGCTCCAACGCGATCACCGTGCTGACCGTGGCCGCGAACAGCTACACGCTGACCGTGGCCTCGGCCTCGACCAATACGTTTTCGATCGTCCGCGCAACCGACGGATCGTTGACGTATCCGTGCGGCCCGACCGGCAACGGCGGCTGCCCGTCAAGCGGTAGCTGGGGCTAACCCCAACCGCGTAAATGGCTGAGCGCGCGGCTCTGGGGGGCCGCGCGCTCAGCGTGCGTACGCCTCGATCCAGTCCCAGCGCCGGTCGCAGAGGCGACCCGCGTCGGCCGGATCGAGCGTGAGCGCTCCCTGATCGCCCTCGACCACCGGAGCCAGCACCAGTGGGCCGAGCGGCCTTGCCGGCTCGGCGCTGCCGGGATGCACGCTCGCCCCTTCGTAGGCGAGCTCGACCTCATGGGAGCCCGCCTCGAGCTCGACGGTCGCGATCCGCCCGTAGTCCCCGGTGGGATAGAGGTCGTCGCGCGCCGAGCCGGCCTCCTCGCCGTCGATCCGCACCACCGCTCGTCCATGGATCTCGCCGCCGAGCAGGACGTCGTAGGACTCCGCCGCAGTCTCGACGCTCACGGTCATCGTCCCTGAGCCGTCGGCGTTCAGCGCCGCGGGAGTGCGCTCGGTCCACGATCCCGGCAACTCACCGCTTGAGAGCGGGACCGTGACCGGGTTGGAGACCCGGGCGGCGACGAGCGTTCCCCCGGGCCCTGCGGCCCGAGCCAGCTCGCCGACGCGATCGCAGTCGGCGGTCGCGCCGGCGTCGGCCTGGCGCCCCAGCGCCAGGGTGGCGGCGGGAAACGGCGGCTCGGAGGTGCGCTGCCAGACCTCGTAGTGCTCGCCGAGGTGGGCGAGCTCGAACGCGCCGGTCGGCCGGCTGGTCTGGGGTGAGCGCGGCAGCACGAGCAGGTTGTACGGGGCCAGCTGGTCGCGGCGGACATCGTCGATGTCGATCAGGCCCGACCTCGAGGTCAGCAGCGAGCCGTCGCCGAGGACGATCGTGCGCGACCGCAGATCGGTGGTCGACTCCGGGTCGAGCTCGGCGAGGAAGTGGCGGGCGCCGTAGAACGACGCGTCGATGTCGAGCGCCGGCCCCCGGCCGGCGAAGCGCTCGCCGATCTCGTCGAGCTCGGAGTACTGGGAGTGCGGCGCAAACCAGCCTCCCTGAAAGGCGAGAAAGGCCGACCAGACGGCGACCGCGGCGATCACCGCGCCCCCGGCCAGCGCCGGCAGGCGCCACCGCCTGCGGCGGGCGAGCAGGGCAAGGC
>DAIRGH010000027.1:0-31839 GCA_036794585.1 Solirubrobacterales bacterium | reverse complement strand
GTCGTCGCCGCTGCCGCCGGTCAGGTTCTCGACCTCGGCCAAGACATCGCCGCCGGTGCCCTGCGTCTGGCCGCTGGCGAGGTCGATCGTGAGCGCCGAGGCCGACGAGGAGTAGTCGACGCTGTCAGAGCCGCTGTCGCCGCGCAGCGAGTCGCCGCCGCCGCGGCCCTGAAGAGAGTCATCGCCCGCACCGCCGGTGAGGCTGTTGGCGCCAGCGTCACCGTGCAGCATGTCGGCGCCGCTCGAGCCGATCGCGTTCTCGATCCCGGTCAGGTCGTCGGTGCCCTCGCCGGAGGCGCTGCCATCGGCGAGGTCGACGCTCATCCCCTGGCCCGGGGTCGCCGGGCTGAAGCCGGAGTAGTCGACGGTGTCGGAGCCAAGGCCGCCGTCGAGGCTGTCGTCGCCGCCGCGGCCCTGAAGAGAGTCATCACCCGCACCGCCGATGAGGCTGTTGGCGCCTGCATCGCCGATCAGCGTGTCGCCCTGAGCCGAGCCGACGACGTTCTCGAAGCCGGTCAGGTTGTCGGCGCCCTCGCCGCTGGAGTGCTGGTGGATGAGGTCGACCTGCACGCCGGCGGAGGCGCCGGAATAGTCGGCGGTATCCAGACCCGAGCCGCCGTCGAGGTCGTCGTCGTCGTCGCGCCCGGCGATCGTGTCGACGCCGTTGCCGCCGTTGATCTCGTTGCGCGAGCCGTCGCCGCTGAGCGTGTCGTCGCCGCTGCCGCCGGTCAGGTTCTCGATCCCGGACAGCACGTCGCCGCCGGCGCCCTGAGTCTGGCCGCTTGCGAGGTCGATCGTCAGGGCGGTGGAAAAGGAGGAGTAGTCGACGCTGTCAAAGCCGCTGTCGCCGCTCAGCGAGTCGCCGCCGCCGCGCCCCTCCAGCGCGTCGTCGCCGGAGCCGCCTGTGAGGCTGTTGGCGCCTGCATCGCCGATCAGCGTGTCGCCCTGAGGTGAGCCGACGACGTTCTCGAAGCCGGTCACAGCGTCCGTGCCCTCGCCGGAGGCGCTGCCCTGGGCGAGGTCTACGCTGACCGCGTGATCCGCGCCGGAGAAGTCGAGGCTGTCGAGACCGGAGCCGCCGTCGAGGTCGTCGTTGCCCTCGCCGCCGCCGATCGCGTCGGCGCCATCGCCCCCGCTCACGGCGTTGGCGGCGCCGTTGCCGCTGAGCGAGTCGTTCCCGCTGCCGGCAGTGAGGTTCTCGATCCCGGCCAGGACATCGCCGCCGGTGCCCTGCGTCTGGCCGCTGGCGAGGTCGATCGTTACGGCGGTGGTAAAGGAGGAGTAGTCGACGCTGTCAGAGCCGCTGTCGCCGCGCAGCGAGTCGCCGCCGCCGCGGCCCTCCAGGGCGTCATCGCCCGCGCCGCCGGTGAGGCTGTTGGCGGCGGCATCACCGTGCAGGATGTCGGCGCCGCTCGAGCCGATCGCGTTCTCGATCCCGGCCAGGTCGTCGGTGCCCTCGCCCGAGGCGCTCCCCTGGTCGAGGTCGACGTTAATTCCCTGGCCCGTCGCCGGGCTGAAGCCGGAGTAGTCGACGGTGTCGGAGCCCAGGCCGCCGTCGAGGCTGTCGTCGCCGCCGCGGCCCTGTAGCGCGTCGTCGCCCCCGCCGCCGATGAGCGTGTTGGGGTTTGCATCGCCGATCAGCGTGTCGCCCTGGGGTGAGCCGATGACGTTGTCGAAGCTGACCACGTTGTCCACGCCCTCGCCGCTCGAGCGCTGGTGGATCAGCTCGACGAGCACGCCGGCTGGAGCGCCCGAAAGGTCGAGCGTGTCGACACCGGAGCTGCCGTCGAGGTCGTCGTTGTCGCCACGGCCGGCGATCGTGTCGAAGCCGCTGCCGCCGTTGATCTCGTTGCGGTCGCCGTCGCCGCTGAGGGTGTCGTCGCCGCTGCCGCTGGTCAGGTTCTCGATGTCGGCGAGCGCATCGTTGCCGGCGGCGCCTGCGGCCGTCCCGGTCGCGAGGTCGACGCTGACAGCTTGCGTTTGCGCCGAGTAGCTGGCGGTGTCAGTACCGGCCCCGCCGTCGAGGCTGTCGTCGCCGGCCGCACCGACGAGTGTGTCCGCGCCGCCCTCGCCGCGGAGTGAGTTGGTCGTCACGCTGCCTGTGATCGTGTCGTCGAAGTCCGAGCCGATTGTGGACTCGATCTGATTCAGGATGTCGTCGCCGCCGCCACCGCTCGTCGACCCCGAGGCGAGGTTCACGGTGACGCCGCTGGTCGCCTGCGAGTAATGGGCGGTGTCGGTGCCGGCGCCACCGGTGAGGGTGTTGTCGGCGTCGTCGCCGATCAGCTCGTCGTCGAAGGCTGAGCCGAGCGCCGACTCGATGTCCGCGAGGGAATCGGCACCGTCGGCCCCAGTGAGCGTCTCGGCGATGAGGTCGATCGTCACCGCGCCTGGCGCGCTGAACGCGCTCGCGGTGTCCGTGCCCGCGTCGCCGTCGATCGGATCGTCGCCGCCGCGCCCCTCCAGGACGTCGTTCCCCGAGCCGCCTCGGAGCGCGTTGACGTTGTCGTCTCCGGAGAGCGTGTCGGCGCCGGTCCCACCGGTCAGGTTCTCCAGCCCGGCGAGGGTGTCGACGCCGAAGCCGGTGTCCTGCGTCGCGAGTTCGAGCGAGACCGTGAGCGCGACGGTGGCGGTCGAGTAGTCGCCGGTGTCGGTGCCGGGGCCGCCGTCGAGCGTGTCGTCGCCGGCAGCGCCGTTTACCCGGTCGTCGCCGCCGGCGCCGGCGAGATCATTCGCGAGACCATCGCCCGTGAGCGTGTCGCCGAACGCGGAGCCCGCGGCATCTTCAACCCCGGTCAGCGTGATCACCCCCAGGCCCCCCGTGACCTGCGCGCTGGTCGTGGCGAGATTGATGATCACCGCGCTGGGGGCGGCGCTGGCGTCGATCAAGTCGGCCGTGCCGAGGCCACCGCCGACGGTGTCGTTGCCCAGGCCCGGGGCAAGCGTGTCGTCGCCGGTGTCGCCGTTGAGGGTCGCCGGCAGGGTCAGCGGCGAACCGGTCCCGGCGCCGCCCTGGGCGTTGACCAGGTCGTTGCTGCCGCCGGCGTTGACGGTGAACAGCTCGGTGCCCGAGTAGACGATGTCCGCGTCGTCGTCACCGTTGAGGTTGATCCCACCGCTCCCGAGATTGACGACCTCAGCAGAGTTGGAACCGGTGACCGTGATCCGGTCACCGGAGGAGAGCCCGAGATTGGCGTTGATCTCGATCTCGCTCGCGCCGGAACCCTCGACCGTCGCGCCGGGGCCCAGGGGTCCGTTGGTGAGGTCGAAGACGGCGGTCTCGGTGCCGGTCGTGCCGGTGACGTTGATCGTGTCAATGTTGGAGGTGGTCGCACCACCGGCGCAGGCGACGTTGTTGAGGGTGATCGCACCGGCGCTGGTCCCGATCGTCGCGGTCTCGTTCGCGGTCGACAGGTTGACGGTCACCGTCGGCGGCGCCGACGAGCAGGTCGCGGCCTCGGCCTGAGTCGGCGCAAGCAGAAAGGTGGCTGAAACCGCGAGCGGCACGAGCAAACCCGCCCGCATCAGAATCGATCGAATTTTTGACCCGACTCGATGGTCGGATTCCCAGCCGCATGCAGCGGGCGTCGTACAGGCGTCCATACACGTTTGTATCGGTATCGATAGGTATTGCTTTAGCTCCCGCAGCCGCGAATGCGGGTGCGCTGCTCAGCGCTTGCGGCGGCGGGAGCTGCGCTCGATCGGAATCGAGCGCCTGCCTGCGGCAGGATTCGGAGGGGGCTCGTAGGCACCGTAGGGAACGATCTCGGCGCGCAGCGAGCGGCGCACCCGCTCGAGCTCGCGGTCCATCTGGCGCTCGAGCTCCGCGGCCCGCGCGCGCATCTTCGCGACCTCGCCCCGGGCCCGCTCGAGCTGGCGCTCGAGCTCGAGCACGGTCTCGACGCCCGCGAGGTTGAGGCCGTCCTCGGCGGTCATCTGCTGGATCCGGCGCAGCCGCTCGACATCCTCGTAGGAGTAGAGGCGGGTGTTCTTCGGCGAGCGCTTCGGGGTGATCAAGCCCCGCGCCTCGTACATGCGCAGCGTCTGCGGATGCATCTCGGCGAGCTCCGCGGCGACCGAGATCATGAACACGCCGCGACGGCGATCGACTCCCCGAGGCTGCCCGCCCTGCGGCGACCGTCCGCGCTGTTCGCGTGCGCTCATGCCGATCCGCCCACTGTCCCGGAAGTGGCGGACGCGTCACGCAGCAGCCCCGCGCGCGGGTCGCGGTCGTTGCTGGCCTGCGCGAACGCGTCGAGGGCGCGCTTCTGCTCGCTGTTGAGCTCGCGCGGCATCTCGATCTCGAGCCGGTAAAGGATGTCGCCCCGCCGCCCCGAGCCAGGCTTCGCCGGACCCTCGCCGCGCAACCGCTGCACCGTCCCGTGCTGCGTGCCGGCGGGAACCCGGATTCGCTTCGAGCCGTTCAGCGTCGGCACCTCGACGGTCGCCCCCTGAATCGCCTCGCCGATCGTGATCGGCACCGTCACCTCGAGGTTGCCGTCGGACCGCTGCTTGAAGACCGGCGATTCGGCGACCCGGACGACGACGTAGAGGTCGCCGGGGGGAGCGCCCCGGGGGCCGTCCTCGCCCTTGCCGGCGACGCGGATCCGGGTGCCGTCGTGGACGCCGGCGGGGATCCGTACGCGGTAGCGCTTGCGCTGCATCGTCAGGCCGGAGCCGGCGCAGGTGGGGCACGGGTCCTCGATCACCTGTCCCGAGCCCCCGCACTGAGGGCACGGGTGGCTGATCGAGAAGAACCCCTGGCCCTCGGAGTCGATCCCGCGTCCGTCGCAGCGAGGACAGACGGTCGGTGCCGTCCCGGGCTTCGCGCCGGTACCGCCGCAGTTCTTGCAGGTCGATTGCTTCGGCACCGTCACGGGAACCTCGGTTCCGTCCATCGCCTGCTTGAACGCGATCCGCACCTCTGTCTCCAGGTCGCGGCCGCGAGAGGCCTGCTGCGGGCCGGGTCCGCCGCGGCGAAACAGGGTCGAGAAGATGTCGCCGATGTCGGAGGCGAAGTGGCCCGGCCCCGGGGCGCCGCGGCCGCCGAAGCCGGCGAACATGCCGCCGGCGTCGTACTGCTGTCGCTTCTCCGGATCCGAGAGCGTGTCGTAGGCCTGCTGGATCTCCTTGAACCGCTCCTCGGCGGCGCTGTCGCCCGGATTGCGGTCCGGGTGATACTCGCGCGCCAGCTTGCGATAGGCCTTCTTGATCTCCTCCGCGGAGGAGCCGCGGCCTACGCCCAGCACCTCGTAGTGGTCGCGCGCCATATTCGGCCCCCTATTCGCTGACGATCACGCGCGCCGGCCGCAGTACCTGGCCGTCGAGGCGATAGCCGCGTTCGAGCGTCTCGATCACGGTGCCCGACTCGACGCCGTTCTGCGCCGGCTGGGTCGAGATCGCCTCGTGCAGGTTGGGGTCGAACTTGTCGCCGGTCGGGTCGAACGGCTCGAGCCCGGCGCGCGCAAGCGCCGCCTGCAGCTCGCTGTGAACGAGCTGCACACCGCGCGCCAGCGCCTCCTGCGCGCTGACTTCCTCAGAGGCTGCGTCGGGCTTGGCCTCGGTCGCGGGACCGATCCCCGTGCTCCGGAGCGCGCGCTCGAGGTTGTCGATCGACGGCATCAGGTCGCGGGCGAGGCTCGCCTTGCCGCGGCGCTCAGCCTCTGCGGCATCACGGGCCGCCCTCTTGCGGTAGTTCTCGAAGTCGGCCTTCGCCCGCTTCGCGAGCTCGAGGTACTCGTCGCGCTCTCTCTTGACGTCCTCCAAGAGCGCGTCGAGGTCCTGCTCGACCGCCTCTTCCTCGACGCGCTCCTCGGGCTCAGGCGCGGTCGTCATCTACGACCTCGGCGTCGACGACCTCGTCCTCGGACGCTTCGCCGGCGCCGTTGGAGCCCGCACCGTCCGGGCCGGACGCACCCTGCTGGGCGGCGGCCGCCTGGTAGATCTGCTCGGAGACCCTGTGGAACGCGCCCTGGAGCGCGTCGGTCTTCGCCTTGATCTGCTCGACGTCGTCGGACTCGAGCACCTCGCGGACCTCCTTGATCGCAGCCTCGATCTCGCTCTTCGCGCTCTCGTCGACCTGATCGCCGAGCTCCTCGAGCTGCTTCTCGGCCGCGTACGCCGCGTTCTCGGCGACGTTGCGGGTCTCGGCGAGCTCGCGCTGGCGCCGGTCTTCCTCGGCGTGCGCCTCGGCGTCCTTGATCATCTGCTCGACCTCGGACTCGGCGAGACCGGAGCCGCCCTTGATCTCGATCGTCTGCTCCTTGCCGGTGCCCAGGTCCTTGGCCGCGACGCTGAGGATGCCGTTGGCGTCGATGTCGAAGGTGACCTCGATCTGCGGCATGCCCCGCGGCGCCGGCGGGATCCCGGTGAGCTGGAACTTGCCCAGCGACTTGTTGTAGCCGGCCATCTCGCGCTCCCCCTGCAGCACGTGGATCTCGACCGACGGCTGGTTGTCGTCGGCGGTCGAGAAGATCTCGGACTTCTTCGTCGGGATCGTCGTGTTGCGCTCGATCAGCTTCGTCATCACGCCACCCTTTGTCTCGATCCCCAGAGTCAGCGGGGTGACGTCGAGCAGCAGCACGTCCTTGACGTCGCCGGCCAGCACGCCCGCCTGGATCGCGGCGCCGATCGCCACGACCTCGTCGGGGTTGACGCCCTTGTGCGGGTCCTTGCCGACCAACTCCTTGACCTTCTCCTGAACGGCGGGCATGCGGGTCATCCCGCCGACGAGGACGACGTGGTTGATCTCAGGTGCCGCGGCGTCCGAGAGCGCCTGCTTGACCGGCGAGACGACGCGGTCGAGCAGGTCGGAGGTCAGCTCGTTGAGCTTCGAGCGCGTCAGCTTCATCTCCAGGTGCTTGGGCTCGTTGTTGATCGCGGTGATGAACGGGACGCTGATCTGCGTCTCCTGGGTGGTCGAGAGCTCGATCTTCGCCTTCTCGGCCGCCTCGTAGAGGCGCTGCAGCGAGCGCTTGTCGTTGGAGATGTCGACGCCCTGGTCCTTCTTGAACTCGGACAGGAGCCACTCGACGATCGCCTTGTCCCAGTTGTCGCCGCCGAGGTGGTTGTCGCCGGCGGTGGCCTTGACCTCGAAGACGCCGTCGCCGATCTCGAGCACGGAGACGTCGAAGGTGCCGCCGCCGAGGTCGAAGACGAGGATCGTCTGGTCGGTCTCTTCCTTGTCGAGCCCGTAGGCGAGCGCCGCCGCGGTCGGCTCGTTGATGATCCGCTTGACGTCGAGCCCCGCGATCTTGCCGGCGTCCTTGGTCGCCTGGCGCTGATCGTCGTTGAAATAGGCCGGGACGGTGATCACAGCGCCGTCGACCCTCTCGCCGAGCTTCGCCTCGGCGTCGGCCTTCAGCTTCTGCAGGATCATCGCCGAGATCTCAGGCGGCGAGTACTGCTCGCCGCGGACGTCGACGCGGACATCACCGTTCGGTCCGGCGACGACCTTGTAGGGGACGATCGTCTCCTCTTCCTTGACCTCGGCCTCCTTGCGGCCCATGAAGCGCTTGATCGAGAAGATCGTGTTCTCGGGGTTCATCACCGCCTGGCGCTTGGCGACGGTGCCGACGAGACGCTCGCTGGAGTCGGTGAAGGCGACGACCGACGGGGTCGTCCGGCCTCCCTCCGCGTTCTCGATGATCTCCGGCTCGCCGCCTTCGAGGACGGCCATCGCCGAGTTGGTCGTGCCCAGGTCGATCCCGATCGTCTTGCCCACTGCCTCGTTCTCCTTCTAACTCAGGGTCTAAAGAAATCTGAGTCGAAGGCTAGCAGGTCCCTGCCTGCTTTCCTCTAGCAGTCTTGCGGCTCTGGCTGATCCGCGGTGGCGGTGTCGAGGGTAGGGCCGCCACCGATCTGCCCGGCGTAGGCGGCGACGAAGGTGGCGACGTCCTTCGCCTCCTCGCCGACCAGGATCCCCTCCGGCATCCGTCCCCCGACGCCGCAGGTGACCGCCCGCAGGACGCGGCTGTAGGTGCCGGCGTACTGCTCGGCCGAGTTCTCCCCTCCGGTGACCAGGATGTCGTCGAGGTCGGGGCCGACGACGCCGTCGGTGCCGGCCGCGGCGAGCTTGTGACAGGCGCCGCAGTTGTTCGCGAACAGGTCCTTGCCGTCTTCGTCCTGAGCAGCGACCTCGACCGTGGCCGCGCTCGAGTCGCCCTCCTTGCCCAGGGCGATGATCGGCAGCCCGATCAGGCAGATCGCGGCGAACAGCCCGAAGAGGACGAAGGGGCGCTTGCTCACGGCGGGAAACCTACCGGCTTGCCAGCGCGCGCCGGTAGTACGGGCACATGCGCCGCAGGGCGCATTGATCGCAGCGCGGCCGCGGCCGGCAGATCTCGCGTCCGTGGGCGATCAGGTTCATGTGCAGCTCGTAGGCGTCCTCGGGGTCGGTGATCGCCAGCATCTCGTCGTGCGCGGCCTCGAAGCTCGCCTTCTCGGAAAACAGGCCGAGCCGGCCGCCGACCCGGTAGACGTGGGTGTCGACGGGGATCTCGGGCCGGCCGAGGGCGAAGATCATCACGCAGGCGGCGGTCTTGCGGCCGACGCCTGGAAGCTGGGTGAGGAAGTCGAGCGCCTCGTCGCGCTCGGCGTCGGCGAGCCAGTCGAGGCTGGGCTCACCGTCCTCCAGCGGCAGCTCTCGCAGGATCTCCTGGATCCGCGGGCCCTTGGTCTGTGAGAGGCCCCCCGGCTTGATCGCCTCGATCACCTGCTCGACCGGGGCATCGCGCACCTGCTCCCAGGTCGGAAAACGCTCGCGCAGCCGCTCGTAGGCGACGTCGCGGTTGCGGTCATTGGTGTTCTGGGAGAGCACCGTCCGCACCAGCTCGGCGATCGGGTGGCCGTGGGGGTCGTTGACCTGCTTGCCGTAGAGCTCGCGGAGGCGATCGCGGATCGCGCGCACGCGGCGCTTCGAGGGACGGTGCCATGCCCGGGGTGTCGCAGATCTCGTCGCCACCCCGCCAGGATAGGTTGCGGCGATGGCGCCGATCTGCGAGCGCGTCGTGCACGTCGACGGCGTCAGGACCTTCTACCGGCAGGGCGCGGGCGACGGGCCGCCGGCGCTGTTCGTGCACGGAAACCCCACCCATTCCGAGGACTGGCTGCCGTTCCTGCATGCGGTCGACGGGCCCGCGGTCGCTCTCGACCTTCCCGGCTGGGGCTTCAGCGAGACGCCCGACCGCGACCGCTTCGACTACTCGATGCACGGTCTCGGCCGGTTCCTGGAGCGGTTTCTCGACCAGCTCGAGATCTCCGAGTACGCGCTCGTCGTCCACGACTGGGGGGCGGTGGGATTGATCGCGGCCCAGCGCCGACCCGAGCGCGTCACCAGGCTGGTGGTCATCAACGCCGTGCCACTGCTGCCGGGCTACAGATGGCACTGGATCGCACGCTGGTTCTGGCGGGTCCCGGTCGCCGGCGAGCTCGCCAATGCGACCACGACGAAGACCGGTCTGCGGCTGCTGTCCCGTACTGCCTCGCCGGTCGGCGCAGTGCCGGAGGAGCTGATCGAGATGACCTGGAGGGGCTGGCCAAGGGGGACCTGGCCGGCGATGCTCGATCTCTACCGCTCCGCCGACCCCGATCGGCTCGCGGCCGCGGGAGCGGATCTCGATCGGCTCGACTGCCCGGCACTGGTCGCCTGGGGCACAGCCGACCCCTATCTGCCGCCGCAATGGGGCCGCGCGTACGCCGATCGGCTTCCGAACGCGGAGCTGGTCGAGCTCGCCGGCGGCGGACACTGGCCGTGGATCGACCGGCCCGAGCTGGTCGAAAGAGTGGTCCGGTTTCTGGCTCCCTGACGGGGTGTTGCGAGGATGTGAACGCGGCTAGAATCGCCGGCCAGGTGCGCTCCGTCGGGTCATGGGTCAACGGTCTTCTGCCCAGGGGATGGGTCGATGCCGGCTGGCAGTTCCTGCTCTTCTTCATCGCCTACAACGGCTACCAGGTCGTCCGGGGGATCACCGACTCAGGGCACGCGGCGGCAGTCGACAACGCCGACCAGGTGATCGCGATCGAGCGCTCGCTCGGGACGTACTTCGAGGAGGGCTTTCAGCAGGCGCTGATCGACCACGCCACGTGGCTGATCGACTTCGCCAACTTCATGTACCTGAACTCCCACTTCGTGATCACGACCGGGTTCCTGGCGTGGCTCTACCTGTTCCGCAACGAGCACTTCTACTTCGTGCGGAACATGTTCATGGTCGCGATGGCCCTCGCGCTGGTCGGTTACGCGCTCTATCCGACGGCGCCGCCGCGCCTGATGGCGGGCGAGGGCTTCACCGACACGATCGCAGCGTTCACCGGCGTCGCTCAGGACTCGGGCACGGCGAACCTGCTGGTCAACCAGTACGCCGCGGTGCCGAGCATGCACATCGCCTTCTCGCTGATGATCGCGGTGCCGGCGATGAGGCTCTCGCGGCACTCGATCTCGCGCACGCTGTGGTCGGCCTATCCGCTGCTGGTGCTGTTCGTCATCGTTGCCACCGGCAACCACTTCTGGCTCGACGCGGCGGCGGGGGCCGCCGTGGCCTGCCTGGCCGCGCTCGCCGCCCGGGCGCTGGCGCGGGTCCGTCCTGGGGTCTGGGCATGGCCCGAACCGTCGCGCGAAGCGACGATCTGAGCGCGCCACCGATCCTCTAGCGTCCGCGCATCGAAGGCGAGCGCCTACAACCGCGAACGGCCGCCGAGTGGCGCGGCTACGCGCGCGATCGGCTGATCGAGTCGCGGCTGACCCCGAACGCGATCTCGATCACGGGGCTGATCCTCAACCTCGCCGCGGCGGTGCTCGTCGTCCAGGAGCTCTTCTTCCTCGGCGGACTCGCGTTCATCGTCGGCTCGATCATGGACACGCTCGACGGCAAGTACTCGCGGATGTCGGGCAAGGGCACCATGTTCGGCGCCTTCCTCGACTCGACCCTCGACCGAATCGAGGAGGGGGTCGTGCTGACCGCGGTCGCGTGGTACTTCGCCGAACAGGCCGACGAGGCCGTGGTCGCCGCGTGCGTGCTCACCGTGCTCGGCTCGCTGATGGTCTCCTACACCCGTGCGCGCGCCGAGGCGCTGGGCGTGGAGTGCAAGGTCGGGATTGCGACTCGACCCGTCCGAGTAGTGGTACTTTCAATCGGCCTCGTGTTCGCAAAAGGGGCTGGAATCGGCGATTTCGAGCTGCTGGCCCCGGCGATCTACGCGCTCGCCGTGCTGACCGCGTTCACGGTCTTTCAGCGCGTCTGGCACGTGCGGCGTGAGCTCAAGGCGATCGAAGCCGCCGAGGTGTAACGCGTACGCAACAAGCGGGTAATAGCCCAACCACCCGCCCCCGAGAGAGGATTTCCAACGCATGAGTGAAGACAGCGGCCACCCGTCGAACGGGGCCAGCGCCAACGGCCACCGCGTCGACGACGGCAAGGTCCGCGTCGCGATCGTCGGCGTCGGCAACTGCGCCAACGCCTTCGTCCAGGGCGTCGAGTACTACAAGGACGCCGACCCGGCCGAGTCGGTGCCGGGCCTCATGCACGTCGACCTCGGCGGATACCACGTCCGCGACATCGAGTTCGTTGCCGCTTTCGACGTCGACGCCGAGAAGGTCGGAAAGGATCTCTCCGAGGCGATCTGGTCAGGTCAGAACGACACGATCAAGTTCGCCGACGTCCCGAACCTCGGCGTCAAGGTCCATCGCGGGATGACCCACGACGGTCTCGGCAAGTACCTGAAGCAGAAGATCACCAAGGCTCCCGGCGAGACGGCGGACATCGTCGGCATCCTCGAGGAGACCAAGGCCGACGTGCTCGTCTGCTACCTGCCGGTGGGCTCCGAGCAGGCGACCAAGTGGTACGTCGAGCAGGCGCTCAAGGCGGGCGTCGGCTTCGTCAACTGCCTGCCGGTGTTCATCGCCCGCGAGGACTACTGGAACAAGCGCTTCGCCGAGGCGGGGCTGCCGATCATCGGCGACGACATCAAATCGCAGGTCGGCGCCACGATCGTCCACCGCCAGCTCGCGCGGCTGTTTCACGACCGCGGGGTGCGCATGGCGCGCACCAGCCAGCTCAACGTCGGCGGCAACATGGACTTCTTCAACATGCTCGAGCGCGAGCGGCTGGACTCCAAGAAGGAGTCGAAGACGAACGCCGTCACGTCGGTCATGGGCCATGAGCTGCCCGAGGACGACGTGCATGTCGGCCCGTCCGACTACGTGCCCTGGCTGACCGACCGCAAGTGGGCCCACATCCGGATCGAGGGCCAGTCGTTCGGGGACGTGCCGCTGAACCTGGAGCTCAAGCTCGAGGTATGGGACTCGCCGAACTCGGCCGGGATCGTGATCGACGCCGTCCGGCTCATCAAGCTGGCGCTCAACAACGGCATCGCGGGGCAGCTCGACGGCCCGTCGAGCTACCTGATGAAGTCGCCGCACAAACAGCGTCCCGACGACGAGGCGCGGCAGCTCACCGAGGAGTTCATCGCCGAGCACGCCCGCAAGCAGCCGGGCGAGCGCGCCAAAGACCTCGCCTCCGAGACGGCTCAGGCCTAGGTCTCCCTGACGCCACTCGTATCCTGAGCTCGTGTCCCGCCGCGAGCTGCTCTCGATCGCCCAGGTGACTCCCCAGCCTTGGGGACCCCCGCACGAGATCAACGAGTTCGTCGGCTGCGTCTCGAGCGAGCTCGCCGAGCGCGGCCATCGCGTCGTCATCGCCGCGCCCTCCGGGGTGCGGGCGAGCGTGCGCGAGTCGCGCCGCGCGATCAGTGCCGCGGCCGAGGGCAACGGAGTCGTGTTCGACGGCAGGTGGCAGGGGGCTCGGGCCGGCGCCGACGGGGGGCCGCCGGTGCTCGCGCTGGGCAGCGGGATCCCGATGCCCCGCGGGCCGCGTCCCCGCGCCGCGCCGCTTCCGGTCGACGTCAGCCGGGCGCTCGAGCGGCTGCTCGGCGGGGTCGAGCTCGACATCGTCCACGTCCACGACCCGTTCGCCCCCAGCCTCTCCTCGGCGGCGCTTCGCCATTCGCGCTCGCTCAACGTCGGCAGCTTCCACGAGCCCAGCGAGAGGGTGCTCTCGACCCAGGTCGCGCGGCCACTGGTCGAGGTCTTTCTCGGCCGCCTCGACGCGCGCACCGTGAGCTGTACGACCACGGCGGAGCTGATCGAGCGCTTCTTTCCCGGTACCTACGAGCTCGTCGAGCCGGGGGCAGACGCCGAGCCGCCGGCGTGGTGGCCCGGCGCCGAGAGCGGCGCTCGCGAGCGCCCCTTCCGAATCGCGTTCTGCGAGCAGGAGGAGCGGGGCGCGCTGCGCCTGTTCCTGCGCGCGATCCGCCGCCTGTCCTTCGAGCGCGACTGGGAGGTGGCGATCTGGGTCGACCGGGCGACCGACCTGCGCCTCTCGCAGCGACTGCGCGAGCGGGTCTCGATCGTCCGCGAGCGCGACGCCTCTCCCGACTCGCTGATCGCCGCCGCCGACGTCGTCTGCGTCGCCTCGGGCGGTCCGCGGGTCGCGCCCGGCTTGCTGCGCACGGCGCTCGCGTGCGGCACCGTGCCGGTCGCCTCCCACATCCGGCTGTATCAGGAGCTGCTCGCTGACGGCGAGCGCGGCCTGCTCTTTCCTCCCGGCGACGCGATCACGCTCGCGGGCCAGCTCGAGCGGCTGCTGGAGACCCCGTCGCTGCGGCGCGAGCTGCTGCGCAAGGCGCGCGGACAGATCCGCGATTGGTCCGCCGTTGCCGACCAGGTCGAGGAGATCTACGCCAGGATCGCCGCCAGGCGCCATGACCCGGACGGCAACCCGGAGCTGCGAAGGCGGATCGCCCGCCGGCGCGAGATCCACGTCGATCTGCACATGCACACCGACCACTCGCCCGACTGCGCGACGCCGGTCGAGACGCTGCTGGCGACGGCGCGCGAACGGGGGCTGGGAGCGATCGCGATCACCGACCACAATGAGATCTCCGGGGCGCTTGCGGCGCGCGACATCGCCGACGACTTCGGGGTCAAGGTGATCGTCGCCGAGGAGGTGAAGACGGCCGAGCAGGGCGAGGTGATCGGGCTCTTCGTCTCCGAGCGCATCGAGCGCGGGATGACGATGGCCGAGACGATCGCCGAGATTCGCCGCCAGGGCGGGCTCGTCTACGTGCCACACCCGTTCGACCGGCTGCACTCGGTCCCCGACTACGAGAACCTGCTCGAGATCGTGGAGGAGATCGACATCCTCGAGGTCTTCAACCCCCGGGCCGCGCTGACAGCGTTCAACGAGGAGGCCGAGCGCTTCGCCGGCAAGTACCGGATCGTCCCGGGGGCGGGCTCCGACAGCCACGTCGCCCAGGGCCTGGGCAGCGTGATGATCCGGGTCCACGACTTCGATGGCCCCGAGGAGTTCCTCGAGGCGATGCGCAGCGCCGACATCATCCGCAAGCAGAGAAACCTGATCTACGTCCAAGCGCTGAAGCTGCTGCAGACCGGCGGCGGTCGCGGCGGCCGGCGGCGCAGCGGGGGTCCCGCGGCGCGCGCGAAGGCGGGCAAGCGCTGATGCACGCGGCCGCGCCGGGAGGAGGGCGCCGGGCGCCGTCAAAGAGATCCCACGGCTCGCAAAACGAGCCGGGAGGGCTCAGCGTGCCGACCACAGACGACGAGATCCAGGAGAAATACCTCGAGCGGGCGATTCGCGAGCTCAACCAGCTCACGCATCGCCTCCAGGAGTGCTCGCACTGCCCGCGCGGCAACCTGATGCCGGTGCTGGGCTCCGGCCATCCCCAGGCCGACGTGATGCTGCTCAAGTTCGCGCCGACCGCGGCGGAGATCGAGGAGGGCGTGGCGTTCTACGGCCGTTCCGGCAACGCGCTGATGAAGAGCTTCAAGCGGCTCGGGATCGACCCGCTGGCCGTCTACGGCACGCTCTGCGTCAAGTGCCCGGTCTCCGATCCGGATCTGGCGGCCAGCGAGTGCATCGAGCGGCTGGTCGAGGAGATCGCGATCGTCCAGCCTCGCTGCATCGTGGTGATGGGAGAGCGTGCGCTCGAGACCCTGAACGAGGTCGGCGTGCCGATGGCGCGAGAGCTCGAGCCCGACGAGGGCGAGATCCAGCAGCTGACCCCGACCATCGACGCACTCTACGTTCCTGACATCGACGACTCGCTCGACTCCGAGGGCTCCAAGCGCGAGTTCTGGTCGGCGTTTCGTGCGCTCGGCGACTGGTACGCCGAGCTCCCGCCCTACTAGTCCTCGCCGCCGGCGTCGGCAGGGCATAAGATCGGCCTCCCTGCAAACGAGGAGGACGGATGGGCGACGACGAGGCAACGCTGAGCGACGAGGAGATCGAGACCCATCGCGAGTCTGTGCCATCGGCGCCCACCGATGACTCCGACGATCCGGGCGACGACAGCGGAGACGACACGGGTGACGACTCCGGCGACATCAGCGACACGAGCGACACGGGCGACGACTCCGGAGACGATTCCGGAGACGACAGCGCCGCCTGAGCGCGCCGACCGGGTCGGGCTGACGCTCGACCCCGTCGCTTTCGACGCCTTCCTCGACGAGCACTGGGACCAGAAGCCGCTGCTCGTCGCGCGCGGCGAGCCGGGCCGCTTCGACTCGATCCTCTCCCGCGACGAGGTCCAGCGGCTCGTCTGCGAGACCGGCATCCGGGTGCCCGCGTTTCGGCTTGTCAAGGACGGCGAGCAGCTTCCCCTGCGCGACTACACGGTCGACCTGCCGTGGCGACCGGGGAGCTTCACCGCGATGGCGCAGGTCGATCGCGTTGCCGAGGCGTTCGCCGACGGCGCCACGATCGTGCTTCAGGCGCTTCATCTGCACTGGCACCCGGCGGCGCTCTACTGCCGCGCCCTGGAGCAGGCGCTCGGCTGTCCCGCGCAGGCCAACGCCTACTACACGCCGGCGGCGGCGCGAGGGTTCGAGGTCCATCACGACACCCACGACGTGTTCGTGCTCCAGGTCGCCGGGACCAAGCGCTGGCGCTGGTACGAACCGGTTCGCGAGCTGCCGCTGAAGAGCCAGAAGTGGTCGGCCGAGCGCGACGAGCCGGGTCCGCCGGTCGCCGACCTGACTCTCGAGCCGGGCGACACCCTGTACCTGCCGCGCGGCTGGCCTCACGAGGGGTTCACCTCCGACGCCGAGTCGCTTCACCTCACGATCGGACTTCACCCCGCAACGAGGATGGACGCGCTGCGCGCGGCGCTCGACGACTGCGCCGAGGACGTCGAGTTCCGGCGTTCGCTGGGCGAGGACGGCGAGCTGCCGCCCCATCTGCTCGAGCGACTCGCGGCGCGACTCGGGCGCGAGCCGGTGGCCCAGCGGATGCGCCGCCGGTTCGTCATCGGTCGCCGCCCGATCCTCGACGGCCAGCTCGATCAGGTCGGCGCGCTCGCGGAGCTCACCGCGGCCGACCTCGTCGAGCGGCGCCCAACCGTGATCGCCGAGCTCGAGCTCGAAGGCGGCGTGGCGACGCTCGTATTCGAGGGCAAGGAGGTCGTGTTCCCGCAGGCCGCCTGCGAGGCGGTGCAGGCGATCCACGCCCTCGGCGAGCCGTTTCGCGCTACCGACCTGCCCGGCCCGCTCGACGAGCCCAGCCGCATGGTGCTGATCCGCCGGCTCGTCCGCGAGGGCTATCTGCGGGTCGCCTAGCGCTCCGACCACCGTAAGTGTATACTTACGGTAAGTGAAGGCTTACGCACAGGCGATGGACGCGCTCGGCGATGCGACCCGGCGGACGATCTTCGAGCGCCTGGCGCGCCGTCCGATGGCGGTCGGCGAGCTGGCGACCCAGCTTCCGGTGAGCCGCCCGGCCGTCTCGCAGCATCTCAAGGTGCTGAAGGCGGCGGGGCTGGTGAGCGAGCGAGCGGAGGGCACGCGCCGGGTCTACCGGGCCGATCCCGATGCGATCGAGGGCCTGCGCGATCACTTCGACCGTTTCTGGGACCAGGCCCTTGCCGCCTTCGCGGCCGAGGTAGAGAGCAACGAGAGGAGCAGCAGATGAGCGCCACCGAAGCGCCGGCGACGATTCACAAGACGATCACGGTCCAGGTGCCGATCGAGACGGCATTCGAGACCTTCACCGCACGGATCGGAAGCTGGTGGCCGAAGTCGCATTCGATCCACGGGGACGAGGTCGAGGAGATCGTCTTGGAGCCGCGCGCCGGCGGGCTGCTTTACGAGCAGACCGGCGACGGTCGGCGGGGGGAGTGGGCCGACGTGCTCGCGTGGGAGCCGCCACGGCGACTGGTGCTCGGCTGGCGGGTGAACCCCGAGCGGGGCCCCACCGAGGTCGAGGTTCGCTTCAGCGCCGAAGACGACGGCACGCGGGTCGAGCTCGAGCACCGCGGCTGGGACCGGAGCGACCACGAGGGGCGTGCCCAGTACGACTCGGGCTGGGACTTGGTCCTGGGCCGCTTCGCCGACTCGTTCTAGGTCTCGGGCTCGAGGTCCTCGACGGCCTCGACCGCGGGCTCCTCCTCGGCGGCGCAGACGGTGCACAGCACCGGAGTCGAGCCGCTCTCCAGGGCTATGGCCTTCTCGCTGTCGGTGAGGGTTGCGCCGCAGCTCGCGCAGCGATCGGGCAGCGTCTCGATCGTGTGCTCTTCGAGGTCCGGCATCGAGCCCAGACTATCGCCGGGTGAGCGTGACCGTTACCTCGCCTGCGCCGCGCTCGCGCTCGAGTCGCAGCACTCGCACGCCCTGCCTCGACACCACCCTCGCGCCCTGCGCGTCGACGGCGTACCCGTCGGGATAGTTGATCCTCGGCACGAAGATCTCGGTGTCCAGGCTGCGACGCAGTGTGCCGTCTGCGGGCGGCTTGGTCGAGTAGGTGAGCGTGAACTCGCCGCTCTGGGGGTCATAGCCGAACTCCTTCGGGGTCCCGGCGACGGCTCGCGGATACGGCCGCGCGAGCAGGCGCAGCTTCTCGCGCTTGACGTTGTCGCCGCGCGGCGGACGGGAGGGATCGATCACCAGCGCCTGCACTCCCGGGCCCTGCGTGGTCGGGTCGTCGCAGCCGCAGTAATGCCAGTACTGCCAGCCGACCATGTGCGCGTCGGACAGGCGGATGATGCGCTCGATCGCGTCGAGGTCGTCGGTGGCGCCGAACTCGGTCAAGAGCGGGACGTCGCCGGTCTCCGCGGACTGCTTGTCGGCGTTGGCGAAGACCATGTCCTCGAGCGGCTCGCAGGAGGGACCGGAGCCGGGCCCGCCGAAGGCGCCGGGCAGGCAGTAGTTGTGAAAGGAGAAGCCGGCGCTGCCGTCGCCGGTGTCGGCGTGGCTGGTGTCGGCGCCGAAGTCGAAGGTCACCAGCGGCTCGTAGAAGACGAGCGTGCTGGGGTCCACGGTGCGGATCGCGGCGAGGACGCGGTTGGTGAACTCGGTGAGGGTGGTCGCATCGAAGGTGGGACATCCCGCCGGATTGGCGCACCCCTGCGACCCGAACGCCGACCCAGGCCACGGCTCGTTGATCAGGTCATAGCCGAAGACGTAGGGGTCGTGGCGGAACTCCAGCGCCACCCGCCGCCAGGCCCTGGCATAGGCGTCCTGCAGGCCGATCCCGGCTGCCGGCGTGTTGGCCCAGAAGTTGTCGAACGCCCGCTGGAGCCCGGCGTTGACGATGTAGTTGGCGGGAAATCCCTGCTTCGGCTCCGACGGGACGCCGTCGTCGAGCGTCTGCCAGTCGGGCCAGCCCTCGCCCTGGAAGCGCTCGTTGTAGAGGTCCTGGTGAAAGTCGATCAGGGTGAAGATCTTGCGCTTGGCGAGCACGCGCTCGGAGCGGGCCAGGCTGCGCAGGTAGCCGCGACGGTAGACGGGCTTGCCGTCAGCGCCCGGCGGGTCGGGCTCGAGGCCCTTGTAGATCACGCCGAGCCTGACCGTGTTGAACCCATGCTTGCGCAGGAAGCGCGCGTCGTCGGCGCCGAACCCCGTGTCTTCCGGCGCGTAGGAGTCGGTCTTGTAGACCATGTTCACCCCGTGCAGGATCACCACGCGCCCGCGTGCGTCGGTGAGCCAATGGCCCTCGTGATCCAGCGGTGCGCGCGGCCCGGCCGCGGCCGGGGTCGCCAGGGCGGCGGCCAGCAGGACGGCCGTGCCCGCGGCCGCCGCGCCCTTCAAGGCGCCGCCGCCTCCGCGAGCGCGGTCATCGCCTCGACTTCGGCGCTGGCGAGGCCGCGGACGACGGTCACGTCGAGGACTTCGTCGTAGGCGGCCAGCCGGCGCTGGGCCTCGGTGCGGTCGGCGACCGCGACGCCGACGGTGCCGGCCGGCTCGGCCAGGCGCTCGAAGTGGTTGCGGTAGCCGTCGTGCAGGTCACGGTAGAAGGCCTCCTCCTTGGCGAGCCTGCCCGGAGCGTCGTCGCCAACCGCGGTGCGGACGTAGCCGAGCACCGGTGGCGGCTCGCGGCCTGCCTCGCTTGCGCCGGTCTCGACGTGGCCGCGGGCCTCGGCCGCGAACTTCGGCGTCATCCAGTTGAAGAAGACGCCGTCTGCCTCGGCGCCGGCGAACGCGCACATCTTCGGGCCCATCGCGGCGAGCACCAGCCGGACGCCCTCGAGCGCCTCGCGCAGCTCCGGCAGCGCCGCGCGAATCCGGGTCAGGGGTCGCTCCGAAAAGCCCGCGCCGACTCCGATCCAGAGTCGCTCGCGGTCCAGCTCCAGGCGATCGACGTGGGCGGCGATCTCGGAGGGCGAGTGGCGGTCGAGCGCCATCACCGCGACCCCCAGCTCCAGCCCGAGGGCGGCCTCGGCGAACACCGCCAGGGTTTCGAGGCCGAGCGCGCCCGGATGGTCGTTGGACCACATCGATCCGTAGCCGAGCTCGGCGCAGCGGGCGGCGAGCGGGGCCGCGACGTCCGGGTCCAGCCCCGCGGCGACGCCGAAGCCCCTGCTCACTTTTCGAACAACGCGACGGTCTCGACGTGCGGGGTCTGCGGGAACATGTCGACGGGCCTCACGCGCCGCAGCGTATATCCGGCCTCGACGATCTGGGCGGCGTTGGGTGCCAGTGTCGTCGGGTTGCAGGAGACGTAGACGATCCGGCCGGCCTGGCACTCGAGCAGCCGGCGGACGATCTTCGCCGACAAGCCGGCCCGGGGCGGGTCGACGATGACCACGTCGGGGCGTCCGGCGCGCTCGAGCAGCGGGCGGATGCCGAGTCGCGCCTCGGCGGCGACGAAGGTGGCGTTGGCGATCTCGTTGGCGTGCGCGTTGTGCTCGGCGTCGGCGATCGCGTCGCCGATGCTCTCCAACCCCCACACCTCGCCGGCCTGGCGCGCGACGCTCAGCGCGATGGTGCCGATCCCGCAGAAGAGGTCGAAGACGCGCTCGCTTCCCGAGAGCGCGGCGAAGTCGGTGGCGATCCCGTACAGGCGCTCGGCCATCTCGGTGTTCGTCTGCAGGAAGGCGTTGTACGAGACGCGAAAGCGCAGGCCGCCGATCTCCTCGTGCAGGTGCTCGCTGCCCAAGACTCCGGTCGGCCCGTCCGTGTCGCCGGTGGGGCCCTCGATGACCGTGTGCAGGTCGACCGGCGGCTTCGGGATCTCGGCCGGGGAGGTGACGAGGCGAGTCTGCAGCTCGGCGGTGCGGCGGCCCTCGCGGACGACGAGGTTGCGCAGCACGCCCTCCTGCGTGCGGCGGTCGTATGGCGCGAGCGCTTCGGCGCGGGCCCAGTCGCGAACGGCGTTGCGGGCGGCGTTGTTGGCCTGCGAGGCGAGCAGGCAGTCGTCGACGTCGACCACCTCGGCCCAGCTGCCGCGGCGGTGAAACCCGAGCGCTGCCCCGCGGCCGGCCGCGCGACCGAAGGAGTACTCGAGCTTGTTGCGGTAGCGCCACTGCTCGAGCGCCGGCTCGATCGGCTCGAGCTCGAAGGACTCGAGGCGGCCGATCCGGCGCAGCGCCTCGTCGACCTGGCGGCTCTTCTCCTCGAGCTGACGCTCGTACGCCATCCCCTGCCAGGGGGCCCCCGGGCACGGCTCGCCGTCGTGGAGGTCGCGGTCGGCGATCCTCTCTGAGCTCGGGCGCAGCAGCTCGGTCGCCGTCGCCTCGCCGAACTGGCGCTTCGCCCGCACCACCCGGGCGCGCACGCGGTCGCCCGGCAGCGCCCCCGAGACGAAGACGACGTAGCCGTTCGCGCGCGCGACCCCGCGCCCGCCCTGGGCCAGCGAGTCGATCTCGAGCTCGAGCTCGGCCCCTTCGCGCGGGCGCGCCGGCTGGGTCGCGGTCGGGGCCTCGGTCACGCCCCTATCGTTGCAGTGCTACTTCGAGAGCTGCTTGTCGATCTCGTCGAGGATGCTCTTGCGCGCCTTGCCGCGGTTCTCCTGCGTGCGCACCTTGCGCAGATCTGCCGCCTTCATGTCCTTGAGCCGGCTCTTGATCTGGGGGGCGGTGAGCTGCTCGTAGCCGGTGATCGGCGGTCCCGGACCGCCTGCGCGACGGCGCAGTCGGTCGGCCTCGGCCAGCGGGCGGTCGGCCGCGTCCCGTGCTGCGCGTCCAACCCGGCCGGCTGTGGTTCTTGCCTGACGGCGTGCCGGCGCGGCGCGGGTCTCGACCTCCTTGCGCGCCTGCTCGAGCAGACGCTCGAGATCGCGCATCAGCTCGTCGGTGGCCTTGCGGCCGCGGCTGACGATGTTGGAGACGAGCTCGTTCGCGTCCGCGCGGGTCATCCGTCCGCGCTTGACGGCGTCGTCGACGATCTCCTGGAGCCGGTCGCGCGAAACGGTCACGTTCGACTCCAGCGCGCTGCGGCTGCGGTCGAGCGCATCGCGAAAGGCCTGCACGCTCTTGTCGGAGCGCCCGGCCGAGGTCGAGCGCGACGTGCGGCGGCTTCGCGCCGAACCGCGCGACGAGCGCGAGCTGCTGGACGCGCGCGAACTGGTCTTGCGCGAGCTTGCCGCGCCGCTGCGCTTGCTCCCGCTGGCGGAGCGCTTGCGGCCACCACCGCCGCGGGTTGACTTCGAGCCTCCGGAACTGGTCGCCATCTCTTCCTCCTGGGCTTTGGGTCGTCGCAGGGACTATCTCATCCCGCGGGCACCGAGGGGGCGCCGGGTGGGGATCCGAACGTCGCTTCGACCGGCGCATGGTCGGAGAGCCGGATCGCGAGGCCGGCATCCACGACCTCGCGGCGCTCGGGCGGCCACGGGTGCGGCGGCGCCAGGATGTCGAGCCCGCGGATGAGCAGGTGATCGAGGCTCTCAGGCCCGGTCGGCCTGGTCAATCCGTGGCGGCGCTCGAGCTCCCTGAAGATCACGGTCTCGCCCGGTCTCAGGTTGAGGTCCCCGCCGAAGAGCAGCGGCGTGGTGCCCGCCCACTGCGAGGCGCGCGCGGCGGCGAACAGCACCTCGTCCTCGGCGAGGGCCTGGTTCGGACGGCCCGAGCTTGCGTGCAGGTTGGCGATGCAGATCTCCGCGCCGGCGCTGCGCGCGGTCGCACGGGTGAAGGCCATCGCGCGCCGCTCCGGACGCGGACCGCTGCGCAGCTCGAGCTCGCGACGCTCGTGGATCTCACCGCGGACGAGGGTCAGGTTCGAGCCGCCCTCGTTGGAGGCGATCAGGTCCGGGTTGCGGCGGGCGAGCAGCGCGCGCACCGGCGCGAGCCAGTTTCGCGAGGTCAGGACCCCGTGGCCCTCGGCGTTGCAGGCTCGGGCGAGCGAGTCCGACCAGCGAGGCGGGACCTCCTGCAGCAGGACGACGTCCCACTCGGCGGCGGCGAGGAGCCCGGCGAACTCGTCGAACAGGTCGCGGTTGACCTGGAGGTGAGTTGGGTTTGCCTGGCTGCGGGCGAGCAGGCGCGAGCGCAGCGTGAACAGGCGCGGATCCGGCGGGTGGTCGCGTCCGTGAAACAGGTTCCACGTCAACGCCCGGACGGTCACGGGCGGGGTGTCCACACGTACAATCGCCGCTTGAACGGGGCGTCTGCAGATTTCATCACCGGAGAGGAGCTTTCGCGCGAGCGGCTTTTCTCCTTGCTCGACCGGGCGCTGGCGCTGAAGGCGGGGCGCGCCGGCGGCGAGGGCTCGCAGTCGCTGGCCGGGCGCACGGTGGCGCTTTATTTCGAGAAGCCGTCGACCCGCACACGGGTCTCGCTTCAGGTCGGCGTCGCCGAGCTCGGCGCCCACCCGCTGCCGCTGCGCGCCGACGAGCTTCAGCTCGGCCGGGGCGAGTCGATCCCCGACACGGCGGCGGTGCTCTCGCGCTACGTGCACGCGATCGCGATCCGCTCCGGCTCTGATGAGACGGTCGCCGAGCTCGCCGCCGCGGCCGAGATCCCCGTCATCAACGCGCTCACGCCCGGGCACCACCCCTGCCAGGCGCTCGCCGACCTGCTCACCCTGCGCGAGCGCTTCGGCGATCTCGACGGCATCGTCGTCGCCTACGTCGGCGACGGCAACAACGTCGCCCGCTCGCTGGCGATCCTCGGCCGCACGGCGGGGGTGGAGGTGCGGGTGGCGACGCCCGAGGGCTACGAGCTCGAGCCAGGCCTGGCGGCGCTCGACACCCACGACCCGCGCGAGGCCGCCGCCGGCGCCGACGCGCTCTATACCGACGTCTGGGTGAGCATGGGCGACGAGGCGGGCGCTGAGCAGCGTCGCGCCGACCTCTCCCCCTACCGCCTCGATCAGGCGCTGCTCGACGCCGCCTCGGATCGCGCCATCGTCCTTCACTGCCTCCCCGCCCACCCTGGCGAGGAGATCACGGCCGACGTCCTCTACGGCGACCGCTCGGCCGTCTTCGACCAGGCCGAGAACCGGCTCCACGCCCAGAAGGCTCTGCTGGAGCAGCTGGTGGACTGAGGGCGGATCAGCGCCCGCCCCGGCCCGCTAGATCTGGAACTTCACCTTGGCCGGAGTCGAGTCCACCGCGCCGGTGGCGTCCTCGGTCCGCACCTTGAACTTGTGCTTTCCCTCGTCGAGGTCTCGGTACTTGGCCGGCGAGGTGCAGTCCTCATAAGGCTGCTTGTCGAGCTTGCACTCGAAGCCGAGCGCTCCGGTTCCCCCCGAGCCGGTGAACTTGAACTTCGCCTTCGCCTGATCGACCTTGACCTTCTGCTTGGTGATCTCGGTCTCGAGCGCCGGTGGCGGCCCCGGCAGGGCTTCGAGGTTGAAGGTCGCGGTCACGCCCTTGTCTGCGTTGAGGATGAGGTTGCAGGCAAGCGCGGTGCATGCCCCGGTAAAGCCGGCAAACGTCGAGCCCGGGCCCGGGGTGGCGGTCAGCGTCACCGCGGTGCCCTGGCCGTAGCGCTCTGAGCAGTCGGAGCCGCAGTCGATCCCCGCCGGGTTGCTGGTCACGGTGCCCGAGCCGGTGCCGGCCTTGCCTACGGTAAGCGTGGGCTGGGTGAAGGTCGCGGTCACGCTCTTAGCCGCGTCCATGGTCACGTTGCAGGTGCCGGTCCCGGAGCAGCCGCTGCCTGACCAGCCGGTAAAAGTCGAGTCGTCGTTGGGGGTTGCGGTCAGCGTCACCGCCGTGCCCTCGGCATAGCTCTCCGAGCAGTCGGCGCCGCAGCCGATCCCGGCGGGGTTGCTGGTCACGGCGCCCGCACCGCTGCCCGCCCTGCCCACGGTGAGCGTGTGTCGCGGAACGACCGTGCCGTTCAGCCGGAAGACCAGGTCGGGTTGCGTGCCGATACCGCAGTCGGCCACCCTGCGGCCCCAGGCGGTGCATGCGGCACTAAACCCGCCGCCGGGGTTCTGCCAGGCCGACGCGCCGTTCGACGTGACCGTGCGCTCGGTCCAACCCCACTGACCGGCGGGACTGAAGTCCTGTCTCGCTTGGACGGAAACCCAGTGGGTGCCGGGCTCCAGTCGAACCGGTGTCGCCAACGTGACGACGAAGTCTCCGCCGCTTCCTGTAAAGGCGCTCGCCGGCCGGTTCGCGAGCAGGGAGCCGGGAAGGAGACCTCCGGCGCCGTTCTCGTAGAAGCTGACGTTGACGGACGCGGCCGGGCCGGGGCCGTTGAAATAGACCCCGTCGGCATCGACGCCGGTGATGTCCCAGTCCTCGCCGTCAGGAACGACGAAATCGTCTGCGCCCTGATTGTCGAACGCGTCGTTAGCCGCCTCGAAGTCTTGTGAGGTGATGCCGTTGGCGCCCTGGTTGTCGTACTGGTCGTACAGAACGACCGCGCCCGCGGGTGCCGGCGCGGCCAAGATCAGCATCGTCACCGCGGCTGCGAAAACGCCTGCGACCCGCGCCCGGACAAACGACGTGGTGCAGCCTGCGTTCATTTCTCCCTCCGATAACGCGTCGGACTCGCTCCTGAGTCCTGGCGCCACCCTATCCGCGAAAAACACGGAGTCAACCCCTCCCGAATCGGGCTGCTTGGCGCCCCTACACTGCCCGGCGAGGGCCCCGTGGTGTAACGGTTAGCACGTCAGGTTTTCAACCTGGTAGCGCGGGTTCGACTCCCGCCGGGGCTATAGCCCGTGGGGCGAAAGGCGAGTTTGCCGCCATATAGACGGCAAACTCGCCACTCGTCGATCTACCGCCGCGGCGGCGGGCTAAGGTCCCGCGCCGATGCAACCGGAGATCGATCTCGGGCCGCTGACACTGCAGACCTTCGGGATCATGTTCGCGCTCGGGTTCGTCGCCGCGGGCGCGCTGGTCGCGAAGCGGCTGCGAGAGCTGGACAAGCCGGTCGACTGGGCCTATGAGCTGATCTTCGCCGGGCTGATCGGCGGTGTGGTCGGCTCGCGGCTGAACTTCATCCTCGAGAACTGGGACGAGGTCTCCGACGACCTGCTCGGAAACATCTTCTCCGGCTCTGGGCTGATCTGGTACGGCGGCGTGGTCGGTGGGGCGATCGCCGTCATCCTGTGGGCGCGCTGGCGCGGCATGCTCAACGTCGCCCTGCTCGACCTCTGCGCCCCCGCGCTCGCGATCGGCTACGCGGTCGGCAGGATCGGCTGCCAGCTCTCCGGCGACGGCGACTACGGCCAGCCCTGGGACGGCCCCTGGGCGATGGCCTATCCCGAGGGCACCGTCCCGACCACCGAGACGGTCCACCCGACGCCGATCTACGAGACGCTCGCGATGTGCCTGGTGACCTATGCGCTGTGGCGGCTGCGCGACGCCTTGCGCCCGGGGCTGCTGTTCGCGCTCTACCTCGCGCTCGCCGGGGCCGAGCGGTTCCTGGTCGAGTTCATCCGCCGCAACGAAGACGTCGCACTCGGCCTCACCCAGGCCCAGCTGTTGAGCGTCGCGATGATTCTGGCCGGCGGCTTCTGGCTGCTCTCGGCGGCGCGCAACGGCGGGCTCAGATCGAGTGCAGCAGGCCCCCGTCGATCGGAATCGACGTCCCCGTGACGTAGGCGGCGCGCTCGGACGCCAGGAACGCGACCAGGTCTCCGTATTCCTCGGGCCGCCCCAGCCGACCCGCCGGGATTCCCTCGACGGCCCCGCGCTCCATCTCCTCGCGGCTGCCCCAGTTGGCCGCCAGGCGATCGGTGGCGAAGCGGCCGGTGGCGACGTCGTTGACCGTGATCCCGTCGCCGGCGACCTCGCGCGAAAGCGTCTTCAGGAAGCCCACCAGGGCCCGGCGGTGCGCGTTCGACAGCGCCAGCCCCGGGATCGGTTCCTCGGTCGAGCTGGAGCCGACGTTGACGATCCGCCCCCAGCCGCGCTCGCGCATGCCCGGCAGCACGGCCTCGATCAGCACCCGCGGCGCCAGCACGAGGTTGTCGTACGCCTCGCGCCACGCATCCAGGTCGGCGTCGAGCGCCATGCCGAGCGGCGGACCGCCGGTGTTGGTGACCAGAACCTCGACCGGCCCACCCAGCGCCTCGGCGACCTCGCCGGGAAGCGCGGCCATCCGCTCGAGGTCGGAGGTGTCGGCCGCGAAGCCGTGCGCCTCCCCCTCGATCTCGGCAGCCGCCTCCTCGCAGCGCTCCTCCGAGCGGCTGGCCAGCGCGACCTTCGCACCCTCGCGCGCCAGCGCCTCGGCGATGCCGCGGCCGATGCCCTTGCTGGCGCCCATCACCAGCGCGACCCGCCCGTCGATCCCGAGATCCATCGGCAGGAGGATAGGGTTGCCGCAGCGATGCCCGAGGGCGACCTCCACGAGCAGCTGGTCGAGGCGGCGAACGCCATTTATGGGTCACACGAGGGTCACCGGGCCTTCCACGCGAAGGGGAGCTGGGCGCGCGGGACGTTCACCGGCAACGCCGAGGCCGCCCGGCTGAGCCGCGCCAGGCACCTGTCGGGCGAGCCGGTCGAGGCGCTCGTCCGCTTCTCCAACGCCAGCGGCGACCCCCAGGCAAACGACGCCGCCCGTGACGGCCGCGGCATGGCGGTGAAGCTTCGCTGGGACGGCGGCGAGACCGACATCCTCACCACCACCGTTCCCACGTTCGCGACGCGCACGTCCGAGGAGTTCCTCGAGCTGCTGCGGCTGCGACGCCCCGACCCCGAGACCGGCCAACCCGACATGGAGAAGCTGGGCGCCTTCCTCGGCGAGCGCCCCGAGGCCCAGCCGGCGATCGCGGCGGTACTGATGAAGGAGCCGCTCGCGAGCTTCGCGACGGCGCCCTACTACTCGCCACACTTCTTCGCCCTCGTCGACTCCGACGACAACCGGACCTGGGTCCGCTGGCGCTTTGCCCCCGACGCGGGCGAGCAGCGGCTCCCCGACGACGACGCCCGCGCGCTCGGCCGCGACTACCTGCACGACGAGCTCGCCGAGCGCCTCTCGTCAGGGGTGATCGGCTTTGCGTTCGAGCTTCAGCTGGCCGGCGAAGGTGATGCCCTCGACGACCCGACGCAGGAGTGGCCGGACGAGAGCACTCTGCTCCCCGCCGGGCGGCTGGAGATCACCGAGCTGGTCGACGATCCCGAACGCGACGGCCACATCGACGTCTTCGACCCGAACCGGATCGTCGACGGCGTCGAGCTCTCCGACGACCCGATCCTGCTCGCGCGCCGCGAGGCCTACTCGGTCTCCGCGTACAAGCGCTGGGATCGCTGACCTGCCGCGCTACCCGCCGCGCTTCACCTGCGAGCCGCCGACGATCGCGTCCTCGCCCGACTCGAAGCGCACCCATGCCTTGTTGCCGCCGTCGTAGTCGGGCGCCCAGAGGACGAGCGTCGCCGGCTCGCGCTCCTCGGCCTCGGCCGGCCCGATGGTGCAGGGCTCAGAGCCCTCCTCGTCGAGGCCGCGCCAGACGCGGACGAACGGGTTCTGCTCCCACTCCTCGCCGATCGTCGAGGGCCCGCGGTGTCCGGGATGGACGCGCGTCTCGGGCGGCAGCTTCATCAGCTTGTCCATCACCGACGACTTCAGGTCCGTAAAGCCGGTCGCCCCGGGGGCACGGGTGCCGCCGACCGTGCCCTTGAAGAGCACGTCCGCGGTCAGGCAATCGCTGCCGTCGAAGACCAGCGCGAGGTGGTCGGCGCAGTGGCCCGGGGTGTGCATCACCTCGATCTTCAAGTCGCCGCTTTCGATCACGTCGCCGTCGGCGATGGCGAAGTCGACCTTGTCGTCGATCAGCTCGTCGGCGAGCTGGTGGGCGAAGATCGGGACCCCGAAGTGGTCGGCGAGCTTGCGCGCGCCGACCACGTGGTCGTAGTGATGGTGGGTGAGCAGGACGTGGGTGATCTCGGTCCCCTCGCGCTCCACGCGCTCGACCAGCGGCTCGGTGACCGAGTTGGAGTCGACCAGCACCCCGTGGCCGCCGGGCTCGTCAACGATCAGGTAGGCGTTCGAGAGCCAATCGGCCTGCTCGACTCGCTGCAGGATCAAGCGCTCGGTCCTCCGCCTACTTGAACTCGATCACCGAGCGGATCCCGTCCTGGGCCTCCATCAGCTCGAAGCCGCGGTTGACGTCGTCGAGGGTGATCCGGTGCGAGATGAACGGGTCGACGTCGATCTCGCCGGCGAGGTAGCGGTCGACGAGCTGCGGCACGCCCTCACGGCCCTTGACGCCGCCGAACGACGAGCCGGCGATCCGCCTGCCCGTGATCAGGAAGCGTGGGATGACGTCGAGCGTCTCGCCCTTGCCGGCCACGCCCGCGACCGTCGCGAGGCCCCACGCCATCCGCGCGGACTCGACGGCCTGGCGCATCACCGCGACGTTGCCGGTCGCCTCGAACGTGTAGTCGGCGCCGAAGCCGCCGGTGCTCTCGAGGATCTTCTCGACCGTGCCCTCGCCGCCGATCATGGTCTCGGTCGCACCCTGGCCGCGCGCCAGCTCCAGGCGGTCCTCGGACAGGTCGACGCAGACGATCCGCTCGGCTCCCTGCAGCCGGCACCCGGCGACCGCACCGAGGCCGACCATGCCAGCGCCGAAGACGACGCAGGTCGAGCCGGGCTGGACCTTGGCTGTGTTGATCGCCGCGCCGAGGCCGGTTGACAGCCCGCAGGCGAACAGGCACGCTCGGTCCATCGGCGCCTCCGGGTTGACCTTCGCGAGCGCGATCTCGGGCATCACCGTGTACTCGGCGAAGGTCGAGGTGCCCATGAAGTGGCGGATCTCCTCGCCGTCGCGCCGCAGCCGGGTGGTGCCGTCGGGGAGGTAGCCCTTGTTCTGCTGCTCGCGGATCGCCATGCAGAGGTTGGTGCGCGGGTCGCGGCAGTGCTCGCACTTGCCGCACTGGGGCGAGAACAGGGTGACGACGTGGTCGCCCTGTTCGACCATGGTGACGTCGGGACCGACCGCCTCGACCACCCCCGCGCCCTCGTGTCCGAGCACCGTCGGTGAGTAGCCCGACGGATCGGCGCCCGAGGCGGTGTAGAGGTCGGTGTGGCAGACGCCGCAGGCGACCAGCCGGACGAGCACTTCGCCCGCCTTCGGCTCGTCCAGCTCGAGCTCCTGCACGGCCAGCGGCTTGCCGAACTCCTCCAGAACTGCGGCGCGAATCTTCATCCGTGAGCCTGAATCAAATCACGACTACGACGGTCCCGACCTTTGCGAACCGGTGACGCCCTCGGCCTCGGGCGCCGGGACGCGCACGCACCCGTGCGAGGCGGGGAAGGTCGGGACGTCGGGGTACTCGTGAAAGGCGATCCCCTGGTTGAAGTAGGAGGCGTACGGCAGCCAGACGCTGAACGGCACCGACCACGAGCGCAGCTCCTTGCGAAAAACCTCGAACGTCCCGGCTGGCGTCTCGTTGCCGGGTCCGCCCGTGGAGACGTGAATCGCGCGGCGCGTGTTTCCGTGGGTGACCAGCAGCGCGACTCCCTTGGCTCGGTAGACCTCGATCCGGCGGTCCGGCCCGCCACGTTGTGGCTTCGGGCGCTCGGCGTCTGCCAGCGCCGCCATGGTCAGCGGCCCGACGACCCCATCTCGCTCCAGGCCTTCCCACGACTGAAACGCGATCACCGCCTGCTGGGTGCGGTAGCCGTCGACGCCGTCGACGGCGCCCGGCGGCAGGTAGCCGAGCTTCGCCAGCCGCTGCTGAAGCTGCTTGGTCGAGGTGCTCTTCGGTCCCTTCGGGCGCACCCTGCGCTCCGGGCCCTGCTCCGGCGGGCGGTAGTCGCTGCGTTCCAACGCCGGCTCCACCGCGATGCCCCCGGCGACGACCTTCGTCTGCTCGACGCGCTCGAACTGGGTCAGCGTGTAGGTCATCTGCCCGAGCCGGGCACTCAGCTCGGCTTCCTCGGCGTCGCTGCGCTCGGCCGCCTGAGCTGGAACCCCCTTGAGGAAGTTGGGCGAGACCTCGACCAGCGCGGTGCCGTCGTCCGAGACGCTCACGTCCTCGACCGCGACCCCATCGGGGATCTGGGTCTGAGCCTCGGCATCGCGCTTGCCCGGTCCCGCGACCAGCGCCCGCGCCGCCTGCTCGACCTCCGAGCCTCCCTCCGGCAGCTCGGTCTTGACCCTGTCGAACTGCTCGCCGCTGGTGAAGTACAGCTCGACCGCGCCGTCGTCGGGCGAAGCTGCGGGCTCGCTCTCGGTCCCGGCCACAGGCGCGCCGCTGGTTGTCGTCGGCTCGGTCGTCTGCGGCGCGTCGTCGCCGCATCCGGCGCCGAGCAGCGCCGCGGCGATCAGCCCCGCCGCCGGCCACCTCCCTGCGCCACGCCGCCCTGCCGCCATCGACCGGTCACCCTACCGGCGCCCACGCCGTCACAATTCCTGCGGGCGGTTAGCTCAGTTTGGGAGAGCGCCTGATTTACATTCAGGAGGTCGCCGGTTCGAGCCCGGCACCGCCCACTCGGTCGCGGTTGAGCCTGGGCCCGCCCGGGTAGGCTCGCTGGCGATGGGCAAGCTCCTCTTCATCCCCTTCAGCATCATCGGCGGCCTGATCGCCGGGCTGATCGGCAAGAAGCTGTTCGAGGCGCTCTGGGGCGTGATCGACGACCAGGAGCCCCCGGATTCCGAGCACCGCGACGTCAGCTGGGCGAAGCTGATCCCGGCGCTGGCACTGGAGGGCGCGATCTTTCGCGCCACCCGTGGCGCCGCCGACCACGCCTCGCGGACGGCCTTCTACCGGGCGACCGGCGCCTGGCCGGGCGAGGAGGAACCCGAGCCGGAGTGATCCGCCGAGGCGTCGAGCAGCAGCTCGACGATCCGGTCGGGGTCGTCCCACATCGGCGTGTGCCCGCAGCCCTCGAGCACGACGTAGCGACTGCCGGGCGGCATCCGCTCGCGCCGCGGCGGCCTGGTGAGCCGGTCCTCCTCACCCCACGCGATCGTGGTCGGCACCGTCACCTGCTCGGGATGCTCGAACACAGACGCGCGCATCTCCGCGTTCGCGGCTTCATAGCCGGGCGAGCTGAGCCAGTCGAGCACCAGCGCCTTCGCTTCGGCGCGCGACAGGCGCTCGGGGTGTGCGACCGTGGTCCGCAGCATCGCGCCTCGGGCGCGCGCCGAGTTCATCAACAGCGGCAGCAGCGGCCGCAGGCGGCGACCGAGGCGGCGCACGTCGTAGCTGCGCG
>DAIRGH010000191.1:0-2679 GCA_036794585.1 Solirubrobacterales bacterium | reverse complement strand
GGCGGCTCGCCACCGGGGCGCTGCGCGGCGTCTCGCGCGCGGCGCGCCGTGCGACATCGGCCGAGCTCGTCCCCGAGTGGCCTCAGAACATGCCCCACCCCGCACCTGCCGAGCTGCCCGCGACCTCGCGCGAGGGCGCGGCCGCCGTCTACCTGCCGGCGTGTGTCAACCGGATCTTCGGCCGCGCGCGCAACGGGGGCGGTGCGCACGGCCCGAGCCTTCCCGAGGCGCTGGTGGCGGTATCCGCTCGCGCCGGGGTGGGGCTGTGGATTCCCGGCGAGGTCGCGGGGCACTGCTGTGCGACCCCGTGGAGCTCGAAGGGCTACGCCGCGGGGGCGCGGCGGATGGCCAACCGCACGATCGCCGCGCTGTGGCGCTGGAGCGACGAGGGCGAGCTGCCGGTCGTCTGCGACGCGAGCTCGTGCACCCTCGGCCTGGCCGCCGAGGCGCCGGCGCTGCTGAGCGAGGTGAACGCCGAGCGCCACGCCAAGCTTCGGATCCTCGACTCGATCACCTGGACGAGGCGCGAGCTGCTGCCGCGGCTCGAGCTCGACCGCAAGCTCGACTCGGCCGTCGTGCACCCTCCGTGCGCCAGCCGCCACCTGGAGAACGACGTCGAGCTCGCCGAGATCGCCGCCGCCCTGGCCGAGCACGTCGTCGTCCCGGTGCGCGCCACCTGCTGCGGCTTTGCCGGCGACCGCGGCCTGCTTCACCCCGAGCTGCCGCTGGCCGCGACGGCCGAGGAGGCCGCCGAGGTCACGAGCCGCTCCTTCGACGCGCACATTTGCTCCAACCGAACCTGCGAGATCGGCCTGCAGCAGGGCACCGGACGCGCCTACGAGTCGTTCGTGTTCGCGCTCGAGCAGCTCACCCGCGGCTAAGCCATTCGCGCCCGCCGGACGATTAGTTCGGCAGATGAAGCGGTTTAAGCCGATCACGGTCGCGCTCGTGCTCGCCGCAGGCATCGCCGGCTGCGCGGAGAACGGGATCACCGAGGAGGAGCTGCGGGCGGAGAAGCGCGAGTCGTTCGCCGAGGGCCGGGACGCCGGTTACGAGGCCGGGGTTCGAACGGGGCGGCGAGAGGCGAGCGAGGAGCGCGCGGAGGCGCGCGACGCGCGCGGCGCCGCCTTCGAGCGCGGCATCGATTACGTCCTTCATGACCTGCGCGTCGTGCCAGGGCAGGACTACGCGATCGCCTTCAAGCAGGGCGGTCGCGGCTTCTTCGTCAAGGACTCGCTGCCGATGAAGCCCGGCAAGACCTACGAGTGCCCCCCGCAGAGCCCCTACTGCACCGTCGGCGACAGCGACACCGCGGTGCCGTCGGCAACCAGCGAACCCGCGCCGCAGGATCCCTGCGACCCCAGCTATCCCAACGTCTGCCTCGACCCCGCAGCGGCCGACTATGACTGCGCCGGCAGCGGCGACGACGGTCCCGAGTTCGTCGAAGGCCCGGTCAGGATCCTCGGCGCCGACCCGTACGACCTTGACGGCTCCCCGCGCGACGGGATCGGCTGCGAACCGCGATAACGACCGCGGCCACCACCCCCGCCGCGAGGAGCGCCATCAGTGCGACCTGCCACGGCCGGCCCGGCGCGCCCGAGCCGCACGGCCGCGCTTCCTCCTCGTGATAGGTGCTCGGAGCATCCCAGGCGCCGTTCTCCTGAAACCGGGGGCCGAACGGGCTCGGCGACTCTCCGGGAACCCATCCCGCCTCCGTGTCGCCCCAGCGACCCGGGTAGTCGACCCAGGCGGGGGTGTGCTCGCCGAGCCGGGTCAGCTCGGGCCGCACCTCGGACCCTTTTCCGTCGGCCTCGTCGGTCGGGTCGGGAAATGGGCGGTCATGGGAACCTGGGCGCGAGTAGACGGCATGGGACCCGTTCGCGATATAGAGCACCGGCACCTCCGACTCCCGCTCGAGCTCGCTCCACTCGCATCCCTCGGCCCAGGCGTGCTGGCTCAGCGTCGCCAGGTCCGGGACGCCGCCGGCCCCGAGCCGTAGCTGGACCAGCTCCCAGTCGCCCTCGTGGCGGCCGGTGCGCAGCGGGCTGCGGTCCTGCGGGTTGTAGGCGTAGAAGAGCCAGTACTGAAGCCAGACATCGTCACCCTCGCGAGCGATGTGACCGTAGACGCGATCGCCGCGACGAACCTCCGGCGATGCGGGCGGCAGGCTCACCGGTTGGGCGAAGTACTCCTCCCGCTCGGAGTAGCGCAGGACCGGACGGTAGCGCTCCAGCGGGTCGTGCTGGCGGTCAGCAAGCGCCGGAGTCGCAGCGGTCAGCGCGGCGGCGGCTATCAGCGCCAGCTTGAGGATTCAGGGACCCTACGCCGACTTTCGGCTAGGGTCGAAAGCGATGGGTTTGCTGACGCTCGAGGCGATCGGTCCCAACGGCGAGCAGCTGGCCATGACCGCCGGTAAGAAGCGCGACATCCCGGTCGGCTGGGACGAGGAGTTTCAGTGCGCGACCTTCGACGCCGACGGCGTCGACGAAGACGAGCTGCAGACGATCGTCTTCGAGGAGCTTGCCTCGATCGACCCCGACTGGCAGAGCCACCTCAAGCTCGCCGACTAGTTCATCGAGTCGGCGGCGTCGAGGTCGAAGTCGCCGTGATCGGAGCCGAGTCCCTGGGCGACCAGGGCGGCCGCGGCGTTGCCGAGCCGGGCGGCGGCGGCGCGGTCGC
>DAIRGH010000190.1:0-2767 GCA_036794585.1 Solirubrobacterales bacterium | reverse complement strand
CGGCGCCGCCCCCGCGAGCGCCTCGTGCGCCTCGGAGTCGGTGAGCTTGTCGCGCGCCGCGCGAAGCGAGCGCAGCATTGGCGCGACGCGCGGCAGCAGCGCGTTCGCCTCCTCGACGGTGAAGTGGCGGTCGTGGATCACCCGGCGGGCGCCGGCGTCCTCGCCGCCGCCTCGATCCGCTCCCGCAACAGCCTGGCGTCGTTGTCCGAAACCGTCCGCAGCTGCCCCTGAAACGCCAGGTGCCAGTGCTCGGCGGGCCACTTGCCGATGTGCTCGAGCTCGCCGACGAACGAAGCCGCGGGGACAAACGAAGCCTCCTCCAGGATCACGCTCGGCTCGGCCTCGACCCGCCAGGGGTAAGGCTCCGGGTACTTCTTCTTGCCCTGCGGCCAGATCGGCGCCCGGTCCTCGAACACCTCCGAGCGGACGGTCGCGATTCCTCCGAACGCCTGCACGCCGGTGACGTAGAAGACGATCTCGTCACCGGGCTCGAACTCCAGCGCCTGCAGGCGACGCCGCTCCTTGAACCCGATCACGTCGAAGCCCCGCTCGACGTTGATGCGGAAGTTCTCCAGCGAGCCGGTGAGGATCCAGGTGGCCACGCCGCGATTCTATGGTGCCGTCGACGTGATCCGAACAACGGGCTGGGTAGGGGGACGGTCCGGGCGTACGTAAGCGACGCTGTCCTGCTTTTTGGTCGCTATGCGACCCCTAGTTAGGACGGCGCCCTCGCGAACGCCCCGGGCCGGCCTCCTACTCAGCCTTACCCCGCCAAGCGCTGCTGCTGACGCTCCGGCGCGATCGCGACCACGTTCCATGCCAGGCCGACGCGGCGCATCGCCCGGATCACCAGCCCCGAGGGGTCGAGCTCCCACCAGCGCAGGCCGTGGAAGGCGGAGCGCGGGAAGGCGTGGTGGTTGTGGTGCCAGGCCTCGCCGAGCGAGGCGAGCGAGAGCCACCAGACGTTGGTCGATTCGTCGTCGGTGGCGAAGCGGCGGCTGCCGTGAAAGTGGCAGATCGAGTTGATCGACCAGGTGATGTGGTGGACGAAGAAGACCCGCACCAGGCCGCCCCAGAGCATCGCGGTGAGGCCACCGATCAGGGTGCCGGTGAGCGCGAAACCGGCGGCGAAGGGCAGCAGCAGCGAGAGCGCCACCAGCCAGGGGAAGTGGCGGTTGAGCAGGCGCATGCCGCGGTCGTCCATCAGGTCGGGGGCGTACTTGCGCCGATCGGCCTGCCCGTTTGAGTCGAAGAGCCAGCCGACGTGCGCGTGCCAGAGCCCGGCGAGGCCGCTGCCATGGCCGACGTGGGGCGAATGCGGGTCGCCGTCGGTGTCGGTGTGGGCGTGGTGCTTGCGGTGGTCGGCGACCCAGTCGATCACCGGCCCCTGGACCGCCATCGAGCCCGCGGCCGCGAGCGCGTACTCGACCGGCTTGAAGGTGGCAAAGGCGCGATGGGTGAGCAGCCGGTGATAGCCGATCGTGATCCCGAGCGCGGTGACCAGGTACATGCCGGCCAGGATCGCGAGCTCGGTCCACCCGACCGCCTGGTTCCAGAGCAGGATCAGCGCCGCGATGAAGGCGCAGAACGGCAGCACGACCGCGGCCATGTTGGTGTAGCGCTGAAGCGCGGGCACGCCAGGCACGCTAGATGGACGCTCACCGCAATTTCTTGCACCTCGCCCAACTCCGAGACCTAAGATCTTGTTATCAACGCACAAGTTTTCCCGTCCGACGAGCCCTGGAGGCAGATTCCGCCGCGGATCGGCGAGCTGCTGCGGCCGCACGTCCCGGCGCTCTCCGACGAGGTGATCGAGGCGCTGCGCGAGCGCGTGCCCGAGTACCGACGGCCGCTGCGCGGCCGCTTCGGGGCCGGGATCCGCCGCGGCGTCGAGGAGGCGCTGGGCCAGTTCGCCGACCTGATCGTCGACCCGAGCCTCGATCGCAGCGGCGCCGAGCGCGTGTACCGCGGTCTGGGCCGGGGCGAGCATCGCGAGCGCCGCTCTCTCGACGTCCTGCTGACTGCCTACCGCGTGGGGGCGAGGGTCTCCTGGCGACGTGTCTCGGCGATCGCGATCGAGGCTGGCGTCGACCGCCAGACCCTCGCCCTGCTCGCCGAGGCCGTGTTCGCCTACATCGACGAGCTCTCGGCGCTCTCGGCGGAGGGCTACGCGCAGGAGCAGTCGATCGCCGCCGGCGAGGTCGAGCGCAGACGGCGACAACTGGCCCTCCTGCTGCTCGAGGCCGAGCCCGACGAGAACGCGATCAGGACGGCGGCCGCCGAGGCGGGCCGGGAGGTGCCGGCGACGATCGCGGCGCTGGCTTGGAGCGGCGGCGACGGGCGGCGCCTGCGCGCCCGGTTGCCCGCCGGCCTCTTGACCGCCGAGGCCGATGGCGACTCGGGACTCGCCCTGCTGCCGGACCCGGACGCGCCGGGGATGCCGGCCCGCGTGCGGCGCGCCGCCGGGGGCCTGCTGGTCGTCATGGGACCCACCGGCTCGCCGCCGGCCGCGCGCGCGAGCGCCGAGCGCGCCCGTGCAGTGCGCCGTCTCGTCTCCAGCGGGCTGATCGCCGCCGACGGGCTGGTCGTCGCCGACGACCATCTGGGGGCGCTGGTCGCCCACGGCGACGAGGCGGCGCTACGGGACCTCGCGGCCCGGCGGCTTGAGCCGCTGGCGTCCGAGACCCCCGCCTCGCGCGCCCGCCTCACCGAGACCCTGCGCGCCTGGCTCGACCACCAGGGGGAGGTGGGGCGGGTGGCCGCCGAG
>DAIRGH010000026.1:0-32906 GCA_036794585.1 Solirubrobacterales bacterium | reverse complement strand
TCAGCCGTCGCGTCCGCGGCGCCGCCAGGCGCCGGCCGCGGCGACGCAGCAGCCGGCGAGCGCGAAGGAGAAGATCAGCGGATAGACGAGGTCGAAGATCTGGATCGCCTTGGCGTCGTCGATCACGCCCTCGGCGCGCCAGGCGGCGAGGATCTCCTCGGTCCGCTCGACTGAGCCCGCGAGCTCGAAGTCGACGATGCCCTCGCCGGTGACGTCCTCGTGCAGCGGCTTGGTGACCAAGGCGCCCACGTTGGGCAGCAATGCTGCGATCGCGACCACGATCAGCGCCAACCGCCGCCGGCTGCGCGGCCAGCGCTCGAACGGATGCGTCAAACGCAGCTACTCCTGGGCGCGGTCGATCGACTCGCGCTGGCGCTCGTTCGCCACGCGCTGCGCGTCCTCGGCGGTGATCTCCTCGTCGCCGCGGGCGCGCCGGTAGACGTTCTGGCCCTCGACCATCTCGCCGATGTCGCGCTCCTCGATCTCGGCCTGCGTCGCCCAGTCCTTCTGCCGGCCGGCGTCGGTGACGTCGCTGGCCCGCGCCGGATGCCAGAAGCCGAGCGCCAGGAAGACGACCACGACCACGACGATGCTCCCGACGACGATGAGGGTGAAGGCGTCGATTGCAAGACCGTACGCCTGCGCCGTCGCCGACGCGCCGGTTACGGCGCGATCTCACCGCGCTGGATCGCGACTACGACGGCATGAACCCGGCTGCGGGCGCCGAGCTTTATTCGCGACTTGAAGACGTGGCGCCGGACCGTCTCGGGAGAGATGAACAGGCGGCCGGCCACCTCCTCGCCGGTCTCGCCTCTAGCCAGGGCGGTGAGGACTTCGCGTTCCCGCGAGGTGAGACCTCCACCCGGTTGGGACCGGATCGCTGGACCGTCGACGTCGCTGTCTTCCCCGCGTTGCGGCACCTCTGCTGATAAGTGCCGCGGCCACTGATTCCGTGACCGAGACGTGCATTTTGGCGCTGGTCGGTCACGACCCGGATCGTGCTCGACACTGTTCTAGTGATGCCCGGCAAAGGCAATCGCTCACAGGGCTCCACGATCGCCGACCGCGATGCGTTTGCCGCCTTCTACCGGCGACACGAGAGGACGCTGCTGCGCTACTTCGCGCGCCAGATCTATGACCCCCAGCTCGCCCTTGACCTGGCCGCCGAGAGCTTCGCTCAGGCGTTCATTGGTCGAGCGCGGTTTCGCGGACGCACGCCCGGTGAGGAGACTGCCTGGCTACAGACGATCGCGCGTCGCCAGCTCGCCCGCTACTACCGGCGCGGGCGGGTCGAGCGGACCGCGCTGCAGCGGCTCAGGATCTCGTTGCCTCAAGCGTCGCCTGAAGAGCTCGATCGGATCGACGAGCTGGCAGGCATCGATGCCGCCCGGAGCGCGGTTCGGGAGGGATTGAGCCGGCTCTCAACCGAGCAGCGCCGGGCGCTCGAGCTGCGCATCGTCGACGAGCTCCCCTATCCCGACGTCGCGCGCGAACTTGGGGTGTCTGAGCAGACGGCCCGCGCCCGCGTCTCGCGCGCCTTGCGCGCCCTGCGGCAGGCCACCCCCTTTGACCTTCAGCCCGAGGAGCAAGGTTGAGCACGCCAACCGACAGCGGCCGTCTGCCCACGCTCGAGGCGCTCGAGCGCGAGCTGCTTGCGCGCGCTGACGAGCGGGTGACCGTGCGCTGGCCGCGAACCCTTGCCGCGGTTGCCGTAGCGGCGCTCGTCGTCGCCGTGATGAGCCTGACGCCGTTCGGCCGTGCGGTCGCCGAGCGCCTCGGCGAGCTGATCGGGATCGGCGACGAGCCGACCCGCGAGAGCATCACGCCAGTCGGCGAGCCGGCGGTCGTAATCGGCATCGGAGAGGTCTCGGGCCAGCGCTATGAGATCGTCGCCTCGACCGACCCGGCCTTCGGCCGCAACAGCCGCCGCGCCGAATGCTTCAGCCTCGACTTCCCCGTGGCGAGAACCGTCGCCGCCGGTTGCCTGACCGCGGACCTGCTCCAGGACGTTGCCCGGCGAGGAGTCTTTGCAGGTGCCGCCGTCGCCGGGACTGGGTTGCCGAAGAACACGATCTTGATCACGGGGGTGACCCAGCTGGGGGCCGGATCGGTGGTCGTCGAGTCCGGGTCACAGACGGTCACGGCGGCGATCGGCCGCCTGACACCTGCTCTAGCCGAGCAGATCAACAGCACTGCACGCCTGTCGTTCTTTGCCGCGTTCGTGCCTCGGGGAAGTGAGACTGACTTCGACGTCCGCGCCCTCGCGAAGAACGGAGAGGAACTGGGCCAGGCGCGCGTCCGGGTCGAGGCGGTCCCGCCGCCCGAGCCATAACCTCGGCCTACGGGAAGTACACGAGCTCGCAGCTCGACCCGTCGTACCAATCCTGGTTGCCGACGTAGCACTGGTCCGCGGAGCCGGAGCCGCCATAGGCCTCATCGTTGCCGACGCCGTCGTCCCAGACGATCGCGGCGTCCGATGCCCCCTCCATACCGCGGGCCTTGTCGCATCCGCTGGGCCCGCCGACGAGGAAGTCGGCGTCGTCCCGGCCGAGAAGATCGTCGCAGCCCGAGTTGCCCCAGAGGCTGTCGCGATGCTCGTGTCCGGAGAGCGTGTCGTTGCCGCCGCCGCCGGATTGCGTCGACGTGTGAGCCACGGCGGTCACGGCCAGGGCGGCAAACGCTGCGCACGCGACCAGGGCGAGCCAGCTTTTCCTGGTTGTCATCGCGACCCTCCCCGGCTCTCCAGAGCGGCCTCGGTGTTCGCCCGCGCCGTCTCCTCAGCCTCGGCCGAGAACTTTGGCCCCTCGGGACACGGGCCGACGAACGCGTCGGCCTTGATGCCGACGTCCTCGTAGGCTTGCCGGGCCTCCGGGCAGGCGTCCGCCGGCTTGCCGCTTGCGGCTAGCGCCTTGCCGAGGGTCGTCAGCTTCGCCTCGTCGCCAGAGTCGGGATTGGCGGCCCCGTTGATGACGACGCAGGGATCGCGATCCCCGCAGAAGCGCTCGAGCGCCGCCTGCTCCGGTCCGGCCGACTCCGGTGCCGGCTCGTCGGCTATGGCGAGGCTCGCCGCGGCGGCGCAGGCAGTGAGCGCCGCCAACGCCAACGCGACATGTCTGATCCTCCGTGAATTCATCTCTCCTCCTTGAGAGCGGTCGCTTTCAGCGCCGGCTAGCTCGCGCGGTCACTCACTAGTTAGTGCCACAACCTGCCGATGCTGTGACACGGAATCGGCGATGTCAGGCCGGCGCGCCAATTTGGCCCGGTCGGCACATTCGTGCATTCTTCGAACGCGGACCTCCGGCCGGGTTAGGCTCGCGCCACCGACTGGGAGGATGCGGATGGCGGTTCGTGCCGAGCTCGAGGAACTCGTCAAATGGATCTCTGACCTGCAGAAGGCCAAGGGTCCCGCGCCGGCCGACCCGGTCAAGCCCTCTCGCGACGACTGGTTGAAGGTCGAGCGCGCCCTGAACAGCGTCGCCGAGCGACTGGGCGAGGCACGGGAGGAGCTGATCACGCAGTTCCCGCGGTCGGTGGTCAAGGAGTTCGCGCTCGATGTCCAGCGCGAGGCCAGGGGTCTGGCACTGCGCGCTCACCTGCTTGCGTTCAGGGTGAAGCGCGCGGACAAGCCGAAGAAAACCGAGGACGAGGACGAGGAAAAGCGACGCCGGGCCGCTAGGCCTCCGGCTCCGCCCGAGGTCGAAAAGCCAAAGGCCCCGTCGGACATCGTCGGCAGAGTGGGCAACACGCTCGCGGAAGCCCAGGGAAAGTTGGCGGACGTGACCAGCCCCGACGATGCCACCAAGGCATTCCGGGGCGAGCTCGACGTGCTCGCCGAGATGACACTGGCCCTTCGCGAGCATTGCTTGGAACTGGACGGCGGCAAGCCGCCCGTTGTCGCGGCGCCGACGCCTCCAGCCGAAGGCGCGGACGCCGGCACCGCTTCGGAGGCCGAGCGCTGATGGCCGACGAGGCGACCGCGGCCGCGAGCGACGACGCGGCGGCCCCGTCGGACGATCGCACTGCCGCCGAGTTCCGCGAGGTCGCGGATGCCTTGCGCGCCCGTGTGGACCTGTTCGGCAAGACCCTCGCGGCGGTCGCAACCCTAGGGACCACCGCCGTTGGTCTCACCAAGGTCGGCGACCTCTTCCCAGCCGACGGCTGGGATTGGGTCTGGGTGGTCGTCGCCTGCCTCGCCCTGGCGGCCGCCGGGCTGATGGCAATCTGGGTCGCCGTGCGACTGATGCGCGTGAGCCGTCCGGTCTTCATCAGCCCCAATCTCGACGTATACACCGACCTGGACTCGGAGGAGCGCACGGCGGTGGACGTATACACCGACCTGGACCCGGAGGAGCGCAAGGCGGTGGAGCCGGTGCTTGAGGCGGCAGCCCGGCAGTTCGGGTACACCTCGCTGGTCGGGCTCGAACAGCGCGAGCGCGCTTTGCGAACCGCCGCCGCCTTGACGTCGGATCCGGACGAGCGCACGCGGCGGCAGGCGCTCGCCGACCAGGTGAAGGCAGCGATCAGCCGCGCGTTGGCGCAGGCCCAGGTGGTCGTGGTCAGGCGCCGTTCGGCTCAGGTGGTCAGCGATCCGCTGGCATGGAAGCTCTACGGGGCAGTGATCGCGGGCTTGATTGTGTTCGCTGCCGGGACCGACTACGTGAAAAGCGATCGGACGGACCGGGTCGCCGAGGCGAAGGCATGCGGTGACGCGCGGACGGCGAAGGCCACCCCAGGGGAGCTCGAGCGGACGAACGGCGTGTGCGACGCAGCGGCAGCAGAGCCAGAGGCGGACGCGGTCCCGACGGTCGCAGAGGCGCGCGCGACGATCGCATCGCAGCTGACAGCGACGCTCGAGGCTTGCGCCGCGCTGGTTGAGGGCGCAGGCGACGCGGACGAGGAGAGCGGCCCGCTGCGAAATCAAGACTGCGATCCCGTCCGCGAGGCCATCGGGACTCTCGACCCGCCTGTCGCTGGCGGGGGATAGATCCTCGAAGCCGTCGCGCTAGCCGTCGCGCAGCGCGATCAGGCCGCCGATCACGCCGAGGTATGCGGTGCCGTCGGGGCCGAGCGCGACGCCGGCGTAGTTGTTGTTGTAATTGAGGCCCGAGCCCGCGTACTTCGACCACACGGTCTTGCCCGAGAAGAAGTCGACCGCGGTCCAGTAGTAGCCCTCGGTGCCGTTGGGGTCGGGCGGCATCGTGTAGAGGTAGATCAGCCCGTTTGCGGTTGAGAGCTTCGGGACCAGGGTCGGCGCGCGCGCGTCGGTGTTGGTCCAGCGCAGCTTGCAGCCGCTGCCGTTCTTCCGCACGTCGACGCGGGCGATCCCCGGCTCGGTCAGGTACTCGGTGTCGGGCACGTCGAGCGGGTCCTCATAGCCGTAGTTGTTCTCGACGATCAGCGAGCGGCCCGCGGTGATCAGCGAGTTCTCCGTCGCGCTCTTGCCCGGCTCGAAGACCGGCACCTCGCAGACCGTCCGCCGCTCGCCGTGCAGACGGCGCGCGTTGCGATAGACGACGACGTTCATCGGGTCGGCGTTGTCGGTGATCGCGACGTAGCCGCCCTCCATGATCGTCGGCGTCGTCCCCGAGCCGGCGTTCACCTGGCTCGGCTTCACCACACCTGAGTTCGGATAGCGCTTCTGCCAGATGATCCGCGGCGGGCCCTTGAGCCCGGCCTTGAAGCGATACATGCGCTTGTCGGAGACGATGTAGACGCCGTCCTCGCCGACTGCGAAGGAGTTCTCAATCTCCTCGCCGAGCCGCTTCACTCGCGGTGTCCCCGTCTTCGGGTCGAACAGGCCGACCTTGCCGTTCTGCTTGGTCACGAACCAGATCCGGCCGCGAAAGTCGGGCAGCGCCGAGGTGATCCGCTCGTTGGCCGTGTCGAGCACCGAGGTGAGGTCGTAGTCGCGCTCGAGCGTGAGCGTCGTGCCGCCGTTTGAGATCGCGAGCACGTAGACGTGATCGGTCTTGGTCGGCACCCAGATCCGGTCGCGCTCGTCTAAGAAGAAGTAGCCCCCGCCGGAGAAGTTCTGGTACTCGCGCGTGCCGGGCGGGTCGGGCGCGTCGGGCAGTTCGTAGTCGGCCAGCCTCTCCAGCGTCACCGGGTCATAGACGCGCGCGTGCGGCGGTGCGATCGACGACGGGCAGACGCTGACGATCCGCCCACCCGAATCGAACGCCAACGACCCGCACAGCGATGGCACGTTTCCCCCGGCCGACGACTGCGTCTGCAGGTTCACCCCCAGCGGCCCCGGCCGCTGGTAGGCGTCGGTCATCCAGGTGTCGTTGTGGATGTTGGAGTTCGGATCCGGCGCCATGAACGGGTTCTGCGGCGCGATCGTGGGGTTGGGGAGCTCCCGGGCGGTCGCGGCGCCACCCTGGAAGTCGGGGAGGGAGGGGGTGCCGCCGGTGGAGACGATGGGGGCGGCGGAGGCAGGAGCACTGACGGCTAACGCGGTAAGAAGAGTAAGTACGAGAGGGCTGGTTCGCCGCATTCGGCGACCCTAGATGATTGATTGACGCTCTCGCGGCGCTTCCAACCAGGCACGGATCGTCGTTGGCCCGCATTGACGCGAGCTGCTACCTGTCCTTCGCGCTTCGCATGCGGAGCGAGCGCCCCGAGCCGCTGGTGCTAGGAAGTTCGCTAGCCGCGAGCCAGGACTTCGGCCGCACCGAATAGGCGCTCGGCGTACGCATCCGCTGCCACGCGAACCCAGGATCGCGTAACGATCCCGACTAGGGCCAAGAGCACGAGAAGCGCCCAAAGCGCGGGGACGCCCGCAGTGAGGAACCGGTCATCTGGGCTGGTGTCTGAGAAAAGAACGATGGCGACCGACGCCACGAGCGTCGCCAAAGCGGCGACAATGCCGAAGGGTCTTAGGCCGAGCAGATTGCGTCGGAAACCGTAGTTCGCATTTTCCGCTGCAACTAGATGGAAGTCCTTCCGATCCCGGGTCAGCTCGCGCAGGGTGCCCACGGCTGCCTCGTATTGAGAATCTGCGAGATCCGGATCGTTCTCCTCAACGTCTCGGGTGGGCATGGGACGGCCGGTGACCTTTTCGACAGTGACGTGACGACGATCCACCTCCGCTTGGTTCTCTGCCCCTCTAAACCGCAACATTTGAGTTGTCGGCGCACCGTCCCAGCTCGCCCAGAGCTCAGGCTCCAGCCGCTTCCCTGGGTCGCGCGCGAGTTGGCTGCCTGCGATGACGATGCACGCGACGACGACACCCCCGATTGCCAGACCCGGGTTACTCCCAGCACAACAGATCGCCGTGACGATGGGAGGCGACGCCACCACCACGAAGGGAACGAAGCGCGCCTCGAAGGTGTAGCGATCCGCAAACGGCACTACCGGTCGTCAATCGATTCGTCTAGCGGCGGGAGGGGCTCGACAGGCCCGTACCCGTGTCGGTAGGGCGCTTCGTGTCCGTGTCGTAGCGCAATCCCGGCCGTTGCGTAGACGCCGTACCCGCGTCGCCTGTACGCGTTGCAGACCCGGGGCGACGGATATCGCGGGTCCTTCGCCGCTTCCGCACTGATGCTGATAAATGCGGATCCCTCCTGAGCGCCTCCCTTAGGTCCGAGCATCCGGTCGAGCAACTCGGACGAGGCGTTCTTGCGGCTCCCGTGGTGAGGGATTTGGACGAAGTCCGGGTAGCGGTCCGTGCGACCCCAGTTGTCGAGATAGTCCAAGGCCTCGTTGAATGCCGGAACGCCGGCGTCGCCAGTGAAGACGAGTCGGCGATCGTCGCCGGTCCGAACATTCACGATGGCGGATGAGTTGTTCCTCGGGTTCGTGCCCCCACCATCGTCGAACGGCACTTCAACTGGAAGAGCGCCCATCACCTGCGCCGACATCTTCTGGAGCGCCTCGGTCAGGCGGCTAGGGCCTGCCGCGGCGGCAGCTTTCGCGCCTTCCTCTTTGAGCTGCTCCTGAATCAGCCAGCCGTAGTAATCCCGGTCCGGGCCGGCAATGATCAGTCCGCCATCGAAGAGGTTCAATCCTGAGAACGGCTCATGGACCTCCGTTCCGTTCGCCGCTGCGACATTCACGAGGTCTTCTACCGCGCCCGATGCGCGTAGGCTCGCGCCGCCATGCTGAGAAGGTCGGTGGGCGAAGAGGTACTGGACGTCAAGCTCTCGGATTACGGTGCCGAGGCCACCAATGTGGTCACCGTCGGGGTGCGTGAGGATGACCGCGTCTACTTGCGACGTGCCGTAATGCGTCTGGATTAGATCAACCAGGTCAGCGCCGTCGTCCTGGAAGCCTCCATCGATGACGACATGAGCCAGACCTCCGGTGTCGGCGCGGGTGAATCTCATGGCGATAGCGAGCCCGCTTCGATCTCCGTCGCCGACCGGGATGAAGTCAATCTCGTACACAACCGACCGAGTATGCCGCGCTATGAGGACGTGTTCTCAGGCTTCCAAGCCTCGCGTATCACCGTGTGCCGGCACACGATGCCCCGGGGCGCCAAACCCGATGCCGAACCGAGCAAATCGGAGCGCAACTACCCGGAACCGGGATGCGCCGCCAAGGGCACAGCGCACCCAGCAACTACACAACTGGGGCGCTAATAATCCGTCGGGCAGAGATTCGATCCCTCCCCGGCCCGTAAGTGTTCAAGCCGAATGCGCCCCCTTCACCCGGGGCGCTTCGCTTAGGTGGGTAACCCTTTGGGCACCCCCTCGCGGAACTACGATCACGGCTATGGATCCCCCCCACGAGCCCCTTAGCTCCGACCAGCTTGCCGAACTCGACGCTACCTACGACCCGTTTCCGGCTTTCAAGGATTGGCCTACGGAGTTCCCTTTTCCTGAGCTTTGGGATGAGGCGACTAGTTCGCTGACCAATGCGGCTCGTAACGCCGACAAAGACACGCTCGCCCGAGCCCACAATCGAGCTGTTCGCGCAGCGTCCTTCGACTCAGGCGCGATTGAGGGTCTGTACGAGACAGACAGAGGTCTAACGCGAACTGTCGCCGAGCAGGCCGCTTCGTGGGAGCAACGAGTCCAGCAACATGGGCCGAACGCCCTTGAGCTATTCCAAGCTCAGCTACGGACCTATGAGCTCGTCATGGACGTGGCGACAAAGAGCCTCCCGAGGGTCACTCAAGCTTGGGTCCGACGCCTCCATGAGGAAATAACTGCGGCGCAAGACACCTATCTCGTACATACGCCCGGCGGTGAAACGCAGCAACAAGAATTGCCTCGCGGCCAGTACAAGCGCCAGCCCAACCACGTCTTCACTGAAGACGGACCGCACTCGTATGCACCGGTTGGGGAGACACAGCCAGAAATGGCGCGGCTCTGCAAGGAGCTAAACAGCGCCAAGTTCGCCAAGGCCCATCCCGTCCTCCAAGCAGCGTACGCGCATTACGCGTTCGTCGCCATTCATCCGTTTGCGGATGGCAACGGACGCGTGGCGCGAGCGCTCGCATCCGCCTACACGTATCGCGCGGCTTCAGTGCCTCTTCTCATCCTCGCTGACGAGCGAAACGCCTACTTCGACGCCCTGGCTGCTGCTGACCGCCGGGAGGCGGAACCGTTCATCGACTTCATCGCTCGTGCGGCGCGAGGAGCAGTTGATCTCGTCCGACAGACCTTGCTCGCCGCTAGGGAGCCAGATGCGGACCGAGAGATGGGAGCACTACGAGAGTTGCGAAGGGCGCAAGGCGAGCTTTCGCACGAGGAGCTTGATGCAGCGGCGCTTGGACTCATCGGAGCGCTGGCAAACATTGCTCAGGAAAAGGCCTCTGCCCTGCGACCGTCGGAGGGGACTTCGGTCGGCGTCGATGCCACGAGCGGTTATTCCATCGACGCTCCTGCCGGCTATCGGCGATTGATGCGGCCCAGTGGGGGACGAAACCTCCGCGTGCTGGCTAGCTCTCAACAGCCAGCAAAGGCGGCCAAGGCGGTAGACGTTCAGGTTTTCGTAGCCGTGCGCCCCAACGCCGCGCGGACTGCAGTTCTCGTTGATGACTTGTTCGCCGATCCTGTGGCGTTTGCGTTGGCCGACATCAGCCCTCGTGTTTCCATGGCTGCTGAACTTAGGCTCGGAGCGCTCATGGATCGGCTCCTGGGCAGGACATTGAAAATCGTTCGAAAGGACGCCGAGACGAGCCTGAGAGACCAGGGATATATCTAGGCTCTGAGGCGGCGGCTCGGACAGCGGGGTTGTGCAGACATCCCCGTCGACAATCCCGACGCGGCGCCTTGAGCGACGGGACTTAAAGCTCGTAGCGCCCCAGATCCGAGTCAAGACGCTCCGACTCAGCGGCGTCGAACTGACCGTCGGGCTCAGAATCCGTGTCGCGTCGGTCCGCGCGACGCCACCGCCTGAGCCCCACCACGATCGCGACACCCGCGGCGACGATCGCCGCCCCGGGCACCAACCACGCCGCCAGATCAAATCCCTCGTTGCCGGGGATCGACAGCACCTCCTCGCCGTACTCGGCCACCAGCCGGTCCTTGATCTCGTCCTTGGTCAGGCCCTGGGCGATGAGCTCGCGGATGAGCTCGCGCTCCTGGATCGCCTGCGGGGCGTCGATCGCGTGCTCGAGGACGACGCCGCAGACGACGCACATGACCTCGTCCTCGATGTCGGGCAGCGTGGTCTGCGGCTCGGCGGCGCGGGCGGGGGCGGCGGTGAGCATCAGGGCGAGGGCGAGCAGGAAGAGGGTGCGGCGCATCTCAGCTCCCCTCGATCAGCGGCGCGATCTGTGAGTCGAGGATCTCGGCGTTGACCGGGCCGCGCTGGACGTAGGCGATGTCGCCGTCGGGGTCGACCAGGAAGTTCTCGGGCACGCCGGTGGTGTGGAGCTCGCCCTCGGCGAAGTCGCCGGAGCCGTCGTGAAGCTGGGGGTAGGTGAGGCCGAACTCCTCGGCGAAGGCGAGTGCTTCGTCTGATGCGTCCTGGGTGTCGATGCCGAGCACCTCGAAGCCGTCGTCGCGGTGCTGCTCGTAGAAGCGCTGGAGGTCGGGCGCCTCCTCGCGACACGGGTCACACCACGAGGCCCAGACGTTGACCAGCACCCACTTGCCGGCGTAGTCGTCGATCGAGCCGGCGCCGGAGCCCTCGAGCGCGGGCAGCTCGGTGCGCGGCAGCGGCTCGCCGACGGCGAGGGCATCCTCGTTCTCTGAGATCAGGCCGAAGGCGAGCAGCGCGATCACCGCGAGCACGCCAAGGAAGATCGAAAACGTGCGCGCGCTCACGCGGTCAAGCGTAGAGATGCACGCGTGCCGCGATCAGGCGAAGAGGGTGCCGTCCTCGTCGTAGATGTGCCACGACTTGCGAAGGGTCTCGTGGACCTCCCAGAGGACGCGGGTGCCGGCGGGGAAGAAGGCGGTGTCGCCTGGGCCGAGCTCGGTCGGCTCGCCTCCCTCGGGGGTCACGGTCACCCGTCCCTGAAGGACCGTGATCGTCTCCTCGTAGTTGTGCGGCAAATAGAACTTGCCGGGCGTGCACTCCCAGACGCCGTTCTGAAGCGTCTTGTCATCGGACTGTCTGAGGATCGCCGACGCGCCCTGCGGATCGCCGTCGACGACGTCGTCCGCGTTGATCGGGGCGGGTTGGAGGTTGGCCTCTGTCACCGAATCCTTGACGACATCTGCTGTGCCTTCCGTCATGTGCTCCTCCTGGTCGCTGTGAATGGTTGGTCGTCAGTCCTTTGCGCCTACGAACGCGACGATGGTCTCTTCGATCTCGTCGAGCTGGAGGTCGGTCTTCGCGGTGAGCCACTGGATCGCAAGGCCGTTGAGCAGCGCGTCGACCTGCCATGTGAGCGGAACGCTCGGGTCCACGCGCCCATTGGTGCCCTCCAGGGCGTAGCCGACGACCTCGTACCAGGGCTCGAGCCGGCTCTCGATGGTGGTGCGGAGCTCGTCGGAGCGCACCGCTTCGCCGTAGGCCGCGATCCAGACTCGCCAAGCGACGTTGGTCTGTCTGTCGGTCGGCAATGCCGCCTTGAGAAGGGCGCGGAATCGCTGCTCGCCGGCGGGAACGTCGGCGATCGCGGCCGAGCAGCGCGCGTGCATTCCCCTGGAGACGAACACCAGCGTCTCGAGCAGCATCTCGGCGCGGTTGCTGAAGTAGTGGTTGAGCATCCCCGTGCTCACCTCGGCGTTCTCGGCGACGAGGCGCATCGTCGAGCCGGGAAAGCCGCGCTCTGCGATCACGTCGGCGGCGCTGCGGCAGATCTGCTCTCGCCTGATGTCGCCTAACTCAAGCCTGGGCATCTGTCACTTCTTCCCTACCGCCTCTCAAATCACGGCTTGACATCCACCGAGCCGAACGTTAGGTTCGCAAATCGGATGATCGATATGCGCGCACTCAGCATAACTGCATCGGAGTTTGCCAGCGCGACCCAAAGGAGTGAGGCCGAATGATCAGCAGAACGCCAAAGAGACTTGCGGCGGTGGTGATGGCGACGGCCTCGCTGGTCTTCCTGGCCGCTTGCGGAGACGACGACTCCGACGACTCGGGCAGCAGCGACTCGTCTGAGCCGATCACGATCGGCTTCGTGGTCGGCAAGACCGGCGTGCTCGAGTCATACGACGGCCCCGCTCAGACGATGGCCGAGATCGCGATCGACGAGATCAACGCCGACGGCGGAATCGACGGACGCCAGATCGAGACGGTCGAGGCGGACATGAAGTCGAAGCCCGAGCTGGCCGGTAACGCGGCGACCCAGGTGATCAGCGACGGTGCCGACGTGCTGCTTCTACCGTGCGACTTCGACCTCGGCTCACCTGCCGGGATCGTTGCCCAGGAGGAGGGCAAGATCGGCATCTCGCTCTGCGCGGCTTCGACGAGCTTCGGCCCGGCGGGCATCGGCAACCTCGCCTACACGATGGGCCTCGCCGGCGTCACCGAGGGTGCTGCCGCCGCGGAGTGGGCCTATGAAGAGCAGGGCTGGAGCTCGACCTACGTGCTGCTCGACGACACGCTCGATCAGAACAAGCAGGCGACTGAGTCCTTCAAGACGCGCTTCGAGGACCTCGGCGGCGAGATCGTCGGCGAGGACACGTTCAAGCAGGAAGACCAGTCGATCGACGCTCAGGTCAGCCGCATCACGGGGCTGTCTCAGGAGCCCGACTTCCTCTACGTCTCGAGCTTCCAGCCCGGGTTCGCCGGGGCGATCAAGCAGATCAGGGACGCGGGGATCGAGGCTCCGATCGTCGGTGGCTCCGACCTCGACGGCGATTACTGGAAGGAAGCCGTCCCGAACGTGAGCGACGTCTACTTCCCGGCGATGGCCTCGATCTACGGAGACGACCCGGATCCGGAGGTCAAGGACCTGCTCGCGACGTTCGAAGAGGAAAGCGGCGCTCCACCTGACGTGTCGGCGTTCCTCGGCGGATACGCCGCGGTGCAGGCGATCGAGGCAGCGGTCACGGAGGCCGGATCGACCGACGGCGAGGAGATGACCGCGGTGATGGAGGAGTTCACGGACGAGCCGTTCGTCCTCGAGACGACCTTCACCCCGGAGTTCCACATCAGCCTCGAACGCACCGTGCGGATCATGAACATCGACGACGGCAAGACCTCGTTCGTCACCGAGTGGGACGCGAGCGAGGTTCCCACCCCGAGCGGCTGACGCACCGCTGAGGTGGCCGAGCCGGACGGACCCGACAGACACGTACTCTCGGAACGGACTCGGAGGCCTCTGGCTTCCGAGTCCGTCGCGCACTGTCGGGCGGTCGGCATCGCGGTCCATTTCGAGGGCATCAAGGCCCTCGACGGGGTCGACCTGGAGGTTCGCGTCGGCGAGGTCCATGGGCTGATCGGCCCCAACGGGGCGGGCAAGACGACGCTGGTCAACGCGATCACCGGCTTTCAGCGGCCCACTGCGGGTGGCGTCGAGCTGGAGGGGGTGGACGTGACGAACCGCCCGCCACACCGCCTCGCCGCCGCCGGGCTCGCCCGCACCTTTCAGAGCGGGCGTTCGTTTCCCGACCTGACCGTGTTCGAGAACGTCGAGGTCGGCGCGGTTGGACTCGGAGTTCGTCGCGCCGAGGCGCGCGACCGGGCCCGCGCCGCCCTTGCCGAGCTGGGCCTCGAGCAGCGAGCCGACGTCTTTGCGCACTCGCTCTCCTCGGGGGAGGAGCGTCGCCTGCAGGTGGCCCGCGCGATCGCAATGCGCCCGCGCTTTCTGTTCCTGGACGAGCCGGCCGCCGGGCTCAACGAGGTGGAGAGCGACGAGCTCGCCGAGACCATCTCCAACCTCCCGGCCCGGCTCGAGTGCGGAGTCCTCGTGATCGAGCACGACATGCGGGTGATCATGGGGATCTGCAACCGCATCCTGGTCCTCGACCACGGTGTGACGATCAGCCTCGGGACGCCAGAGGAGGTCCGGTCTGACCCGGCGGTGATCTCCGCCTACCTCGGGACTGCGAGCGATGCCCCCGCTGCTTGAGATCCAGGACCTGGTCGTCGGCTACGGGGGCACCCAGGCGGTGCGGGGGATCTCGATCCAGGTGGACCGCGACGAGGCCGTTGCCCTGATCGGCCCCAACGGCGCCGGAAAGACGACCACCCTCAACACGGTCGCGGGCGTCGTCAAGCAGTCCGAGGGGGAGATCCAGTTCGGAGGGCAGAACACCAAGGGCGAGCCGCCGGAGCGGCTCGTCCGGCGCGGCCTCGCGCTGGTTCCCGAGAACCGCCAGATCTTCACCTCACTCACCGTCGAGGAGAACCTGCGGCTGGCGACCTTCATGGGTCGCAACTCCGATCCGGCGGCCGACATCGAGGCCGAGCTCGAGCGCTTCCCGGCCCTGCGCCCGTACCTGGACAGCCCGGCGGGGAGCCTGTCGGGGGGCGAGCAGCAGATGCTGGCGATCTCGCGAGCGCTGTTGTGCAAGCCGGAGCTGCTGATGCTCGACGAGCCCTCGCTTGGGTTGGCGCCGCGGCTGGTCGAGGTGGTGTTCGAGGCGCTGCGGCGCCTGCGCGCGGCCGGGGTGACGATTCTGCTGGTCGAGCAGAACGCGTTTCAGGCGATCGACTTCGCGGATCGGACCTACGTGCTGAGCGCCGGACGGATCGCGCTCAGCGGCACCCGCGAGGAGCTCCGGGCCGACCCCAGGATCGAAAGCGCGTATCTGGGCGGCGGGGTGGAGGAGGCATGACCGACGTCATCCAGAACGCGATCGACGCCCTCAGCCTCGGCAGCCTGTATGCGCTGCTCGCCCTCGGGGTGGCGCTGATCTTCGGGATCATGCGCCTGCTCAACTTCGCCCACGGCCAGCTGATCATGGTCGGCGGCTACTCGCTCTGGGCGCTCGACGGCCTGCCGGCGGCGCTTCAGATCCTGGGCATGGTCCTCATCGTCATCGCCGTTGCGCTCGTGCTCGAGCTGATCGCTTTTCGGCCCCTGCGCAACGCCGACCCGGCGGTCCTCTTGGTCAGCTCGTTCGCCATCGCGTTCTTGATGGAGAACCTGGCCTTGGTCATCTTCGGTGGGCGGGCTAAGGGGGTCCCGCTCCCGGAGTGGCTCAGCGACAGCATCGTCATCGGCTCGCTGCGCATCCCCGTGCTCAGCATCGTCAGCGTCGTGGCCGCCGCGGTCCTGCTCGCTTCGCTTGCCGCGTTCCTGTCGCGGACCTCGATCGGGATCCAGATGCGGGCGGCGGCCGAGAACTTCGCCACCGCGCGGCTGCTCGGCGTGCGGGCGAACACCGTGATCATGGCCGCGTTTGCGATCTCCGGCGTGCTCGCCGCCACCGCGTCGATCCTGATCGTCGCCAAAGGGGGGACGGTGACTCCCGGCATGGGCACCGCACCGGTGCTGATCGCCTTCATCGCGGTGATCATCGGCGGCCTCGGAAGCCTCAAGGGCGCGGTCTACGGCGGCCTGCTGCTCGGCATCCTCACCGTCGTCCTGCAGGTGATCCTGCCCCTGTCCCTGCGCCCGTACCGCGATGCCTTCGTCTACGGCGTGGTGCTCCTGGTCCTCACCCTGCGGCCCCAGGGACTGGTCATCCTGCGATCGAGTCTGCAGCGGGTGTGAGATGAGGCAACGCTCCGCCGACCTCAACACCGTGATGCGCGCGATCTGGCCGGTCCTGAGCCTCTGCCTGCTCCTGGCCGCGGTCTGGCTGCTCGCGCAGTCGCAGTCGCTCGTGTTTCAGCGCGAGGTCACGCAGATGATGGTCAACGTCGTCCTCGTCGTCGGCCTCTACGTCTTTGCCGGCAACTCCGGCGTCCTGTCGTTCGGCCACATGAGCTTCATGGCGATCGGCGCCTACGTCACCGCCCTGCTGACGATCCCCGAGATCCAGAAGGGGGTCCTGCTGCCGGACCTGCCGGGGTTCCTCGCCGACGTACACCTGGAGACGTTCCCGGCCGCGATCGTTGTTGGGCTCGTGTGCGCGGCCTTTGCCGCGTTGATCGCGTTTCCGATCGTCCGCGTGCAGCCGCTGGCGGCGGCGCTGGCCATGTTCGCCGTCCTGGTGATCGTCCACGAGGTCGCTCAGGAGTGGGATGCGGTGACGCGCGGCAGCCGGACGATGATCGGGGTGCCGACGAACACGTCGATGAACTCCGCCCTGCTGTGGGCTGTCGCGGCGATCGTGGTCGCGTACCTGTACCAACGCTCGAGCTGGGGGCTTCGACTGCGGGCCGCACGCGAAGACGACTTCGCGGCGCGCGCCGTCGGCGTCAACGTCACCCGCGAGCGCGCGATCGCGTTCGTGCTCAGCGGGTTCATCATCGGCATCGGCGGATTTCTCTACGCCCAGTTTCAGGGGGCGTTCACGCCCAACGACTTCTTCATCGGGATCACCTTCCTGACGATCGCGATGCTCGTCATCGGCGGCACCAAGTCACTGGCCGGGGCCGTCGTCGGCGCGGTCTCGGTCTCGCTGCTGAGCAACTTCTTCGATTCCGTCGAATCCGGCGAGCTCGGGCCGTTCTCGGTCCCCGAGAGGCCGGGGCTGAGTGCGACCCTGCTGGCCGGGTTCTTGATCGGCGGGCTGATCCTGCGCCGCAACGGGCTCACCGGCGGTCGCGAGTTCGAGTGGCGGAGGCCTGCGGTGCTCGATCGCTGGCTCGGCGGACGCACGGCCGCGGATGTTGACACTCCTCGAAACAGCGGATAGGTTTGCATACCGAATGATCGATATGTCGGTAGCCGAGAGCATTCGCGGGACCTACGAGGCGCGGACACCGACATCGGCGGAGCTGATCGCGCGGGGGGAGGCGGTGATGCCCGCGGGCAGCTCGCGCAGCTTCTCCTACTTCCGGCCCTACCCCGTGGTCTTCGAGGGCGGGGCCGGGTCGATCCTCTGGGACGTCGACGGCAACCGTTACATCGACTTCGCCAACAACGGGCTCAGCCTGATCCACGGAAACGCCTACCCGCCGATCCAGGAGGCCGTGAGCGAGGCGCTCACGATGGGAACCGCGTGGCCCGGCACCTCGCGGCCGCAGGTCGAGTTCGCCGAGCTGCTCTGCGAGCGCATCGACGCGGCGGAGCGGGTTCGCTTCGTCAACACCGGGACCGAGGCGACCATGCTGGCCGTAAAGCTCGCCCGCCACTGGACCCGCAGGCCGCTCCTGCTCAAGGCGTGGCACGGCTACCACGGCTTCTACGACGACCTCTCGGCCGGGCTCGAGGGCCAGGGCGAGATCGCCGGCCGCACCCTGCTCGCCGACTTCGGCGACGCCGACTCGTTTCAGGCGCAGATCGACGAGCACGGCGAGCAGATCGCCGCCGTGATCCTCGAGCCGATCCCCTACACGGGTCGGGTCACACCGCCGCCGGACGGCTTTCTGAAGGCCGTCGAGCAGATGGCGAAGGAGGCCGGCGCGCTCTTCATCATCGACGACTGCCTGATGTTCCGGCTCGCCGAGGGCGGCTCACCGGAGAAGTTCCGCTTGGATCCAGACCTCGTCTGCCTGGGCAAGTGGATAGGGGGTGGCTTTCCGGTGGGCGCCATCGGCGCCTCTGCGGAGCTGCTCGACGTATTCGACCAGCGCCGCGACGACGCGCTGTATCACGGCGGCTCGTTCAACGGCAACCCGATCGGGTGCACCGCGGGCCGGATCGCGGTCGAGGACCTCACCGCGGAGCGGATCGCGACCATGGATCGACAGGGGGCCGAGCTCGCCGCGGGCATCGTCGAGGCCGGCCGCGAGGGAGACATCCCGGTTGCCGTCCAGGGCGCCGGCTCGGCCTTCGGGGTCTACGTGCTCGACTCGCCCGGCGGGTCGCCGAGCGCCGAGCTGTCGGCTCAGCTTCACCTCGCCGCGGTCAACCACGGCGTCTATCTCGGCCCCGGGGGAGAGCTGGCGATGGCGACGTCGATGAGTGACGAGCTCGTCGGCGAGGCGCTCGCGGGCCTCGAGGCCGCCTTCGATGACATCGCGCCATTGATCACGAGTCCTGAGGAGGGATGATGGAACAGATCGAACGCTTTCCCGCGTCATTCGCGAACTACAGCGAGGGAGTCGCGGTCCAGGGGCCCGGCAGGTGGATCTACGTCTCCGGCCAGGTCGCGCTGGGCGAGGACATGAAGCTCGTCGAGGGGGACCTCGCCTCACAGACCGAGCTCACGTTCGACCACATCGAGCGTGTCCTGCGCCGCGCGGGCGCCGAGCTCACGGACGTGGTCAAGCTGACGACGTTCTTGACCTCGCTCGAGGAGTACGCGGCGTTCAGCGAGGTGCGCAGCAAGCGCTTCGGCGATCAGCCGCCGGGGAGCTCGGTCGTCCAGTGCGCCGGGCTGATGCTCGGGGCAGCCATCGAGATCGAAGCGATCGCCTTCGTACCGGAGCAGTGAGCGTCACGCGCGTCGCACAGGATTCCCAGTACCTCTGGAGCCCCGACGCCCAGAGGGTGGCCGACGCGCACGTCACGCGCCTGATGAGAAAGCTCGAAGTCGAGTCGGCGGAGGACCTGCGCGCCTTCTCGTTTGAGAACACGGCCGCGTTCTGGGACGCGGTCGTCGAGGACCTGGGCCTGGAGTTCGAGGTTCCCTACAGCCAGACCTTCGACGACTCCGAGGGCCGGGAGTGGGTGCGCTGGTTCGTGGACGGCAGGGTCAACCTGGCTCACCATTGCCTCGATCGCAGGGTCGAACGCAGCGGGTCGAAGCGGGCCCTGGTTTGGGAGAGCGAGCGCGGTGAGCGCCGCGAGCTGACCTGGGCGGAGCTGCGCACGCTGACCGACGCCGTCGCCAGGGCGTTGCAGGACCTGGGCGTCGAGCCGCGTCAAACGGTGGGCCTGTTCATGCCGATGACACCTGAAGCGGTCGCCTCGTACTACGCCTGCGCGAAGCTCGGCGCGATCGCGATGCCGATCTTCTCCGGCTTCGGAGCCGAGGCGCTTGCGGCGCGACTGGTCGATGCCGAGGCTCGGGTGCTCGTCACCGCGGACGGCTTTCCGCGGGCCGGCAAGGAAGTCGACATGAAGAGCGTCGCCGATCAGGCCCGCGAGCTGGCGCCGACGGTCGAGCGCGTGCTCGTGCTCCGGCGGCTCGGCAAGGAGGTCCCGTGGGACGACCGCTTCGACGTCGCCTGGGACGAGGCGGTCAGCGAGGAGCCCGAGCCGTTCGACGCGATCTCGCTGGACGCTTCCCATCCGCTCGAGCTCATGTACACGAGCGGGACCACCGGCCGGCCGAAGGGCGCGCTGCACACGCACGGCGGCATGCTCGCGATCGTCGCGCGGGATGCCGCGTACGGCCTCGATCTGCGCGACACAGACATCCTCACGTGGCCCACCGATCTCGGCTGGATCATGGGCCCGTGGACGATCGCCGCGGCCGGGGTCATGGGGGCGCAGCTCTGCCTGATCGAGGGCAGCCCGATGGCGCCCATGACGCGGCTGTTCGAGTCGTCGGAGAGAAACCGGACCACGGTGCTCGCGATCGGCCCGAGCGTGGTGCGCGGATTGATGTCCGCGGGCGAGCGCGACCTGCGATCCAGGTACGACCTCGAGTCGCTGCGGGTGCTCGCCACGGGTGGCGAGCCCATTCCCCCGGATGCGTATGAGTGGCTGCTGCGGGAGGTCGGCGGCGGCCGGTTGCCGATCGTCAACCTGTCCGGCGGCACCGAGGTCGGTGGCTGCTTCTTGATCCCGATGCCGATCGAGGGACTCAAGGCCTCGTCGCTCGGCGGTCCCGCGCTCGGCATGGACATCGCGGTCTTCGACGACGATGGCAACGAACTCGGCCCCCGCCAGGTCGGCGAGCTCGTCTGCCGCAGCGTCTGGCCGGGGATGACGCAGGGGCTCTGGAACGATCCGGACCGCTTCCTCGAGACCTACTGGACGCGCTTTCCCGGCATCTGGACGCACGGCGACTGGGCGAGCTTCGATGAAGACGGCGCGTGGTTTCTGCACGGTCGCTCCGACGACACCCTCAACGTCGCCGGGCAGCGAATCGGCCCGGCCGAGGTCGAGGCCGCTCTGCTCGCACAGAGCGGAGTGCTGGATGCCGCCGCGGTGCCGATGCCGCACGCGATCAAGGGCGAGACGATCTGGACCTTCGTCGTCGCCGAGCCCGGCGCCGAGCTCGATCCCGACGAGCTCGCCGACGCGGCCGCGAGTGTGCTCGGCAAGCCGTTTCGACCCGACCGCGTCGTCGTCTGCGGCGCACTGCCGCGGACCCGCTCGGGCAAGATCGTCCGTCGCGCGATTCGAGCGGCGGCTCTGGGTGAGGACCCCGGCGACCTGTCGACCCTCGAGGACCCGGGTGCGATCGACGGAATCAAGGGGGCGCTGTCGTGAGCAGCGACCGCTCACGCGAATCCGGCACCGCGATCAAGCTCACCTGCGACGTCGGGGGGACGTTCACCGACGTGGTGCTCTCCGACGGCTCCGGCCGAGTCGCGGTCGGCAAGGCGCTGACCACTCCGCACAGCCTGATCGAGGGGCTGTCGAACGCGATCGAAGCCGCCGGCTCGCAGATCGACCTGACGCGAGAGGCAGTGCTCAAGGCGTGTGAGCTGTTCGTCTACAGCACCACGCAGGCGACCAACGCGATCATCCAGAACCGCACCGCCCGTACGGCGCTTCTGTGCACCGACGGCTTCCCGGACATCCTCCTGCGTCGCGAGGGCGGGTCGATGCACCTCTACGACTTCCGGCGCCCGTTCCCGGAGCCCTACATCCCGCGGCATCTGACCTTCGAGATCCCGGAGCGCATCGGCGCCGACGGCGAGATCGTGGTCCCGATCGACATGGACGCTGCGCGCGAGGTCGTCCGCTCGCTCGAGCCGGCAGGCGTGGAGGCCGTCGCCGTCTCGCTGCTGTGGTCGATCGCGAACCCGGAGCACGAGCTGCGCCTGGGCGCACTGCTCGAAGAGGAGTTGCCGGGCGTTCCCTTCACGCTCTCGCACCGGCTCAACCCCATCATCCGCGAGTACAGGCGCACCTCGGGGACCGCGATCGACGCGTCGCTGAAGCCGCTCATGCAGGAGCACCTGCGCGAGATCGAGGCGGGCCTGCAGGAGGCCGGGTTCTGGGGCGAGCTCGTCGCGGCGTCCTCGTTCGGGGGCGTGCTGCCGATGGACCGGCTGATCGAGCGGCCGATCTTCGCCGCCCGATCCGGCCCTTCGCTCGCCCCCGTCGCCGGCCGCTTGTACAGCGAGCACGAGCTGGCCGGCAGCGACGCGATCGTCTGCGACGCGGGCGGGACGAGCTTCGACGTGAGCGTGGTCCGCGACGGCGGCATCGTGTTCGCCCGCGAGACCTGGCTCGGCGCGCCGTTCGAGGGCCACCTGACCGGACTGGCTTCGGTTGACGTGCGATCGATCGGGGCCGGAGGCGGCTCAATCGCGTGGCTCGACCCCGGCGGGCTGCTGCGAGTCGGGCCCGAGAGCGCCGGCGCCGACCCGGGGCCCGCCTGCTACGGCCGCGGCGGCGATCGCCCCACCGTCACGGATGCCGCGGTGGTGCTCGGCTACCTCGATCCCGACCGGTTCCTGGGCGGTGCGATGCCGCTCGACGTCGGTGCCGCGCGGCGGGTGATCGAGGACCTCGGCCGGCAGATGGGGGTCGACCGCGACGCCGCGGCCGCCGCCGTCCTGACGCTCGCCAACGAGCTGATGGTCGCCGCGATCAAGGAGATCACAGTCAACGAGGGGATCGACCCGCGCGAGAGCGCGGTGATCGCCGGTGGCGGCGCCGCCGGGCTCAACATCGTCGCGATCGCCGCCGAGCTCGGCTGTGACCGGGTGCTCGTGCCGCGCACCGCCGGCGCGCTGAGCGCCTTCGGCGGTCAGCACAGCGACATCATCATGGAGAGCGGCCGCACCGCCTTTTCGAGCAGCGAGGCCTTCGCCTACGCCGAGATCGACTCGGCGTTCACCGAGATCGAGCGGGAGCTGACCGAGTTCGCGCAAACGCTGACCGAGGGGAGCGAGCGCGAGAGCCGGATCGACTGGTTCGTCGAGGCGCGCTACGCGTACCAGGCCTGGACGCTCGAGGTCGCGCTGCCCAAGGGCGCGCCGCGCGACGACGATGACGTGCGCGCGTTCGTCAAGGACTTCGACGAGCTGCACGAGCGGGTCTTCGCCGTGCACGAGCCGGGCCAGGCAGTTGAGATCCTCTACTGCCGCGGCCGGCTGGTCGCGACCCCGCCGAAGCCGCCTCTGCGCGACCTCGCCGGCGAGCGGGCCGATGCAAACGGAGGCGCGCAGCGCAGCGCCTACTTCCCCGCGCTCGGGCGGGTCGAGACCACGATCACGGACGGCGCCGCGCTCGCGCCGGGAGACAGGATCGAGGGGCCCGGCCTGATCGCCGAGCCGACGACGACGGTCGTCGTCCCGCCGGCGTCCTCGCTGACCGTGACCGCCCTCGGCAACTACCTAGTGGAGGTCGGATGACGACTGGGTCAGACACCATCGCGAACGCGCGCGTGCAGGAAGGCGGCGCCGGCTCGGTGCTCACCGCCGTTCTCGCGAACCGGTTCGAGACGATCGTCCGCGAGATGACCAACACGCTGTTTCGCGCGGGCCGCTCCTCCGTGCTCAACACCGCCCGCGACTTCTCGTGCTGCATCGTCACCTCCGACGATCAGCTCCTCGCGGCGGCCGAGGGTCTGCAGGCCCATGTGCTGGGGGCGGGGCTTCAGACCCGCTGGATGGGGCGCCTGCACCCCGACATGGCCGAGGGCGACGCCTTCCTGCACAACGATCCGCACCTCGGCAACACGCACGGCGCGGATCACACGTTGCTGGTGCCGGTCTTCATCGACGGCGAGCACTTCCTGACCGTCTCGGCGAAGGCCCATCAGGCCGACTGCGGCAACTCGGCGCCGAGCACCTACATGCCCTTCGCCACCGACGTTTATGAGGAGGGCTTGCTCACCTTTCCGTGCGTTCGCGTGCAGCGCGACTACCGCGACGTCGACGACATCATCCGAATGTGCCGGGCGCGCATCCGTGTGCCGGACGTCTGGTACGGCGACTACCTGGCGGCGATCGGCGCGGTGCGCGTTGGGGAGCGGCGGCTCAAGGAGCTGGTCGACAAGTACGGGACAGAGACCCTGCGCGAATTCATCGCCGACTGGCTCGATTACTCAGAGCGGCGGATGACTCAGGCCATCGGCGAGCTTCCCGCCTGCCGGCTGCAGGCGTCGAGCACCCACGACCTCCTTCCCGGCGACGACGAGAAGGTGACGGTCAACGTCGCGATCGAGGTCGACCCGGACGCCGGCAAGATCGAGGTCGACCTGCGCGACAACGTCGACTGCCGGCAGTTCGGCCTGAACCTCTCGGAGGCCTGCGCGATGGCCGGCGCGATGGTCGGCGTCTACAACTGCCTGCCCGCGGACGTGCCGCACAACGCCGGCAGCTTTCGCTGCATCGACGTGCTCCTGCGCGAGGGCTCGACGATCGGCGGGCTGACCTTCCCCTACTCGGCGTCGATGGCGACGACGAACCTGCTCAACCGGCTGATCAACGCGGTCCAGGTCGCCTTCACCAGCCTCGGCGACGGCTATGGCCTCGCCGAGGGGGCGGGCGCGCTGGGCGCCGGGTTCGCCGTCGTCTCCGGCAACGACCCGCGCGGCGACGGCGGCCCGTACGTCAACGAGGTCGTGATCGGCAACAACGGGGGGCCGGGCGCCCCCGAGACCGACGGCTGGGTCACGTATGCGATGCCGGACTGCGCGAAGGCGATCTACATCGACAGCATCGAGGTGCTCGAGCAGAAGTACCCGCTGCGCTTCCGCAGCCTGCGCCTGCTCGAGGACAGCGGCGGGCCGGGCCGCCACCGCGGAGCGCCGGCGAGCGAGACGGTGTACGGGCCGACCGGCGACTCGATGCAGGTCTTCTACTTCGCGGACTTCGCCGATCACCCACCGCTCGGTGCGGTGGGCGGCGGACCGGGCGGAGCGGCGCTGGTGAGCAAGCTGGAGCGCGACGGAACCGAGGTCGCGCTCGATCCCATCGGCGACGTCACCCTCGAACCCGGCGAATGGGTTCGCGGCCTGGAGGCCGGGGGTGGGGGCTACGGCGATCCTCTCAGCCGGGATGTCGGGGCGGTGGCCCGCGACGTTCGCGACCGCTGGGTGTCGGTCGAGGCCGCGCGTGAGCACTACGGCGTCGTGATCACGCATGGGTCGGTACCGGGGGAAGTGCACGTCGACGAAGCGGCGACCGAGCAGCTTCGAAACGCGAACAAGGAAGGCAAGTGATGAGCCGCGATCCCCGACACGACATTCTCTTCGAGCCGGTGCAGATCGGCCCGAAGCAACTGCGCAACCGCTTCTACCAGGCCCCTCACTGCACCAGCTACGGCAGCGACGTCCCGGGTGCTCAGGCGTACCTCCGGGCGATGAAGGCCGAGGGCGGCTGGGCGGCCGTCAACACCGAGTTCTGCTCGGTCCATCCCTCCAGCGATTCGCTGCCGCTGGTCTCGGCGCGACTGTGGGACGACGCCGACATCGAGCGCCTGTCGCTGACGGCTGATCTCGCGCACGAGCACGATGCGCTCGCGGGCGTCGAGCTGTGGTACGGCGGCTGCGTCGTCGGCAACCTCGAGTCGCGTCTGCCGGCGCGCAGCGTCAGCCAGATGACCGACGAGAGCCTCTACTCGCAGAGCTGCTACGAGCTCGACAAGGCCGGCATCCGCGAGATCCAGGGCTGGTACGCCGACGCCGCGCTGCGCGCGGTTCGGGCGGGGTTCGACATCGTCAACGTCCACGGGGCGGAGTGCGGCGCGATCACCCAGCACTTCCTGATGGCGAAGTTCAACCGGCGCACCGACGAGTACGGGGGCGAGATCGACAACCGGGCCCGGTTCTGGGTCGAGACCATCGAACGGGTGCGCGAGGCGGTCGGGGACGAGATCGCGCTCACGGCTCGCCTGTGCGTGGACACCCTCAACGACAGCCCACTGGGGATCCGGGCGGCAGAGGAGGCCCACCGGTTCATCGAGCTCGCCGACCCGTTCGTGGATTTCTGGGACCTGCAGGCCGGCGGCTGGGTGGCGGCCGAGTGGGCGGGTGACGACGTCGTCGCCTCGCGGTTCGCGGGCGAGTTCTCGCATCGAGATCACATCGCCGAGGCGCGCGCGGCGACCAGCAAGCCGGTCGCCGCGGTGGGCCGGTTCACGAACCCCGACACCATGGCCGAGGCAGTTCGCTCGGGCGTGATCGACATCATCGCCGCCGCGCGACCCTCGATCGCCGATCCGTTCCTGCCGCAGAAGATCGAGGAGGGCCGCTACGACGAGATCCGGGAGTGCATCGGCTGCAACGTCTGCGCTTCACGCTTCCCGCAGGCGGCGCCGATCATCTGCACCCAGAACGCGACCCTGGGCGAGGAGTTTCGGCGCGGGTGGCATCCCGAGCGCTTCGAGCCGGCCAAGAACGCCGACCGGGACGTGCTCGTCGTCGGCGCCGGTCCGGCGGGCATGGAATGCGCGATGGTGCTCGGCAAGCGAGGCATGCGCCGGGTCCACCTCGTCGACGAGAACGCAGAGATCGGCGGCTGCATGCGCCACATCAGCGCCTACCCGCATCTCGGAGAGTGGGGCCGGCTCGTCAACTACCGCCAGGTCCAGCTCGACAAGCTGGACAACGTCGAGCTCGTCTTGAACACCAGGCTCGATGTCGAGGACGTGCTCACCTACGGGGCCGAGATCGTCGTCATCGCGACCGGGGCGCGCTGGAGGGACGACGGCATGAACGGCCCGACGCAGGCGCCGATTCCCGGGGCCGAGGCCGCCAACGTCTACACGCCCGAGCAGGTGTCGGGCGGTGCCGAGATCGCCGGCGAGCGCGTGGTCGTCTACGACACCGACGGCTACTTCACGGCCGTCGCGATGGCCGAGATGCTGATGGCCGCGGGCAAGCAGGTCACGATGATCACTCCGTTCCCGAACCTCGGGCCCTCGCTCTTCCTCACCGGCGAGGCGTTCAAGATCAACCGCCAGCTGCGCGCCGCGGGGGTCGAGATCATCCCCAGCCATGTGGTCCTCGAGATCGACGGCAATCGTCTCAGCGGCGTCCACGCGTTTTCGCCGGACCCGGTCGAGTGGTCGGCCGACAGCGTCGTCCTCGTAACACAGCGCGAACCTTGCGATCAGCTGTATCGCGATCTCCGCGCCGAGGAGGAGCGCTTCGAGAGCGAAGAGATCGAGGCCGTCTACCGGATCGGCGACTGCGTCGCACCGCGCCTGATCGCTGATTGTGTCTTTGACGGACACCGGCTCGCCCGGGAGATCGACAGCGAGGATCCGTCGTTGCCGCTCCCGTACCTACGCGAGGTCGCCTCGCGGCCCAGCAAGCTCCCCGACCTCGCTGCGGTCGGCGCCACCGGTCCAGCCGGAGGCTGATGAAGGTCGCCGTCGCGGTGAAGCAGGTCGGCTTGCCCGACGACCCGCGGCGCGCCGTCAACGAGTGGGACCTGTTCGCGCTGGAGGCTGCGCTCGAGCTGCGCGACGTGCATGGCGCGGAGGTGGTCGCGATCACCGTCGGAGACCAGGAGGCCGACGAGGCGCTGCGCACGTCTCTGGCCAAGGGTGCGGATCGGGGAATTCGAGTCTGGGACGACGAGATCGAGCCGGAGCCGCTCACAGTCGCGCGACTGCTGGCTGAGGTCGTTCGCCGCGAGTCGCCCGATCTCATCTTCTGCGGCGCGCAGTCCTCGGATGCCGTCAACGCCGCCACTGGAACGGCGTTGGCCGGCCTGCTCGACCTGCCGCGGGTGGCCGTGGTCAAGCGCTTGCGCTACGACGCCGAGGCGAACGCGGTCGAAGTCGACCGCGAGCTCGAATCCGGACTCGCCGAGCGGGTCTCGGTGGCGGCGCCGGCGCTGCTCACGCTGCAGACCGGCGTCAACCAGCCTCGCCACGCGAACCTGAGGGCAATCAAGCGGGCCGAGCAAAAGCCGCTCGAGGTGCTCGGGCTGGGGGACCTCGGTCTGCGGACGGATGACCTCGAACGCGCGGCCGGGGCTCATGTTCGCCGACTCGCGCCGCCCAACCGCACCGGGCGGGCCGAGATGCTCAAGGGCGGCCCCGATGAGGTTGCGCAGAAGATCCTTGCGATCGTCTCCTCCCGTCTGTCGCCGTGAGCTCGATCCTGGTCATCGCCGAGACGCGCCGGGGGGAGCTGCGCGAGGTCACGGCTGGATCGATCGCGGCCGGCAACGAGCTGAAGCAAGCTTCGGGTGAGCGACTGATCGTCGCGGTGATCGCGAGCGACCCGGCCAGGTTCGCCCCCGAGCTCCGGCACGAGGGGATCGACGAGGTTGTGACCATGCCGACGGCGAACGAGCACTTCGAGGCGCACGTCGCCGAGGCGGCGCTCGAGTCGTTGATCGCAGAGCTGCGACCGAGCGTCGTGATCGCAAGCCACGGCGCCGACGCGCTCGGGTTCGCCGCAGCGGTCGCCGCCCGCGGCGAGCACGGCTTCGCCGGCGACGTGACCCGGGTCGCCTGGGACGGCGGTCCGATCGTCTGGCGCGAGGTCTACGGCGGCAAGCTCGAGGCCGAGCTCGACTTCCCCGGCAAGGAGACGACGATCGTGCTGGTCCGCACCGGGGCGTTCGCGCCGGCGGCCGCGACGAATGACGCGGTCGCCGCTCGCGAGATCGCGACCGACCTGCCGGCCCCGCGGACCGAGCATCTCGGCTTCGTTGAGCCGAAGACGGACGGGGTCGACATCACCAAGGCCGACTTCCTGGTGTCGATCGGGCGGGGCGTCGGCGAGCAGGCGAACGTCGCTCGGCTCGAGCAGCTGGCGGAGCGCCTCGGGGCGACCCTCAGCGCATCGCGCCCGGTCATCGACGCCGGCTGGATCGACCGATCGCGCGGCGTCGGCCAGTCCGGAAGGACGGTGCGGCCGGCCGTGTATCTCGCGCTTGGCATCTCCGGAGCGGGGCAACATCTGGCCGGGATCCGTGGCGCGGGGACGATCATCGCGGTGAACACGGACCCGGCCGCCCCGATCTTCTCGATCGCGGACTACGGCGCCGTGGCGGACCTGTTCGACGTCGCGTCGGCGCTCTACAGGCTGAGCTCGGAGGTGCAATGCGGGGCGTGACCTTTCAGGCGCCTGGCGAGGTGCGCGTCGACGAGGTGCCCGAGCCCGAGCTCACCTCGGCCACGGACGTGATCATCAGAACCGAGGCGAGCGGCATCTGCGGCTCGGACCTGCACATCTATCGCGGCCGGGTGCAGGTCGAGCAGGGGTTCACCCTGGGGCACGAGTACGTGGGCACGGTGATCGAGGCGGGCCCCGAGGTCACCTCAGTCGCCGAGGGCGACCGGGTGCTGGGTACCTACTCGACCGCGTGCGGTGAGTGCTTCTTCTGTGCCCGCGGTGACTTTCACCAGTGCGATCAGAGCCGGGTGTTCGGCCACGGCGCCACGCTCGGCGCGCTGCAGGGGGCGCAGGCGGACGAGCTGCTGGTCCCGAACGCGGACCTCATCCTCCGCAAGGTCCCTCCGGGGATGACCGACGAGGTCGCCCTGTTCGTGGGTGACGTGATGGGCACCGGCTGGCACGCGGTTGCCGAGGCCGAGGTGGAGGAGGGCTCGTCGGTGGCGGTGCTGGGACTGGGCCCCGTCGGGCTATGCGCGGTGCAGGCGGCTCGCGCCGCGGGCGCCGATCCCGTGATCGCTGTTGACACCGTCGCTGAGCGGCTCGAGATGGCTCGGTCGTTCGGGGCGCAGCCCGTTCACCTGACCGAGGAAGATCCGCGGGCGGCGGCGAAGGCGCACACCGACGGCCGCGGCGTGGACGTGAGCATCGACGCGGTCGGGCATCCGGACGCGCTCGAGCTTGCCTGCCGGCTCACCCGCAAGGCCGGAACGGTGTCCGCGACCGGGGCATACACCGAGCGGATTGAGGTTCACATGGGGATCGTCTGGATCAAGGCGCTCACGCTGAAGACAGGGCAGGCCAACGTGATCAAGCACGTCGACACGGTGCTCGAGCGCATCCGCGCCGGAGCGCTCGACCCGGCGCCCTTGGTCACGCATCACATGACGCTGGACGAGGCCGCTCACGCGTATGAGATCTACGATCACCACCAGGCCTTAAAGATCGTTCTCCATCCTTAACGGGCCCAGTAGAGCGAGGACCGAGCGTGACTGCGCTCGTTACGCGGTGATCAGCTTGTGGACCTGATCGGCGCTGATCCGGGGACTGACGCTGGTCTCCTCGCCGGCCTCGGCGATGGCCGGAGCCAGTTGCTCATCGCGGAACCGCTGGAACTGCTCCTCGGAGTCCCAGACTGTGATCACCCGCCATCCGCCCTCGATCGGCCCGGCGATGTGGACCTTCGCTCCATCGGGGAGCTCGCCGCCCGGCATCACCTTTCCGGTCACCTGCTCGTAGAAGTCCTGGTTTCCGCCTTCGATCTCCGCGACCACGACGACCGCCATGAGGCCTCCTTCTGTGGGTGTGGCTGCTTGCGAGACACCCTAGCCCGTGCCTGCCTTTCACCCTCATTTCATCCCGCGCGGGTAAGAGATAGTCGACCCAGACTCACTGGAGGAGCAAATGACCAAGCGATCGAAGATCCTGATCGTCGGCGCCTCGGTCCTGGCGCTGGCCGCCGGCGGTACCGCGGTCGCCGTGGCGACCGGCGGAGACGACAACGAGCAGCCGATCACCGGCAGCGACCTCGACCGTGCGAGCGCGGCGGCGCTCGAGCACACGGGCGGGGGCGAGGTGGTCGAGACCGAGACCGGCGACGAAGAGAGCTATTACGAGGTCGAGGTGAGGCAGACCGACGGCAGCGTGGTCTCCGTTCAGCTCGACCGGAGCTTCGACGTCGTCACCGGCGCGACCGACGCAGAGGATTCGGGCGAGGACGAGGGCGCGGGCGACGACGACTGATCGCCGCTGAGGATCACTCGGCCTCGGTCTCGTCGCTGACGCAGAGGGCGGCGAGGTCGAGGCTGTAGATCGGATGCAGGACCTCGCAGCCCATGCGCGCGGAGAGGAAATGGCTGGGATTGCCGGTGGCGAGGGGCACGGCCGGCGCGGCCCGCGCGGATAGATCACGGTCGAGGCGCGCGTAGGCGCGCAGGCGCGCGCCGCCCGTCAGCCGCGCCGCCGCCTCCATTCGCTGCTGGAACTCGGGATCGTCCAGCTCGGTGGGCGGCCCGGTTCCGACCCCGAGCTGGTCATTGATCCAGGTCGCCGGATCGGCGTAGTCGGAGAGCCAGTTCCAGTAGGCGATGTCCCAGGGCTCCTCCGGGTCAAAGACCCGTGTGAAGAAATCCGCGATCGCGAACTGGCGCACGTCGACCCTGATCCCGATCCTGGCGAGGTTCGAGCGCAGGATCTGGCCGTGGCGCGTGCAGTTCGGAAGGTCGCACGTGTAAAGCAGAGCGCGATGCTGCTCTGTGCCGGCGAGCCTTCGCGCCGTGGCGAGGTCGGGGCCCGCGAGCGGGTAGATCGTCGCGTCCTCAAAGCCCGGCTGCCCGGGCGGGATGAACTGATCGGTGGGCCTGCCGATGCCGCCGATCCCGCTGTTGGCGGCGAGCGCGCGGCGATCGACTGCGTAGTTGACGGCACGGCGCAGGCGCACGTCGTCGAACGGGTCAGCGCTCTCGTTGAAGAGGAAGTAGTGCAGCACCGGTGCCGGCTGGGGAAAGATCTGCTGGACCCCGGCGCGAGCCGCCTCGCTCCCCGGTCCGTAGTCGACCGTGAGCCGGCGGAGCTCGCGCGGCGCCAGTGCTGCTGTGGCGTTGTAAGCGCCGATGGGCTCGTTGAGCACGACGTAGTCCGCCTCTCCCGCTTCGACCTGCTCGATCGCGCGCTCGTCGCCGACGCCGATCACGAATCGGATCTCGGCCAGCTCCTGGGGGCGTTCTCCTCCGTAGTTCGGGTTTCGCCGCAGGACGAGGGAGCGGTTGCGGAGGTACGAGGCGACGTAGTAGGGGCCTGCCGATGGCAGAGTGTCGACGCCGTCGCGGTCGACGGGCGCGTCGGGGGGGACCGCGCAGAACCACGGGGTCGAAAGCCGTGCGAGAAAATTCTCCACCGGCCGCTCGAGCTCTATCCGCAGCGTCTGCCCGCTCGCGACAACCCCGGCGACGCGGCGCGCTTGCCCGTCTATGTACTCCTTGGCGCCGACGATGTCGCGGATCAGGGTGTGCCCGTACGAGCCCAGGTCCGGGTCGAGCGCGCGCTCGATCGCGCGCTCGAAGGCCGCCGCGGTCACCGGCTGGTTGGAAGGCGGGGAGAAGCGAAATCCGGAGCGCAGCTCGAACTCGTAGGTGCGCGCGTCGTCTGAGATCGAAGGCGCCCGGGTGGCGACCTCGGGCTGCAGTTGGGCGCCCGCCGGAAACGGGCGGTCCGGGTAGTTGTAGAGGAGCGCGCACGTGGCGCCCAGGCGCTGGAGGTCGTCGGGGTCTTCGGCCAGGGCTGGATCGACCGAGCCGGGGTCCTCGGAGACAAGCACTTGAGCGACATCACCCTCGGCTGCGACCGGCGGCGCCTCGGGCGGGGACGGCGCCGCCTGAACGGTCGCCCAGACCATTCCGTGCGCGACCGTGATGGCCTGAGGCGCCTCCCCGAGCTCGATCGTCACCACGACCTGGTTGCTTGCGGGGTCGATGCGCGAGACCGTGCCGTCGACGCTGTTCGCGACCCAGACCGCGCCATCCGCCGCGGCGATGCCCGTCGGTCGCACGCCGACGGGGATCGTCGCGGTCACCGCCATCGTCGCCGGATCGACCCGCGAAACGGTGTCATCCTGCGTATTGGCGACCCATACGGAGCCCTCGCCGACCGCGACCGCGGTAGGACCCTGTCCCACCGGCGCGGTGCCCGTGACCGCGTTGGCGCTCCGAGGGTCGATCCGGGCCACGGTGTTGTCGACGTCGTCGGCGACCCAGACGCCACCGTGGCCCGTCGCGATCGCGCTCGTGCTGTTGCCCAGCGTCACCCGGGCACCCGTCCTGCCGGTGTCGGGATCGATTTGCGCCACGCCAGGGTCTCTCACCGCCCAAACACCAGTGTCCCCGACCGCAACCGGGGGCTTCCCGGGCGATCCCAGGATGTCCGAAGCCTCGAGCGGGAACGAGCGTGTCGACTGGAAGGCGGGATCCAGGCGCACGAGCTTGGTGCCGCGGCTGCCGGTGATCCAGACTGCCCCGGCGCCCGCCGCCAACGCCCCGACGGTCTCCTTCACCGGCGTCGTGTGCGTGACCGCCTTGGCGTCCGGGTCGACCTGGGTGACGGTGTCGTCGCCGCGATTTGCGACCCAGATGCTTTCAGCGTCGGCGGAGACGTCGCCCGGCTCGATGCCCGTAGGCACCGTGGTGACGAGGCGGTTGGTCTCCGGATCGATCACCGCGAGCGTGTTGGCCTGCGCGAGCTCGACATCCTCGCCCCCCGCGATGGCGACGATCGCCGCGATTGCCGCGGCGAGCAGCAGGAGGCCGCCGAGCGCGATCAGCGCGCCGCTGCGCCGGCGCTGTTGCAGCG